>JABDAO010000032.1 GCA_013289095.1 Bacteroidota bacterium | reverse complement strand
GGCAGTGTGGTCGGGTGTAAATACGAATAACGTGTTTTTGAACCAGGGTTTTGAACGGATGGTCTCAAAAAAGCGCTTTAAAGCATAATCCGAATATTTGACACAGGGATCAATCGTCCGTTTCCCTCCTTCAAACCGGTTTTTGTACTGTTCGGGGATCCAAAACGGGTCGTGGGAGCTGAGTGTAAACACGGTTGAAAAAAAAGGCTCCTTCATCGCGCTCAGCTTTTTAGCGAAAAACTGAAGAAACGGCTCATCCCAGATGCCCCAGTTTCCATCAAAATCAGCATCGTTGTCATATTCCGTCCGTCCGAAATAGTGATCAAACCCGGCGTTGGCACAAAAACTTTCGAAATTCATCGTTCCGTTGGTGCCTCCATGAAAAAAAGAGGTGGAGTATCCTTCGGGTTTTAACAGCGAGGGCAGGCTGGTTTGATGATTATCGGCATAAGCCGAGAAAGGAAACCCTTCGTTCATCAGCGCCGGGATACCCGAGATGATGGCCGGAATGCCCTCGGCCGATCGTTTTCCGTTTGCAAAAGCATGGGTAAACACATAGCCCTGTAGCAGGATAGAGTCAAAAAAGGGGGTGATGCTTGGTTTGTTTCCCAGCGAGGTAAATTCCTTCGAAAAGCTTTCGAGAATGACTACAACCACATTCATTTTGGTAAACCCCTTGCCCCATCCGCTTTGTTCAGGATTGTATATGGAGCAGAGCTCGTCTTCCGTAAAATAAACAGGTGGGTTGAGTTTCTCCTGACCAACAGTACTGACCAGACTGAACACCGAATTCAGGACGATCGGGATATTCGCAGGCCGGGTATATTCAGCCGCGGTGCTGTTCGAGATAGGAACAAGCTGCCACCCTCCGCGTATTCCCAGAACCGCAGCACCCGAAAGAAGCAGGAAGGCAAACAAGGTAACGATCCAGGATTCGGCGGCAATGAAGGTGAGGGGAGGAAGCGGTTTACCTTGCCCGATAAACCGGTACAAACGCTGCATGATCCACAGACCTGCACAAAAAAGCAACACAACATACCAGTAGTGTGTAAGGTAACTTGAAGGATTGCCAAGATTGGCCGGATGCCGGAGCAGACTAAAAATGTCCCAGGTCAGGCGTTTCAAGGTGAAGGGATAATAGGCCACATCCATGCAATTGGCAGCCAGAACAACCGTGTTCGTAAAATAAAAAAGCCAGCGCAGAAACACCTGATATCGCGGTCGGGCGATAAACGTGAACGGGAGAAGGGAACAAAACAAGAAAGGGAGGTGGATTGACAACACCGCGCTGACATCAAAACGCAGCGCCGGTATGCAAAGCCAGGCAAACTCAAAAATACCTGTGTCTGGAAAATGCCTATGGTTGAACGCAAAAAAGGCTGCCCGGCAGAAGAAGAAAAGCAGGAGTGAAAGGCCAAGCCGTTTCACTAAAAGATAAACGTGATACTTGTAATTGAGCACCCGGCAAAATTACATAAAACAGAAAGAGAAAGAGAATGCGAAAAAAATCAAACGGTCAATTGATCCACCGGGTGTGGTGAACCGTTTTGCCTCCTGTGGTCGAGTCGGTATAGGTAAAATGGATGACACTGGGTATAAGGGCTCCGGTTGAATCGGTGCCTGCTCCCGTAAACGCATGTGTCTGCGGGAGTGTGCTGATTACCGGGTAGAACATTACTTTTTGATGCTGCACTACCAGGGTATGGGTGATGCGGTTTACCCGGCCAATGACGGTACTGTCGTTGTTCAGTCCGGCAAAGGTATTGAAATGGACAACGCTGTCGGTATACAGATCGGAGGTGATGGTTATGGCATAGCCTGTCACAGCGAATGGATAAACAGTAGAATCTACAACGGAGTATACGTTGGCCAGGGAGTCGGCATCGTTATAAACAGTGACCGTTCGTGTTTGTGTACTGACATTGCCGGATGCATCCTTCACTGCATAGGTAAGGGTGTAGACACCCTTTATGTTTGGGTTGACGGTACCATAAACGCGTACCTGATTGGTCAGATCTTCACTACTCTCTTTTGCCGAGTATCCGGGATCCACCCAGGTGCCGCCGTTCTTTACGTTTGGAAGAGCCTGAGCCACCGTGTTACCTCCTGTAAGCTGCAGGAAAGGAGGAGTGGTGTTTTCTTTTGCACATGAAGAGATCATGAAGAGCGCCGCAAGAAGAAGCACAGAGGCCAGTAAAACGAGTTTTTTCTTCATGTATTCAGTAATTTAGCGGTATAAACGAACAAAAACAGCGTTAAATTGCACAGCAACAAAATTAACTTTTAAAGCAACACTAAAAAAATTTTCGTAATTAATATAAATTGGTATACATTTGCGCCCGGTTAACCAAAAACAAGAAAACAAAATGAAACATCTATTCTCAATCATTGCTGTTGCAGGTATGACAGCAATCGTTGCCTGCGGTCCAAGCGCTGCAGAAAAAGCAGAGAAAGCAAAACAGGATTCAATCCATGTTGCTGACTCTTTATCTAAAATTGCAACAATGGCGAAAGCGAAAGCTGATTCTGCTGCTGCTGCTGAAAAAGCGAAAGCTGACATGGAAATGGCAAAAGCTGCTGAAGCTGCTAAAGCTGCCCATGAAGATTCAGTTACCAAGAAGCTTATCAAAGAGCCAAAGGCAGCTAAAGCAAAAAAATAAAGACGCAACTCAGGACACTGCGTTTGCCCTGAACACTAAAAGACCCGTTCTCGCACCGCGAAAACGGGTCTTTTTTTTACCTTTCAGCCTTGCCTGAACCCCTCTTTTAGCTCCAATTCAACCGTCTTCATCGATTACTAACAGAGGGCTGTTAAAAAAAGTTAACGCAAATTTGCATGTTATTCAAATATTCGTATAATTTTGCGACCAGTTTAAACTACTAACACATATCAAAACCAAAATGAAAAAATTACTCTCGATTGTTGCAGTTGCCGGTATGACTGCAATCGTTGCCTGCGGACCTAGCGCTGCTGACCTGGCTGCAAAGGCAAAAGCCGATTCTACACGCGTAGCTGATTCTTTAGGCAAAATTGCCACAATGCAGAAAGCGAAAGCTGACTCTATGGCTGCTGCTGAAAAAGCAAAAGCTGACATGGAAATGGCAAAAGCTGCTGAAGCTGCTAAAGCTGCCCATGAAGATTCTATTACCAAGAAGCTGATCAAGGCTCCAAAAGAAGAAAAAGGAGCCAAGAAGAAAGGTAAATAATCTTTGAAAAAAGAAAAAAAGGAACGGATTGCGTTCCTTTTTTTTTTGCCCAAACATTTGGGTTATCGTTTTATACCGAGCTTCCAAAGAATCCTTCGCCCTGATGGCTGTCGGTTAAAAATGATCTTGTGGTGAGTTTGTCTGCCTCTTCAACCGTAGCTTATGCGGCTATGGTTTTTGCAGCTTTGCGTCCTCGCGTATTTTTTGTTCGATGGCTTTCACATCGATACCCCCACACGAAGCACAGCCCCCTCCGCAATCCTTGCGGGTGAGCGATTTCCATGAACGCCAGCCTATGTAGGCCAGGGCCACCGCAAAAATCAGATAAACCGCTATTTCCTGAATCATGTCCTGCTTATTCTCTGCCAAAGTTAGTACTTTTGAGCCGCATTCAATTCAAAAAATACACCATGATCACCTCCGACACAGCGATCCGGTATGACCGGAAATCTCTTTCAGATACCCTCCTGTTGAAACTCTATGAAGAACTGCTCCGCCCCCGGATGATCGAAGAAAAGATGCTCGTCCTGCTCCGTCAGGGGCGCATCTCCAAGTGGTTTTCGGGCATCGGTCAGGAAGCTGGTTCTGTCGGCGCCGCAATGGCCCTGGCCCCCGATGAGTATATCTTGCCCATGCACCGTAACCTGGGTGTTTTTACCGTTCGCGCTATACCCCTGAGCCGGCTTTTTGCCCAATTCCAGGGAAAGATGTCGGGGTTTACAAAAGGCAGGGACCGCTCGTTCCATTTCGGCACGAACCAATATCATATCGTTGGAATGATCTCCCACCTCGGCCCCCAGATGGGAGTAGCCGATGGTATTGCCCTGGGTACGCTGCTTGGTAATGAAAATAAGGTAACCCTTGTTTATACCGGCGACGGGGGGGCAAGCGAAGGAGATTTTCACGAATCGCTGAATACAGCTGCCGTCTGGGATTTGCCTGTTATTTACGCGGTAGAAAACAATGGTTACGGACTGTCTACCCCTTCGAGCGAACAGTTTCGATGCAAACAGTTTATTGACAAAGGGATTGGGTATGGAATCGAAGCAGTACAGGTAGATGGAAACAATATTCTGGAGGTATACGAAACCGTAAAACGTCTGGCCGAATCCATCCGCAAAAAGCCGCGACCGGTATTGCTAGAGCTCATGACTTTCAGGATGCGCGGACATGAAGAAGCCAGCGGAACCAAATACATCCCCCAGGAGTTATTTGACATGTGGGCCAAGAAAGACCCCCTGAACAATTACGAGAAATTTTTAAGGGAAGAAGGGATTTTGACAGAACCCCTGCATCTGGAGTACAGGGCCAAAATCAAGGAAGAGATCGAAAAGGGCATAGAAGTAGCCTTCGCCGAAGAAATTGTACAACCCGATACCGAACGCGAATACGCCGATCTTTTTCAGGATTTTCAGATTTCTACAGAACCGGTCGCTGAAAAAGTCACCTCCAAACGCATGATCGATGCCATTTCGGATGGGATGCGTCTGGCTATGCAAAAACACCCGAATCTGGTACTGATGGGTCAGGATATAGGCGAATATGGAGGAGCCTTTAAAATTACCGATGGCTTTGTGAAAGAGTTTGGAAAAGACCGGGTCAGGAATACACCACTCTGCGAATCGGCCATCCTGGGTGCAGGTCTTGGGCTGAGCATCAAAGGATATAAAGCCATGGTTGAAATGCAGTTTGCCGATTTTGTCACCGAAGGCATGACCCAGATCGTGAACAACCTGGCCAAAAGCCATTGGCGCTGGGGTCAACATGCCGATGTCGTGGTGCGTATGCCTACCGGGGCCGGTGTGGCCGCCGGACCATTCCATTCCCAGTCGAACGAGGCCTGGTTTTTTCATACCCCAGGGCTTAAAATTGCCTATCCGGCATTCCCGAAAGATGCAAAAGGTCTGCTTCTGACCGCATTCGAAGACCCGAACCCCGTCATGTTCTTCGAACATAAAGCATTGTACAGGAGCTATACCCAGGATGTCCCCGATGGATATTATACCATCGAATTCGGAAAAGCAAACCTCCTGAGGGAAGGCGCTGACCTTAGTATTGTTACCTATGGTTTTGGTGTACATTGGGCACTCAAAGTGCTTGATAAACACAAAGATATATCAGCAGATTTAATCGATCTCCGAACCCTTTCACCACTCGATATGAAGACTGTTCTTGATTCGGTAAACAAGACAGGCAAGGTGATTGTCTTGCATGAAGATACCTTAATGGGCGGAATCGGTGGGGAGATTGCCGCTGCCATCAGCGAGCAATGTTTTGAGAATTTGGACGCCCCGGTGGTGAGGGTGGCCAGTCTGGATACGCCTATCCCGTTTTCACCCGAGCTTGAACAGAACTTCCTGCCCGAAGTGCGTTTTGAAAAACGTTTGCTGGAGCTGTGGAAGTATTGATCAGCAGAAACCTCAACATATTCGGTTTACAATTCGGCTTTGAGCGGAGAGGGGGCAATGGGCCTCTTTTTAGTCTGTTCTTACAATTTACACACAGCAACCATCGTAAGGTATTGCAGATGAATTAACCAGCCAGGGGGCGAGCATCCAATGACGGCTTCCTGGAGGCAATTCATTCCGTATCTGATTCGGTTTCAGTGTCATAGTCAACGCTTTCCCTTCATAAAAACTCGCTTCTCCTTCGTAAATACAGTCTATCCCTTCATAAAAACACGCTTCTTCTTCGTAAATACACGCTTTCCCTTCGTAAATACAGTCTATCCCTTCATAAAAACACGCTTCTTCTTCGTAAATACACGCTTTCCCTTCGTAAATACAGTCTATCCCTTCGTAAAAACACGCTTCTCCTTCGTAAATACACGCTTTCCCTTCGTAAATACAGTCTATCCCTTCGTAAAAACACGCTTCTCCTTCGTAAATACAGTCTATCCCTTCGTAAAAACAGTCTATCCCTTCGTAAAAACATGCTCCTCCTTCGTAAATACAGGCTATCCCTTCGTAAACACACGCTTCTCCTTCGTAGATACAGTCTGCCCCCTGGTAAATACACCCTTCTCCTTTGTCAAGAGATGCTTCATCGAGTGGAGGACAATTTTTTGACAAGGCAAAAACCAGGTGATTTTCAGACTCAGTTCTCTGAAACGGGGCAGGAAAGAAACACAACTATCAAATCTTATTATTCTATCGCTTTGAGGTTAAGCTTCCGAAGCGCCGGGGCCACCTTGGCCGTGATCCCGACAATCACGACGGTCATGACCCCTCCGAAAACAACCGAGGGAACCAAACCCATAAGCCGGGCCGTTACGCCCGATTCGAACGCGCCGATCTCGTTGGAGGATCCGATAAAGATATTGTTTACGGCCGAGACACGCCCTCGCATGGAGTCGGGGGTAAGCAGCTGTAGGATGCTGTGGCGTATCACCACGCTTACGTTGTCGAACGCTCCGGAGAGTGCAAGCAAGAACATAGAAAGATACATGTTGGTGGAATAAGCAAAACCAATGGTGGCCAGCCCAAAACCGGTGATGGCGAACAGCAGGTTACGTCCTGCATTCTTTTTCTGAGGGAAATAAGCCAGTAGAAAGGCCATACATACCGCACCTGTTGCCGGGGCAGCCCGCATGAGTCCGAACTCGGCAGAACCCACATGCAGAATTTTATCGGCAAAGGCGGGTAACAGGGCCACAGCTCCACCGAATAAGACAGCAAACAGATCGAGCGAAAGCGCACCGAGTACAATTTTGTTTTTAAATACAAAGTTCAGACCTACCATCAGGCTCTGGCTGAGTGATTCGCCCTGTTCTCTGGGAGGAACAGGCTTTTTGCCGATAAAAGTTACGAAAAACAGGGCAGTGGAAAGGATCATGAACACAATGAGGTAGGCCCGGCTCAGACCAAACATACAAAGCAAACCGCCCAGGGCATTACCGCCAATAAAACCCGTGTGCCAGATGGTGCTGTTCCAGGTGGCTGCATTGGTGTAGCTCGACCGAGGGACAATCTGCGCCATCCAGGCCGGGAAAGCGGGACCCAGGAAGGCCCGGATAATTCCGCTGCAAGCGATGAGGATGAAGATAGGGGTAGTCCCCCACCGGTGAATCAGGCCCGAAGCATCCGACGAGAACCAGGAAAGGGCTGCTGAAGTGAGGATCATCATCCCGGTTGAAACCAGGATGATGCGTTTGCGGCTGATGATATCGGCCACATGGCCCGAAAAAAGTGAAACGGCTATGTAAGGAAGCGCTTCGGCTAAACCGATATAACCTAAGGATAAGACATCCTTGGTGATGCTGTATACCTGCCAGCCAACAATTACGCTTTGCATCTGGATAGCCAGGGTCATAAAGAACCGGGCGCAGACAAAAAAACTGAATTCCCGGATACGGAGGGCTGCAAACGGATCGTGGCTATCGGAGGCGGATTCCTTCATCAACCTGCGGTTCTACTAGCTTTCTGTTTACTGACTATTTTGCTCAATGCTACTGTTTTTTTTGCGGTGTCTCAGAATCTAAGCTGCAGGCCTACGCCCAGGTTCAGACCGGTGGCCGTGAGATGTGTGGTGGAGAGTGTCCCTGCTTTGTTGTCGTTGTAGATTACGTCTGGGTACCCGTAGTAGGTGTAGGCAACATGAAAATTGATGCCGAAATGATTCCCAAAATACAATTTAGGGTCGGCATGGATATCGAAAATAGCCCCCTGGCCTTTCAATTTACCGATCACGGTATCGGTGGGTACATTGTATTGGATACCCGAATAACCATAACCCACGCCAATCGGAATATCGAGGTGGGCGGTCTTGATCAGATGCAGGTTCAGATTTGCGATCACATCATAACCTGTAGCGCTGGTCTTGAGATGGGTGATGGAATCGACACTCGAAATATAATCGTCATATCTTACCTTTACCCCAACACCCAGCCAGCCAAAAAGACCATATTCAAGCCCGGCAGCATAAACAGCACCGGTCATTTTCTCGTTTTTGATCACCGAAGCTCCTGTTTCGGGTGTGATTGTACTGGTGTTATTATAGTAGATAAAATTGGCTCCGGCATCGATTACAAAATCGCCTTTGTTGAATGCTTTTTCCTGGGCCTGCATGGAGGCGCTGCCTGCAATCAGAAGGAGCAGGGAAGTAATGGATCTCAACTGTTTCATGAGGAGGTTTTTAGTGCTTCAAAGGTAGGGAAAAAAGATTTGGGATTATGGAATTTGGAATTAATGAAAGATGTTGAATTTATTTGGATTGCGCGTTCATAAATTTTAAGTTTTGCTTCTAAAATCCCCAATCCTTCATTTCCCCACCCCAATCGTACACGTTATCGGGTAGTGGTCTGAAAGCTCTGAAATGATGGTCTTGAAATTCCAGCTTTGGATACCCTTGCTGTGCAGGATATAATCGATGCGGAAAGAAGGGAATTTTCCGTAATACGTTCTTCCAAACCCGTTGCCGCTGATCAGAAATGCATCGTCCAGGCCTTTGCTGAGCATGTGATAGGTATACGAAGCCGGGGTATCGTTAAAATCGCCGCAGATTACAACCGGATAATGGCAGGAGTGTATATGGTCTTCGATGATATCGGCCTGTCCGGCACGACGTTCAAAAGCCCATTTGAGGCGGTGCAGGATGCTGCGCGACCCTTCGAGTTCGGTGATATCTTTGATGTCAAGGAGAGATTCCATGAATTTATAATCGTTTACGCTGAAATGGATGCTTTGCATGTGTACATTGTAGACACGGATGGTATCTTCGCCTATCTTCAGATCGGTATACATACAGCTGTTGTTCCCGCGGGTATTGAAATCGATATGCCCGCGATTTACAATCGGGTAGCTGCTGAACGTGGCCATGCCCCAGTGGTCTGTTCCGCGGAGGGTAACCTGATATTCTACATGCGAATATTTTGCGTGCTGGAATTTGACCAGTGTATCGAGGTTGCGAAAATGACCTTTGTCGGAATTGAAAAACTCCTGCATACAGATAATATCGGCAGATTCAGATTTGATCAGGTCAAAAATCTTGCTCCTGGTTTCGAGGTTGTGCGACCAGTTATATAAATCAAACAGTTTTGTATTGAAACTCATGATCTTGAGTTTGTGTTTGGCATTCGCAAATGCCAGAGGCGCCGGACGTACGTTTATCTGTACATACCCATTCAGGATCTGTATACCCAGGAGGATGGTCCCGAGCGAATACAGGAACTTCATCTTCCAGCGCAACAACCAGTATACCACAAACAAGACATTGATCAGGACTAACAGGGGATAGGAAATGCCAAAAAAAGCGAGGGGCCAGAATACATGCGGACTGATATGCGGGGCCAGGTATGAAAACAGAAGCATGGCAATGGCAACATAGTTCAGCCACAACAGGATTTCATCCAGGAAGAATTTTCTTCGCTTCCTGGGAGGAACCATCTGGGGCGGCTGTTCTGTACGCGGCTGTTGCTCTTCCGTCAACTCCATCAGTTCTTGCGGCTTGAATTAAACAAAAAATCTTTTTCTTCCTTGCTCAGGCTTTCGTAGCCAGCACGCGAGATCTTGTCGAGGATCTCGTTGATTCGGCGCTGGTCGGTTACCTTGGTCTCGTTATAGACCGCATCCGATACGGGCCGTTTGTAAGCCACCTTTACATGGCTCCGGGGCTTGAACCTGAACACCGAAAGCAGGGAATCGAGGATGCCGGTAAGCCCGCGGGTGAGGTCGTTATTTTTACGGTATTGCAGGGCATAGATCAGGCCAAAGGCGGCGCCCCCAATATGCGCAATCTTACCCCCGGTATTGCTCGAAAGGTCGAGCAAGCTGTTGAGTACAAAGGCCGTGAGGGCAATGTATTTAAGCCTGACAGGGCCTAAAAAAAACACATTCATCATCAGATTGGGTGCGTATACCGCTGTGGCAACAACCACGGCCATGACCCCTGCCGAGGCCCCCAGCATAGGGCCGGAGAGGTAAGGATTTGGAAAAACATTGGCGATAAGCAGGAACAAAAGCCCCCCTGCCAGACCGCCCAATACAAAAACAGCCACCAGTCGTTTGCTTCCCATGAACTCGGCAAAGATGCTGCCGATGGAATACAGCCAGATCATATTAAAGAAAATGTGAAAGAACTCTTTGTGCAGGAACATATAGGTAAAGAGGGTCCAGAAATGTTCCATAAAACCGGTGGAGGAGGAGGGGAGCATCAGGAACCCTTCAACTTCTACAGGTGAACCGGCTATTTTGAGGATGGCATCAACTATGTTCACAATCAGAAAAATGATGACATTCACCAGGATCAACCGGTTCAGGCCATTGTGTTTGAGTTTGAATGTATTCCGTAGATCGTCTATAATTGACATAATGCGTGCTTGCTGATTAGATAAATTGACTTTTTAATAAAAGAACTTGCGGTTTTTTTGCCAGAGCTTGATGAGCACGAAACCAAAGAGCATGCCACCGAGGTGGGCAAAATGGGCGATATTGTCGCCCTGGGTTTGTGCCACTCCAGAGAAAAGTTCAACGGCCCCATAGATAATAACAAATATCTTGGCCTTGATCGGTATCGGGAAAAACAGGATCATCAGCTCGGTATTCGGGAACAGCATTCCAAAAGCCAGAAGGAGTCCAAATACAGCGCCCGAGGCGCCTACGGTAGTAATGTCGGCCATATCCATGCGCAGCTTGCTCAGATCGTTCGCAGCAGCCGTCAGAATTCCGTTTTGTTGAGGAATTTTTTTTAACTCATCAAACATCTCCCGAATGCCGGTGCCGGTGTAATACTTTGACATCCATTTCAGATAGCCTTCGGCATCCGGATTGGCGATGACCGCATCGAGTGCGTGTATCTGATAACCGGTATACAGTGTTTGAATGAGTGCGGCTCCTAAGCCGGTTACGATATAAAAAATCAGAAACCGTTTAGGCCCCCAGTAGTTCTCCAGCACACTGCCAAACATCCAGACGGCATACATATTGAAAAAGATATGCATAATGCCACCTTCTGATATTTTGGCATGCATAAACATATAGGTCAGAAACTGATACCACTCAAACTTCGACGAAGTTGGGTAGTGTAATCCAAGACGTTCGTTCAGATCGATGTTGTACCTGGCGCCGAATGCGGCAGTAGCCAGAAACAGGATCCCGTTAATGATAAGTATATTCTTGACCACCGGTGGAAGAATGCTGAACCCCGTAGGGCGATAATTTTGCTGGTAACTCAATTCAGTACAGTTTTATTCGTTTTCTGATTTGTATGATTTATTCTTTGTGTGATAGCACGCAGATTAGTATGATGGTTATGATAAATGATGATCTTACTAAATCATAACGGCCATAAAGATCTGCGTTCCATCAAGCCAACGCATCACGATCATTTCTTAAACTTCCGCTCCAGCTCATCCAAACCATAGGTAAGCAAGGTCGGCCGCCCGTCGGGAGTGGCATAAGGCATGGAGCAGGCAAAAAGACTGTCGATCATAGCGCTCATTTCTTCTTCCGAAAGTTTGCGTCCGCTTTTTACCGAAGCATTGCGGGCCATGGCACGGGCAATACTGTCGGCGGGGTTGAGCCTGAACTCATGCTGCCGGTGTTTGGATTCCTCGATCAGGGCTTCCAAAACGGAGGCTATGTTCAGGTCCTGCATCTCTACCGGTACCCCGTTTATGGCAATGGTGTTCAGGCCAAATTCGCTGATGTCAAAACCAATCAGGGTAAGATCTGGCAATAGCTCCCTGATGGTGACCATATCTCCACCCGAAAGCTCAATGCTTTCGGGAAACAGGGTCTTTTGTGAAAAGCATTTCTTTTCGCGCATAAACCCCGTAAACCGTTCGTACAAAATACGCTCATGGGCGCTTTGCTGATCGATCAGAACGAATCCCGATTTGATCGGAGCCAGGATATAACGGTTGTGTAACTGAACCGGTTTGCTTGTGGTTTCAGAAGCGGGATCGGTATCCCATTTTGTATTCAGGGTCTGCTGTTCTTCAGAAGGATCGTCGGCATGAGCTGTTTTTCCGGTTTCATTGAGCAGCTCCAGCTGGTTATAAGCATGGCGGGAATAGTTCTGGCCCCAGTCCATGTTTTTCAGGTAATCTGTTTTGGGTGTATCGTTTCCTTTGCGTTCATTCGAAAAAGGATTGAAGTTGGTGTCAACCGTGATGCCGGGCTGGACCACCGTTTCGCCTTTGGTGCGGAGTGGGATTTCTATGCCCATCTCCTGTTCAAAATCGAGGGAAGGCGAGATGTTGTTCTGCCCCAATGATTTTTTTACGGAAGAACGGAGGATGGCATAGATGGAGCGGTCGTCCTCGAACTTCACTTCGGTCTTGGTTGGGTGTATGTTTACATCAATTGTCCGTGGATCTACTTCCAAAAAAATGAAATAGGAAGGAAAAGCTTCTTTGGGCAGCAGCTCGCTATAGGCCGATTGCACGGCATGGTGCAGATAGGCATTGCGAATAAAGCGTTTGTTCAGGAAGAAGAACTGTTCGCCCCGGCTGCGTTTGGCAAACTCGGGTTTTCCGATGAAACCGCTCAACACCAGGATATTGGTATGTTCATCGAGGGGGGCCAGGCGGGTGTTGTAGGGGTTGCCAAACAAGGCCACGATACGCTGGCGTTGGTTTGTTTTTGAAAGATTGAATACTTCGGCCCCGTTGTGGTGTAAGGAAAAAGCTACCTCGGGATGTGCCAGGGCCACACGCTCAAACTCGTCGATGATATGACGGAACTCCACCGCTTCAGACTTGAGGAAATTACGTCGTGCGGGTACGTTGAAGAATAGGTTTTTGACGGCAATGCTCGTGCCCACCGGGCAGCTACAGCTTTCCTGAAGTTTCACCTCCCCGCCCTCGATCTGGATAACGGTTCCCAGCTCCTGATCGGCTTTGCGTGTCTTCATCTCAACCTGGGCGATGGCAGCTATGGAAGCCAGGGCTTCGCCCCGGAAGCCTTTGGTGGTCAGGGCAAACAAATCATCGGCCGTATTGATCTTGGAAGTGGCATGGCGTTCAAAACTCATGCGTGCATCGGTGATGCTCATGCCCAGCCCATTGTCTATCACCTGGATAAGTGTTTTACCCGCATCTTTCACGATGAGCTTCACCAATCCGGCTCCGGCATCGATGGCATTTTCAAGCAATTCTTTGACAGCCGAAGCCGGGCGCTGAACTACTTCGCCTGCCGCAATCTGATTCGCCACCGAATCGGGTAAAAGCCGGATGATATCTGGCATAAGTCTGTTCTTTTCCCCGTTTTTTTGGGAATCCAAAGGTACTATTTATACCGAATCACCTTTAATCCGCAATATTCATTCGGAATCGGCCTTCCCGCTCAAAAGGCTGACAGCACATGCACCCAGCGGGATAACCCGTCTCCCGATGTCTATCGTGACTATCGGGACATACACACAAGGCTTAACGCACGTTGCATTAGCTTGTTACACGGCTAATGCAAAATCCTGGTTTAACAGGGAAAGGCAAGGTTTGGCAGCAAATCTGTCTTATCCATCTAAGCTGATCTTCTCACCGGGGTGAAGTGCCTATATCGTGGGGCCGAACGTTCTCACATCTCAGAGAAAACATTAAATTTGCCCGGGTTTAGGATAAACCCATTTTGTGTATTAGATGGCTTGTGCGCTAATGCCCGTCCAGACCGGTTAACGATGTGCTTTGCCGCCCGGCCGGGCGGGCATAGTGCGTCAGCCAAGGCGGGTGGTAAATGGGTTATACTGCCACATCAAAGTGTGGATGGCCTTTTCGAGCTATCGCCATTTCCGAAGGCAATCAGGTATGGGAAGAATAATGGCTATTGATTACGGAACCAAACGGGTAGGGATAGCAGTTACCGACCCGTTGCAGATGATAGCCTGTGGATTGACTACCGTTCATTCGAAAGATGTCCTGGTTTTTTTGAAAGATTACTTTGCCAGAGAAACGGTCGATACCGTGGTGGTGGGCGAACCCAAACAGATGGATAACACTCCGAGCCAATCGGCGATACATGTCGAAGGCTTTATACGTTTGCTGAAAAAGACATTTCCTGAAAAGAAACTGGAAAGGGTGGATGAACGATTCACCTCCAAAATGGCTTTTCAGACCATGATCGACAGTGGTTTGAAGAAAAAAGCCCGTCAGAACAAAGAACTGGTGGATGAGATCAGCGCCACGATTATATTACAGTCGTTCATGGAACGGCAGACAGGGAAATAGCCGCCTGTTTGTTAAGGATGCAAAAGTTGTTGAATTTTAGTTTAAAGACTCAATATTGAAGAGAATATGATATTACCCATTGTCGCTTTTGGCGATCCGGTGCTAAAAAAGGTTGGTGCAGAAATCAGGAAAAACCATCCTGGTTTGGAGCAGCTCATAGCCGATATGTTTGAGACCATGTATGCCGCCAAAGGTGTTGGTCTGGCTGCGCCCCAGGTAGGACACTCCCTTCGGCTGTTCGTGATCGATGCATTGCCCTTTGCAGATGAGGATGATGAGTCTGAAATGACAAAGAAAGAAATCAAATTTCTGAAATCGTTCAAACGCGTATTTATCAATGCCCGGATTCAGGATGAATGGGGAGAAGAATGGAAATTCAACGAAGGCTGTCTGAGCATCCCCAAAGTACGCGAAGATATTTTCCGTCTTCCTGAAATAGAAATTCAATATCAGGACGAGACTTTTGCAAGCCATACAGAGACATTCACCGGTATGGCAGCCCGTATCATCCAGCACGAGTATGATCATACCGAAGGCATCCTGTTCACAGATCGGATCAGTCAGCTTCGAAAACGCCTGGTAAAAGGAAAACTCCTGGACATCAGCAAGGGCAAGGTAAAGACCGAGTACAAAATGAAGTTTCCCTCGAAATAATTTTGGAATTGGGATTTAATGTACGATTCTGAATTTATGTGTGTATTATTTTTGATTCCTCTTTCAAAATATTTAATTTTTACCTACTAAAATCCCATATGCCTAATGTATCATCTCTTGAAAATACATATCTTCTCAATCGCAGCTCTGGCGCTGATGCTGACTACCTCGTGCGG
This sequence comes from Bacteroidota bacterium, assembly GCA_013289095.1. GTDB lineage: Bacteria > Bacteroidota > Bacteroidia > Palsa-965 > Palsa-965 > Palsa-965. Next base: position 12,511 of record JABDAO010000032.1, on the reverse strand, counting down.
CACAGGCAACTCGCCAAAAACTCAGAAACAACGCGAAGACAGCATCCGTCAGGCCGGGCAGAATTCGAAACCCCTGAAGGAGCAGTATGCAGCCTCCATCCGCGAAGCTGAATCGAAAATGAAGGCCTCGGAGGCCACCGGTTTTGATGTGGTGATTGCCAACGCACTCATCAAGTCGTACCTCGATTATGCAAATGCATTTCCAACCGATACCCTTTCTGCCGATTACCTCTTTCGGTCGGGAGAGATCGCAACCAGCGGAGGAAATTATGATCAGGCCGTTGTACTGTATAAAAATGTGACCGACAAATATCCAAACTATAAATATTACGTCGAAGCCCTGTACGAACAAGCCATGATCTTCGATTCCAAGCTGCCCGGTCAAACCAGCAAGGCCAAAGAGCTTTACCACCGCATCATTGTTGAACATCCCGGCAATAAACTGGCTGCCGATGCACAAACGGCAATCGACAATCTAGGCAAAACAGACGAAGAACTGGTGAGAGAGTTCGAAAAAAAGAACCATGTTAAGTAAGCCTGATGGCATCGTCCTGTAAATTCAATGTCCGCGTTTACGGCATCTGTATAAACCACCAACAGGAAATCCTCCTGGCCGACGAACGGATTCATGGCATGTACATCACCAAACTACCTGGAGGTGGTTTGGAGTTTGGCGAAGGAACCATAGACTGTCTGAAACGGGAGTTTATAGAAGAGTGCGGACAGGCTGTTAAAGTAATCTGTCATTTCTATACCACCGATTTCTTTGTTCCCTCGGCATTTAACCCCGAAAGCCAGGTGATTAGCATTTACTATCTGGTTGAATTCGAAGAAACTCCGCGTTTTGAAACAAAACAACAGCAATTCGACTTTCTCCCAGGATCCGGTGATGTTTTTGTTTTTCGTTGGGTTCCGTTAAATCAGCTTACTTCAGCAACGTTTACTTTTCCGATTGATAAACGGGTGGCGGAGCTTCTGCTGGATTTCCCGCTCTGGTTCTGAAATTTGTTGAAGCCTTATTTCTTTCCTCACCTGCTAGCAGGCGTTTCACTACCGGTCTTGTGTATTTCAGAATCGGGTTAAGCCCCACTTCAGTCAACCACATCAGAACGGTATGTTCTTGACATTGAAGCATCTATAGGGCATCTCTAATAACCCCATCCAAACATGCCCTCTCCTTGGGAGAGGGGTAGGGAGAGATCAAAAAAGCGGGGTTATTAGAGATGCCCTATAATCAACCATTGCTCAAGGCACCAAACCGTCCATCAACTAAACAGCCCTGCTTTTCAGATTCCTGTACCTTTGGGTTGCACGAATAAAAGGGTGGATCTCGATCTCCCGGCCTTTCGCAGAAACAAAGGCATTGATACTTTCTATACTAACTTAATGATTGTCAGATGAAAACCATTAGCTCTACCTTCCTGGTTCTGAGTTTGCTGTCGGCCCAATTTGCTGCCGGACAAACCAAAGAAATGCCTAAACCCGCAGCCGATACATCCCCGCTCAGCACGGGCACATTCAACGGTTTGAACCTGCGTAATGTTGGCCCTGCTGTGACTTCGGGGCGAATCCTGGATATAGCCGTAAACCCTAAAAACAAAAGCGAATATTACCTGGCAACTGCGGGAGGCGGGGTGTGGAAAACGATGAATGCCGGTGTCACCTTCACTCCTTTATTCGATACCGAAGGTTCTTTTTCCATTGGCTGTATCAGCATCGATCCTTCTAACCCCCATGTGGTTTGGGTAGGCAGCGGAGAGAACAACAACCAGCGTAGTGTATCTTACGGGGATGGAGTCTACAAATCAGAAGACGGAGGAAAATCATTTAAAAACGTGGGTCTTAAAAACTCCGAGCATATCGGGCAGATTGCCATCGATCCGAAAAATTCTGACATTGTATACGTAGCTGCTTATGGGCCGCTTTGGTCTGCGGGCGGTGATCGTGGCATCTATAAAACCACGGATGGAGGAAAAACCTGGAAACAGATACTTACGGTAAGCGAAAACACGGGTTTTAACGAGGTACATCTCGACCCCCGCAACCCTGACGTACTGTATGCCTGCGCACATCAGCGCCGCCGTCATGAATGGACTTATATCAGCGGGGGCCCCGAATCGGCTGTTTACAAAAGCGCCGATGCCGGAGCAACATGGAACAAAATTGTAAGCGGTCTTCCGGCCGAAGACCTGGGCCGTATCGGCTTGGCTATATCTCCGGTGAACCCCGATTATATCTATGCCGTGGTTGAAACGGCAGGCGACAAAGGGGGCATCTTTCTATCCACCGATCGTGGAGCCAGCTGGGAACGACGTAACCCGATGTATACCGCCGGGAATTATTATTGTAAAATTGTGGCCGATCCGGTCAATCTCAGCCGTGTCTATGTCCTGAACACCATAAACATGGTTTCGAACGATGGAGGAAAAAATTTTACCACGCTTGGCGAGAAAGACAAACACGTGGATAACCACGCCCTTTGGATAGATCCCAAAGATGCACGTCACTACCTGGATGGCTGCGATGGAGGTTTATATGAGAGCTTTGACGCTGCCGAAAACTGGGCCTACAAAGCCAATCTGCCTGTTACACAGTTCTACCGCGTGGCATTAGACAATGCCGCCCCTTTCTATAATATTTATGGAGGAACCCAGGACAACAACAGCCTGGGCGGGCCTTCACGCACACTCAGCTCATCGGGCATCATCAATGCCGATTGGTTTGTGACAACCGGAGGCGATGGTTTTGAATCGCAGGTCGACCCCCAGGATCCGGATATTGTTTATGCCCAAAGCCAGTACGGAGGCCTCGTTCGTTTTGACCGTAAGAGCGGTGAACAGACCGATATCAAACCCATGGAAGGCACTGGCGAAGAACCCCTGCGCTGGAACTGGGATGCTCCGTTACAGGTAAGCAATCATTCACACTCCCGTCTGTATTTTGGTTCCAATAAATTGTTTCGCACCGATGATTATGGAAATAATTGGAAAGCAATCAGCCCCGATCTTACCCGCCAGATAGACCGCAATAAACTTCCGGTCATGGGCAAGGTATGGAGCATGGATGCAGTGGCAAAGAACCAAAGCACCTCGATGTACGGAAATATCCTGGCCTTTAGTGAATCGCCCTTGAAGGAAGATCTTTTGTTTGTGGGAACAGACGATGGCCTTATTCAAGTAACCTCCGATGGAGGAAAGAACTGGACCAAGATCGATAAGTTTACCGGAGTGCCCGAGCACGCAGATGTTTGTTTCCTGCTTGCCTCCCAGCATAAAGACAATGTGGTATATGCCGCATTCAATAATCACAACATGGGCGATTTTAAGCCCTATCTCCTCAAAAGCCAGGATGGAGGAAAGACCTGGGCAAGCATTACCGCCAACCTGCCCGAACGTGGCTCTGTATGCAGTATTGCCGAAGACAATCTAAACCCCGAGCTGTTGTTTGCAGGTACCGAGTTTGGTCTTTTCTTTACGATAGACGGGGGAAAGAAATGGATACAGCTCAAAGGTGGGCTACCCACTGTGCCTGTGAAAGACATTGCCATACAAAAACGTGAAAATGATCTGGTCATCGCAACCTTTGGCCGTGGTTTCTTTGTGTTGGATGATTACAGTCCGCTCCGCACGGTTTCTGCTGCAACACTCGACAAGCCTGCTTTTATTTTCCCGATAAAAGATGCGCTGATGTTCAACCCTTCGGCTCCGTATGGTCATCGTAGAAAAGCCTTCCAGGGCGAAACTTTTTACACGGCCGAAAACCCTCCTGTAGGGGCGGTGTTTACTTACTATCTGAAAGACAAGCTCAGAAGCCTGAAAGAAAAACGCAGCGAGCTGGAGAAAGAAAAAATAAAGAAAGGCGAGCCTGTTGATTATCCGCCTCTCGATGCCCTGCATGCCGAGGATAACGAAACCGCTCCGTACCTGGTCTTTACCGTTACCGACGAAGCCGGAAATGTAGTGCGCCGTTTGAAGACCGATGCCAGCAAGGGCATCAACCGCATTGTATGGAATTTCAGGTACCCTACAACCAGCCCTGCCACAAACCCCGAAATAGACATGAGCAATCCATACGCCGAGGCCGACGAAGGGCCGATGGTTGTTCCCGGCACCTACAAGGTATCTCTTTCAAAATTCGAGGGTGGCATATTCACTGAGCTGGTAGGCCCTCAGACATTCAAGACCCAGGCGCTGAACTTTTCGGTCATGCCAGCAACCGATAAAAATGCCGTGCTTGCATTCGATAAAAAGGTGGCCGAGCTGAAACGTGCGTTCGACGGAGCCGCCAATTATATGGGAGAAATGAACAACCGGGTGAGCAAGATCAACAAAGCCATTCTCAATTCGATCAATACCAAACTCGAAGTAAGCGCTGATGTCACAAAGATCGACGCACAACTAAAAATCCTGGCCATCAAGGCCGAAGGCGATAAGAGCCTCGCCAAACGCGAATTCCCTACAGTCCCATCACTCGACACCCGTATCGAAACAATTGTTTATAGTACGTGGAATATGAGTTGTGAACCTACCGGCATCTGCAAGAATTCATACGAATCAGCCAAGACCGATTTCAGCGTCTTTCTTTCCGATCTGAAAACCCTGAACGGTCAGCTCGAAAAAATTGAAGCACAGCTGGAGCTGAACAAGGCGCCATATACACCGGGAAGATTCCCGGAATGGAAAGCGGAATAATGATTTATGCTTAACGTTTAATTCCCTGTTTGCTGAACTTCACAGCAGCGGAGGTGCTGAATGTCTGTAGAAAGCATTGAACAAGTACGGTATTCAAAGAATGTCCAGCTCCTACGGAGCTGGACTTATACTGCATGAACTGTACCGGTTTTAATTGTAATAAGGGCATCTCTAATACCCCCTTCCAAACATTCCCTCTCCACCTGCGGCGGAGAGGGTCAGGGAGAGGTCAAGAAAACGGGGTTATTAGAGATGCACATAATGTATTTATTGCCTCATTGGCCCTGTGTAACGCATACACGGTATCCCATTCGTTTCACAAGGGAAATAAAAGTTAATCTGCAGATCGGTCTGGTCGGCAGCCTTCACCTCAAAACTAAGCTGACATTTTGCCCACCACTGTTGCAGACAACTTTCATCCAGCTCCATGTAGTTTGTTTTCTTCTTTCTGAAATTATCGAGGTCGAGTTTGCTTACTTGTTCTTTTTCGACGATGCAGTAAGTGCCGCTGGGTAACTGGAGCCTGAAATGTCCGGCGCTGTCGGCCACTAGTTCGCGTATTACCTGAGTCGATGCCGTGTTTTCAGAACCGGTTTTGATGTACAGCTTTTTTCCGGGCAGGGCCCTTGGGGTGCGGAGTTCTTTGAGTTGGCTGTCGGGTGGACGAATACCTCCGCAATAGGCGTGGGTTTGGGTGATGCTGCCCGATACCGTATAGAGTGGGCCCGCATCTTGGGCTGCTTTTTGCGAACAGGCCGGAAGGATGGATACAAAGAACAGGGAAAACAGGATTTTTAAGGAGATGTTGATGGGTTCAGGCATTTGTGTGCTATTTTGAGTGAAGTTACAGCAATTTATACCCTTTCTTTGTCACGGATAGGATTTTTAATCAATCATCGACCCAGAACGTAGTATGCCGATGGGGCTGATCTTATTCTCCCATTCTTTGGGTATTAGCCTGTAATAGCGTAAAAACCAGTTCGGTTTGGCGCTTTTCCTAAAAAACAGGAAAATTATTTGTCTGCTAAAATGGAGCTTCCATCCGGAAAAAGAATCACTCCGTCTTCATTCTTTTGTTTTCAAGGAATATGTTAGTACTTAATACAAATCATCAAGTCGAAATTACGAATTAAAGATCTATTTTTGATTCTGGCTTAGAATTGAAAAACGAATCAGCATGGCCCAGCGGAATGAATCAGACGTGCTTTGCGAAGTGATAGACAATACACGCGAGCTGACGCTTTATTACCTGACCAAACTTAAAGGAATTGATATCTACAAAACCTTTACCGCGGGTAACCAGCAATTCAATAGCGCATTCTGGATTATTTGTCACCTGGCCTGGGCACAGGATTATTTATTGTTGAAGGCAACGGCGGGACCTGATCTGAAGATAGGCTGGTTGAAAAAATTCGGGATCGGCACATCGCTCCCCCCGCGTGAAGAATGTCCGCCTGTTGCCGAAGTACTCGAAGCGTTACAGAAAATCCATTTGGCTGCAGTGCAGCACCTCAAGACGCTTGTCGGGGATGAGCTCAGCGAGTCAAACCTCATCGAGTTGAAGTTTGGGGATGACCGGAGCAAACGGGTGTGCATACAGCATTGCATCCGTCACGAAGGGGTACACATGGGGCAGTTGAGCTGGCTCATCAAGATGCATGGAGTGAAATAACACAGGGTCTGTGCATTGCTCTGGCGCCCGAATGCTGTTGAAGGATAAAAAAAGGAATCAACACCTGTGTTTGAGCCGGATTCAATCCCTGTTCCAGACACAACCCAATTGCTTCCCTGCAAGGGCAAGCCCCAAAGATGAAAAAAGTATTGGCTGACTTACGTACTACCGTAAACCGTCTTGGAAAAGACCGCACTGCGGTGGCCGTTTCCAAAAAGGCCATTCTCCAAAAGCTTACCAAGCTCGAAAAAGAACATCTTCATGATCAGAAAGTCCAGCAGCGTGATTTGTTGAGGATGGATGAATTACTGCAGGTGGTCAGTGGTTTATCTGCTTCGGGTTCACTGCCAAAGGCAAAGACCGGCCCGCGACATGATCAGCTCGATCAGATGGCTGAGGCGATCAACACCCTGGGCGGGGAATTGAAAAACTCGTCGGTGACACTTGCCGAGAAAGAAGCCCTGCTGAAGGAAGTGCATCACCGGGTGAAAAACAATCTGCAGATCATCACCAGTTTGCTCCAGCTGCAATCTGCCACGATCAAGGACCTGGAAGCCAACCAGAAATTTACCGAAAGCTGCAACCGAATCCGCACCATGGCCATGGTGCACGACCGGCTTTATATGAGTAACGACTTTTCGAAGATAGACATAGCCGAGTACATGCGCGGGTTGATCAAATTTCTTTGTTCCAGCTATTCCATCTCTCAGAAAAAGATAGGGCTCGATTTGTCGATCGATATAGACTATGGCATGTTTGCGATCGATGATGCAATTCCGCTTGGTTTAATACTGAACGAACTGGTTGCCAACAGTTGCAAGTATGCATTCACCGATTCTAAAAAACCGAAGATCACCATTGTCTTTCAGGAAACGCTTACAAAAACGGGAGATCATACCTTTAATCTGGAGGTAAGCGACAATGGCTGTGGCCTTCCCAACGGCATGGATATCAACCAGTCAAACAGCCTGGGGCTTCAGTTGGTAGTTCTTCTTACCGAGCAACTGGGTGGCACCATCAAGCTTAGAAAACAAAAAGGCGCTTCGTTCCGCATCCGTTTCAAAAACAAACACTGTCTTAAAAAAGGGTAGGATTTAGGAATTAACAGAGTTGCCCTGGTATGGAAATTCCAGATCACTAATTTCGGTCTCTCACCACTAAAATCCCAAATCCCAATTCCTATATCCCCAGCAAAGGGAACAATTCTTCCATTTTCATCTCTTTCACCGTACCCGGAATCAGGGCCGAAGCAGTTACCTTGCCCATGCTCTCGCGGATGAGCCGGAGTGTGGGGAACCCGGTACTGGCAGTCATTTTACGAACCTGGTGGTTCTTGCCTTCGGTAAGCGTAAGCCGCAACCATGAAGTTGGGATGTGTTTGCGGAACCGAACCGGCGGAACCCGCTGACGGATCCAGGACGGTTCACTGATAATCTCTGCTTTTGCCGGAAGTGTACGGTGAGAACGGTCTTTAACCGTAATGGTCATCCCTTCTTCCAGCTCTTCGGCGGCCCCGGGAGTGATGGCTCCGTCGACCTGCACAATATAGCTTCGCTCATGCCCGTGAGAAGGTTCGAGGAGCAGGTTGTTGAGTTTTTTGTCGTTCGTAAGCAGCAGGAGCCCTTCGCTTTCGGCATCCAGACGGCCTACCGGATAGACATCTTTCGGGAAATGAAAGTTCAGATCGGCAAGTGTCGGTTTTCCTCCACGTTCGGCGCTAAACTGGCTGAGCATGAGATAGGGTTTATACAGTATCAGGTAGCGGTGGCGTTCCATACGTGGTTGGGTAAATAGAAAGCCAAAGATCAGGAATTATACCGAAGGGGGCCATCCTTATTTTCAGTTCTTTCGGTTTGCCTTACCCCACGCCTGAAAACATACAGAACCGTTATGCATTGGCCAGGACAGCCAGCAGATTTTCAAGCTCTTTTACCTTGGCCGGATATCCCAGCTTTTCATAGGCCAGGATCAGATTTCGGAACACGCGTTTGATGATGCTCACATTGGGGCAGGGCTCATAATAGGTCTGTTCAAAAGGCAATTTCAGCTGTTTCAGGAATGCATCAATTTCCTTGCTGCTGAATACAGCCCCCTTGCTGAAGGGATTGATATAGAACAACACTTTGTTATGGCTCTCGCCATAGACCGGAAACTGGCTTTCTTCATCCACATAGGCAAGCACAAAATGTTCGGGCAGGTTTACGCCGTAGATGGGTATGCCCAGATCCTGGGCAATGGTGAGGTAGAGTATCGACAACGAGAGCGGGTTTCCTTTTTTTGATTCCAGCACATTGTTGATGTATGAATTCTGGGGGGCATGGTAGTTTGTGGTATTGCCCCCAAACCCGTGTACCTCAAAAAGGATGTGGTTGATGACCCTGACCTTTTCGAGCGCTGTTAGGTTGTTGTTGAGTTCCAGCCACACATCCTGTTTGATCTGATCAATCTGTTTGGCTATTTTTTTTTCGTCCAGATCGGGGTATTGGTAACGGGCCACAAGCAGGATACCGGTCAATAAATTTTGATTTTCGCTGCGGGCCCAGCTCAGCAGGAGTGATTCAATCGAATCGAACTGGATTTTATGAATAATGTTCTCGATTCGGTTTTGGAGGATGGGGTCGAACGAATTTTCCCAGGCATGTTCAAGCAAGGGGATGACATTATGCCCCAGCGAAAGCAGCTTCGCCTGAATTTCTGAAAAGACATGCTCATCAGGATCATCAAGCAGACTAATAAGTGCGTTTAATTCTTGTTCTTTGAGCATATTCGTGCTTTCATCACAAATTAAACGGTTTTCGCCTTATTTTGTTTCCTGCCGGGGTCAAAGATTTCAACATTATGCTGTCAGCCTGCTGAGTACCAGCTCTATCATTTTATCTACCGTAACCTTATAATCCTTGCTATAGGTGCCTGCCAGGCGGTTTGCGATAATAGAACAAAGGGTGCAGGCTTCATGCCCCAGATGTTTGGAGAGCCCGTATAAAGCCGATGTTTCCATCTCAAAATTGGTGATCCGTTCGCCCTCAAAGCTAAAGGATGTGAAGCGTTCATTGAGCCCCGGAACAGCAACCGGTATGCGAAGAACCCGTCCCTGCGGCCCATAGAACCCGGGAGCTGTGGCGGTGATGCCTGTTTTTAAGCCTTTGCCCAAAAGCCCGAGAAGGCGGTCTGATGCTTTTACAATGTAAGGGTAGGGGAGGCCTTCCTTCCAACCGGTATGACGCATAAAGGCTTCGGCAATCCGGGGCTCATCAATCTTTGGCAGATCGCCGTAATAGTTCATCAGACCATCCATTCCCAGACCGTATTTGGAGGCCAGGATACTGTCGGTATCTATATCGGCCTGAAGTGATCCCGAAGTGCCAAGCCTGACCAGGCTGAGCGATTTATGGGTTTGTTTTACCCGGCGTGTCTTCAGATCGATGTTCATCAGCGCATCGAGCTCGTTTACCACAATGTCGATATTGTCGGTTCCAATGCCTGTGGATAACACACTGATTCTCTTCTTGTTGAAATACCCGGTATGGGTTATGAACTCCCGGTTGGCCACCTGATGTTCGATGGAGGTAAAGTGTTTGGAAACGCTGTTTACCCTGCCTGGATCGCCTACGAGGATGACAATGTCGGCCAGTTGTTCGGGGTGAAGCTTGAGGTGAAAGATGCTCCCATCGGGGTTAATGATGAGTTCAGAATCCGGAATTTCGCGGTTTGTCATACCTAAGGATTAAATATACTTTGATTTGAGGGTCAGAAACTTTATTATTGTGGTTCAATTCTGGTACAGGCTTCAACCATTTTTCAGTGCAAATTAAAGTAAATTCGGGCATTGTACCGAAAGAACAAGGAGAATAAGTACAGGCCCCGTTGGTATAAGCAGTTCTCCCGCTGTAGAAGCGGGACAGGTAATCCACTTTCGCGGATGATTCTGACAGCTGTGCGGGATCTGACAGTAGCTACGAACTGGTATACGTGACGAAGGATTTTTAATTAATCAAATTATGATAAAGATTAATTCGTATAAAGTACTGATAGCGGTTGATTTCGAGGAACAATCGCTCCTGGCCCTGGCGACAGGGGTAGCGTTTGCAAAGGCTATTTCGGCCGAAATTACGGTGCTGCATGTTATCGACGACAGCGGCCTGATCGGGAAACATCTTACCGAAGCCCAGTTTGCAGAAATTAAAAAAGATGCCGACACCCGCTTGCAGGAGTGTGTCAAGCCGTTTGCTCAGGCCAAAACCAGGAAATTTATCGGCGCCACGCTTACCCTTCGGGGCAAGGTGTACGAAAAAATACTTGAACATGCCGCCGAAATGCATGCTTCTGTCATCATTCTGGGGTGCCGGAACGCTGCCCAGGGAGGCCATCAGTTTATCGGTTCCAACAGCCTGCATATTATCCGTTCATCGCCCAATGCGGTATTGACCATCAAACGAAAACCACATCGTCCAACATGCGGCACCATCATCCTGCCTCTTGACCTCACCAAGGAAACCAGGGAAAAGGTGGCCCGTGCCATCGAAATTGCAGTAGGGCAGAAGGCATGCGTACGTGTCATCTCGGTTGCGTTTACAAAAGATGAGTTTGTGGTAAACAGGCTGACCCGTCAGCTGGCCCAGATAAAAGCCGAATTCGAAAAAGCTTCGGTGGAGTGTACCAGCGAGATTATCAAAGGCGTAAAAGACGAAGAGAACCTGGCCGAATGTATTGTAGACTATGCCGAAAAGGAAGATGGCGACCTCCTCCTCCTCATGACTCAGCAGGAAACCGATGCAACCGCCTGTTTTATCGGTTCGGCTGCTCAGGAAATGATACTCCGGGCCGACATGCCGGTGCTCAGCATTATACCACTTTCTGTTCGAAAACGGGCAAAGGCCGGGATGAGGAAGAAATGACCCGGATGGTTGAGTCCATGCGGGGCTGTCGCCCAAAATGAGCATTGTCATAACCCGTCAGGAGAAAGATCAGGAGGACGGTTTAAAAAGCAGAATAAATTCGAATCATCAAATACAGTATACAACAACTCAACAATCATCTTATGAAAACCTTTCACATCGAAAAAATCCTCATCCCGACCGATTTCTCTGAAACAGGGCTTCTGGCAATCGAGCATGGCGCCTTCATGGCCCGGTTGTTCAAGGCCGAACTGCATTTACTGCATGTGCTCGAGGTTAATGAATATTCGTACGACATCCCTGAACCCATCCTGCGTCTTACCAACCTGGAAGCCTTACAGGGCATCGTAGCCAAAAAGATGGAGGAGATGACTGTCAGGATCAGGAAAGATTTCGGAATTACGCCTACCACCATGTCGACCACCGGAAAGATTGCATCCGAAATCGTAAACTACTGCGCTGAGCAAAAAATGAGTATCATCATTATGGGGACCCACGGGGCCAGTGGTTTTGAAGAATATTTTATCGGAAGTAATGCATATAAAGTAGTAAACCGCGCCCATTGCCCGGTTATCTCTGTCAGGACCCAATCTACCAAGGTAGGCTTTACCGATATCGTGGTGCCGATCGACAATAAATTCCATTCCCGCGAAAAGATCAATTATGCCGTTGAGCTGGCAAAACAGTATTCGGCACGTATTCATATCCTGGGCCTGCTCGAATCGCATGATGATCATGACGAAGAAAAATTCAATATCAAGCTCGATTCCGTAGAGGAGATCGTGAAGAAAGCAGGGCTTCCATACACACGCAAAGTGGTTGAAGGCGATAACCTGGCCAGGAGCGCCATGGAATATTCTGAAACCATCAAAGCCGATCTGATTGTGATCAATACCGATCAGGAGTCGAACCTCACCGGTATGTTCATCGGTCCGTTTGCAAAACAGATTGTGAACCACAGCAAGATACCGGTCATGAGCGTAAAGCCCCATGAAGGTCCGTTCGATTCTATTGATCTTACCGGTAACGCCAGGATTTACTAAGCAGATGCTTTCTGTTTTTTTTAGTGATTTATTCCAGGGATTTTTTCTGGGCAACCACGACTCACCCCCCGGCCCCCTCTCTGCAAGCAGAGAGGGGGAGCCTTTGTTTTTTTTTATTTAATGAATTCAATTGAATTCATTAAATGATTATTCCGGTGTTTTTTTTTGCATTTTTCTTCCGCGGTTTTCTTCCGCTCTCTGCAAGCAGAG
>JABDAO010000031.1 GCA_013289095.1 Bacteroidota bacterium | reverse complement strand
GGTTTGCGGCTCCTGCCTCCCTGGTTGTGATGTATGGAGGCGGCACAACCAGTTTCGGAAGCAACCAGCTTTCTGATGTGGATGCCTGTTTGTATGCAGGCACTACTTGTGGCGCCGGAGTTGGGTGTACCCCGGGAACATCATCCTATCAGTCTGCCACAAGTTTTACCGTTGCCATCGAAGGCAACCGATCGGGCATAGCCACAACCGACCTCACCGTTGGAAATCCATTCAGGCTTGGAACATCAGACATCACCGCCACGGTTGCGCCCCTGCCAATCACGCTTACTTCATTTACTGCGGCATGTGTTCAGGAGGATGCGCTCATTCAATGGACCACTGCAAGCGAGACCTCTAATTCCTATTTTTTGGTCGAGAAATCAAAGGATGGTTTGGACTTCGAGTCAATTGCTACCATCGCCGGCACTGGGGCCAGAGGGAGTACCACCAACAGGAACTATCAGCTGACCGATGGGCAACCTTTTTCGGGTAACAGCTATTACCGGCTTTCGGAGACGGATCTGAATGGGAAAAAGACAACCTTTAATTCAGTTGTTTTTCAGGGATGCGGTAACAAACCTGCTATCCAAACCTCCTACTCCAATGGTTTGCTGCACCTTGAAATTGTCGAGAAACTGGCTCAGAATTATACAATTCAACTCTACAATTCAGCCGGTCAGTTGGTTCTTGCCAAAGACCTGTCTTTTGCGTCAGGCAGCTCCAGCCTTCAAATTCCGCTGAATGTGTGTGAAGGCATATACCTTCTCACGATGAGCAGCGAGAATTCCTTTCTCAGTCAGAAGCTCTTTCTCCGTAATTGAAAATAAGCCGTATCGTTTTGTATTTTGACCAGGAATGGATGTAGTCGTTTTGGGCGTGAAACGGGAGGTGAATTCCTTTTATTCCTGATAGTCTGTTTTCTCAGCCCCTAAGAGAGCGATCCGCGAACCCGTATGAGAAGACACCTGTTATCAGCATCTTCTGTTGCTGAAAGCATGTGGTGTCAGAGGGTTTGAGTAACTCTTCCCCCTGTTTTTTTGTTTAGCGTAAAAAAGCATTCAATCTTGATCCCGCAGGGATAGATTGCTGAATGTGGGGCTGCTCACGGCTTAGGCATGGGCAAAACCTGTCTGAATTTGGTTGTCAGCTGTGCGGTAGCGGATAGCATTCTCTGCCTTACACCAGGTGCGATTTCAGGAATTCTTGCCTCCGTGCGAGTTCCATAGCCCCGATGCGAAGAGATTACAGACCAGTATCTTCTTAAGCTGTCTTTCTACCCGCGTTACAGTCAAGATGTTTTCGCCCTCACTGTGCAAATGAATTCATCCGTGTCATCTCTACGAGGTTGGCTTTTGCAGATTGCCTGGGCCCACGGGAGGATCCTTCTCCATATTGATGGTTGAGGAGTATCCTGATGTCCACTTCAAGTACCTCGGCAATCCGGAACAATATGCTCAATGAAGGCTGGACTTTGTTGTTACAATACAACGTAACGGCGGGATAGCTCCGGTTTATTTTTTCTGATAACCAGCGTTGACTGCGGCCTTGCTCGGTGAGGATAATTTTGATTCGGTTCATAGCTGTTGTTTTTATTTGTTGGGTTGATTTTAGTTTATGTATCCTGGGGCAGTATCCTGAGAGTTGACTTTTGAATTGCTGCTCCCAATGCCCTGCTATCTGCTGTTCCTTAGGAGCTCCACAAATCCGGTAGCTGTTTTCAGAGGCTGTTCAGGAACGCTGATCTGTGCAATATAAAAGTACACCCCATCGGTTACGGGCATGTGATTCTTCATATCAGTACCATCCCATTTTCCATCCAGGCTGTTCCATTCATAGATAAGGACACCCCACCGGTCGTATATCTGTACATGGAAATTGGTTGCATAGATATCGGTGAGAAAGAAATAGTCGTTCACGCCGTCGCCGTTTGGTGTAAAGACATTGGGCAAGAGAGGGGGGCAATAAACCAGGTCGACACGGAGCGGGGCCCGGGCCGTATTGCAAGGTGTTCCGTGTGTCCTTACATAAAATACGGTGTCGCCATAAATCGTGCCTGTCTGTAACTTCGGACCTGTTCCGAGCAAGGTTCCGGCCGATGGTTTGTTGTACCATTCAAGCACAGACTCACCAGCGCTCCGAAGGGTGATAGGATTTCCGATGCAGATTGTTGTGTCTGAAACAACCGGCAGGGGTAATGGGTTGTTGAGGAGGGTAACCTGTACACTGTCTGTAGCCTTACAACCCAACGAATCTGTGGTGATGAGTGTAACAAGCCCGCTCTGCGTTGCATACATTGAAGTCTGGGTGGATAGAGGAGGCAACCAGGAATACGCGCTCATACCGGTATTGGCAGCCAGAAAAACAGAATCACCCATGCAAACCTGCCCGTTTCCGGTAGAAGTAATGTGGGCAAAGGCGGGGCTTTGTGTGATATTTACAGAGGCCTGGGTGGTGATGTTACATACATTTACCGTACAGGTATACGTTCCTGGGGTCAAGACATAGAGCGCGAGTGATGAACCGCTCAGCGGATACTGCCAGTTTAGAGCACTGCCGTCGCTTGTAATCACCGAGACTTTGATAGAATCGCCCGGACACAAAACCGTGGATGGCTGAGCATACAGATACGGTGTGTTGTATTGATACGCATTTATAGAATTTGAAACGAGCCTGCAACCATAACTGTTTGTCACTACGCAATAATAGAGGCCCTGGGCGTTTATTTCGAGGGTGTTGGCGTGGCTCTGAACGGCTCCGTTCGGGCTATACCACTGATAGGCTCCTACACCACCTACGCATACCAGCTGGGCTGAATCAAGCGGACAAATAACAGGTGGGTTCATCGTAAGAACAGGTTGTACCGAGGTGTACACCGTGTCGGCGAGTTGCTCTGTGAAACTGGTGGTACAGCCAAACGCATTGGTAGTGGTTTTGGAACCGGTAACGATGTAAACGCCCCCTACCGTGGTAAAGAGCGAATCGGCATTTGTGCCTCCCGGACTCCAGGAATAGTTCGAAGCTCCGGTAGCATACATTTTGGCCGTATCATTCAGACAGAGTTTAGTGTGACCGGAGAGTGTCAATAAGAATACTGGAGCCGGGGGATTTTGATTGATAGTCAGATATATTTTCTTTGAGGCATAGACCGTATCGCTGCCACATGCATTCTTGCACACAATTTTTACCTTGAAAGTATAATAACCCTGCAGGGTTGCGGTTTGAACGGAACAGGATCCTGAGTTTGCGCCACAGTTGAGTGAATCATACGTCAGGTTTCCGGAAGGATCTGTCACTGTCCACAGATCATATTCCAATGCTGGAAAACACACCGGAAGTATGAACGGGTTTGTAAGCGTATCATAAGGTACAACAGAAAAGGAGCTTCCCTCGCAAAGCGACAGGGTGTCTCTCAACAGATTTGTGATGAAAAGCCTGGGTGATGTCGGAAGCAAAGGCTTGTCCAATCCAACCGTGACGGCAGCCTGGCTGATACATCCGTATGCATTCTTTATGCTGAAGATATATAAGCCAGAACTGTCAACGTACATGCTGTCTGCCGTCGTGCCGTGATGCCATGCCGGCCCCGTCCAGCTATACGTATTTGTTCCGGTGTTGCCTCCGATAAGTTTGACAGAATCTCCACAGATAGTTACCGGATTTGTCGTACTATCATTGCGATTCACCCCTTGATTGTCTGAAATGGTTGGTTTTGGAGGATGCGAAGCAATCACGACATGGAGTGAATCGCTGGTGGAGTAACATCCATCGGCTGAAAAGAGTCTTACTTTTATCAAACCGGGAGATGAAATAGGGATTCCAGCCGTGTTCTGGCCATTTGACCAGGAATAAAAATAATCGGGTCCGATGCTGTTCACGGTCGACTTTAAAGCTGTATTTGAAGCAGCGTATAAGGAGTCAGAGCTACAGTTGTAAATTGTGTCAATGCCACTACAGACATTCTCTGTGTTTTGATACAGATAATAGTTGTTGATACAGCATGCTACCGTAGGCCTGTTGCAGCCCGATCCGGAACGTGTATAGAAATCGTAGGGTTGGCGCCCAAGATCGATTGGTTTTCCGATAAAAATATCTTTATTTCCGGCAGAAGTGATTGCGGCAAACTTGCCATAATAGGCATCCGTACAGTAGACCGTGTTTGCCACATTGGCAATCATGGCCATATTTCCGTAACCCGAGAAACCCGGGTATGCATAAAACCGGGGAGAAACGGGTACAATCAGATTGCTCAGGTAACTGCCGGTCAGAAACACTTCGCCTGCGCCCGTCACGGCAATGCCGTTGCAGAGTTGGTCCTGTTTTCCGCCAAGCTGCCGGCTCCAGCCCCAGGAGCCGGCAGAAGTATACTGGGCCACAAATGCATCCAGGAACCCTGCACTGTTGAATGTTCCCTGGCCGTAACGGTTGGCATAGCCATTCAGTGTACATTTAAACTGACCGCAGATATAGCTGTTGCCTGCATTATCTACACCGATCGAATTTGAGCTGAGCGCCGAGTTTGATCCGTCCGAAGCACACCATTGCAAAGTCCCAGCGAGGGTATACTTAGCAAGAAAGATTTCGTTTGTAAACGAGTTGCCTGCAAGGGCGTTCGGTGGGCCGAATAAGGTGATCTGGCCCTGAAAATTACCGGTCAGGAACACGGCAGACGTCTTGTCGCAGGTAATGGCAGTAGGGATGCTGAACGATCCTCCGCCGATGAGCCTGAACCACTGTTCATTTCCCGCTCCATCATATTTGAGCAGGAAGATGACATTGTACATACTTGTTGGATGGGCCGTTCCAAAGGTGATGGTATCAGAAAATTGACCCATGACATAGATTCCGCCTGCATTGTCGCAGGCGACTCCCAATCCCCGGTCGGTATGAGGCCCTGTTCCGGCTTTTGCCCAGATGAAGTTTCCATTTGCATCGAGTTTCGTAGTAAAGACATTGATGGAGTTATTGGGGGCCGTCAGGGTCGTACTTCCAAACGAAGCCGAGCCTGAAAAATCGCCGGTGACAATAACGTTACCGCTCTGATCTACACAAATACCATTGCCGATGTCTGAACCGGCTCCTCCGGCTCTTTTCACCCAGTCGAGCGTGCCTGTAGTGGTGTATTTTGCAATGAAGATATCCTGGACCCCGGCTGATGAAACCGACTGATTGCCAAAAAAGGCGGTGCTGTAAAAGAAGCCTGTGATATACGTGTTGCCTGATGCATCGGTAGCAATGGCCAGTGCTCTGTCGGAGTTGGTGCCGCCGGCATGCACAGCCCACTGATATATTCCAGCGGGAGAAAGCTTGGCCAGAAAAATATCATCCGAGCCTGCCGAGACGAGCGAAGTGCCCCCAACCAGCGCCGTCGAAGTAAAATACCCCGTTACGTATGAATTCCCGGCGGGATCAAGACTGACTGCTTCTCCTTCATCTATGGTGAGTCCGCCTGCACTTCTTAGCCAGTTAGACTGGGCGCTGAATTGCCCGGCGGAAGCCAGACTGAGGGCGAGAATCCACAATAGAATATACAGCTGTGATTTCATTCCGGCATGTCTGCGTTAGCTACCTCAGTTTTCAAATGTGCTGATTCAGATACTGAGGATGTCAATATTCATGATAAAAGTATTGTTTCCTTAAACCCGTAGAGCGGTCTTTAATAGACGATGAAGTAACCAGAATAATCGCTGGAGTTGACTTTATATTCGATAAAGCATAGAGGAAGAAATCTGATTTATCCCGCATCCTGTATTCTAAGCAGGCATTCCCGTTCAAAAGGCCAACAGCACAACGAGCCCGCGGGAGAACCCATCCCGATGACGATCAGTACCGCACAAATCCTGGCACACTCTGCCCGCCCGCCCGACAGCAGACCTGGTTGAGCCGGTCTGTACGGGCATTCGCGCACAAGCCATCGAATGCACAATTCAAGCTAAGCCTGGGCCTGCAAGCGATCATCGACGCCCGCTTGTCAATTCCATCAAACCACGTTATCTTTGCCAAAAATCCAACCCAGCTATGACAGCCGAAATCGTTACCGAAAAAGGAACCATGAAAGTGGAGTTCTTCGAAAAAGATGCACCGAACACCGTTAAGAATTTTACAGACCTCGCCAAGAAGGGCTTTTACAATGGTCTTTTGTTTCACCGTGTCATCCCTGGTTTTGTGATTCAGGGTGGTTGCCCGAATGGAACCGGAAGCGGAGGACCGGGCTACAAAATCAAATGCGAGCTCAATGGAGAGAATCAACACCATGATAAAGGCATCCTTTCTATGGCACATGCTGGAAGAGATACGGGCGGGTCGCAGTTCTTTATTTGTCTTGGTCGCGATCATACCAAACACCTCGATCGCCAACATACCTGTTTCGGTAAAGTGGTGGATGGTCTCGATGTCATCTCTGCCATTCGGCAGGGAGATGAAATAGAGAAAATTATCATTCACGAAAACTAACCTTGCGGTGAGCCTGATTCTGGGAAAAATGAATGGCCTCCAAAGAGGTACATTCTTTTCCCGGAAATATGCTTGCTTTTGAAAATCCGGACCTTTTTACACCTGATCTCAACCGATGAAAAAAACGCTGCTTACGCTTCTTTTTCTGTCCACCGTTATTTTCTCTGCACTCGCAACCGGGAAGGGCTATCTATACACCCTGGATCTTACCAAGGTAACCGATCAAAAACTCCGTGTGGGGCTGACACCCCCAATGATCAGTGCCAAAGAAGTTGTGTATCGCATGCCCAAGATTGTTCCGGGCACTTATGAGATTTATGATTTTGGCCGTTTTGTCTCGGCATTCCAGGCTTTTGATGAGCAGGGAAAGGAGTTAGCTGTTGATCATCCCGATTTAAACAGCTGGCGTATTCAGGAGGCACAAAAGCTTGCAAAAATAACGTATTTGGTAGAATCTTCCTGGACATCCAAAGCCGGAGCCCCTATTGTTTTTGAACCTGCCGGTACCAATATCGAGGAAGGGAAAAATTTTGTGCTCAACACACATGGATTTTTTGGCTTTTTCGATGGGATGAAAAAACTGGATTATGAGCTTGATATTATCAAACCTGCAGGTTTTTATGGCTCGACCAGTCTGACCGATGTGGTGACAACCGGGAATACCGATGTGTATCATATCCCCGACTACACCCACCTGGCCGATGCTCCGCTGATGTATTGCATCCCCGATACCACCAGTATCCTTATTGGGCAGGCCCGTGTACTCATCTCATCCTACTCACCCTCCCACAAGGTTACCTCGGCCTATATTGCCGAAAATATTGACCAGATCCTCCGGGCCCAGAAGGAATACCTTGGCGGGGACCTTCCGATTAAAAAATATGCGTTTATTTTTTACTTTACCGATCGTCCCACGATTTCTGGAAACAGCGGCGCCCTGGAGCATAACCTGAGTTCCTTTTACGTGCTTCCTGAGATCAAACAGGAATATCTGAAACAAACGCTCCGTGATGTTGCGGCTCATGAATTCTTTCATGTAGTAACACCACTTAGCATCCATTCAGAAGAAATTGCCGATTTCGATTTTTCTGTCCCGAATATGTCTGAGCATCTCTGGCTTTACGAAGGCCTGACCGAATACTCAGCCGGTCTTGTTCAGATAAAGTATGGAATTATAGATCTCCCGGCTTATACCGAAATGCTTCACGATAAACTGGTTGCTGCTTCACGTTTTAATGACAAACTTTCATTCACAGAAATGAGCAAGCATGTGGTCGAGGCCAAATACCACACCCAGTACAACAATGTGTACGAGAAAGGGGCCCTCATTGGTATGTGCCTTGACATGAAGCTTCGTAAACTTTCGGATGGAAAATACGGCATACAAGATTTGCTGCGCGATCTGAGCAAAACATATGGCAGAGACAAAGCCTTTAAAGACGACGAACTTTTTGGTGCAATCACCAAATTGACCTACCCCGAAATAGGAACCTTTCTGAAAAATGATGTGGCCGGCGGTGATCCGCTTCCCTATAAGGAATTATTCAATCTGGCCGGGCTTGATTATGAAAACAAACAGACGATCAAGGGCATCACCCTGGGTGGTTTCGAACTGGGTTTTGATACGTTATCCAAGCATTTTATTGTGGCAGGAACACAGCTGATGGATAACTTCGGGAAAAAGATGAAATACAAAGAAGGTGACCAGATCCTGGATCTAAACGGTGCCGAACTTACCATGGATAATGCCCGGCAACTCATCCCAAAATATGCCAGCGAGGTAAAAGCAGGCGATGAAGTCAGAATCGCAGTACTCCGGAAAGACCGCAGAGGCCGGTTGAAAAAGAAGGTGTTGCATGCAAAACTGGAGGAGGTGGAAACAGTTCAAACCAATATACTGACGGCAATTTCTCCCGATCTCCTTACACCGGAACAAAAAAAGTTTCGGAAGGATTGGATTAACCAGTAAGGGGAGGTTCAACAGATGCTAAGATCCGGGCTCCCGCTCCCTGGATTGATCCTTGCAAGATCTCTCATTAATTACCTTTGATGCTATGAACCGAAAAGCACTCTACTGGCTCTGTAATCTGGGTGGCTGGTTAAGCTATGTGTTGCTCTTCGCGCTTCTGAACATTAACAGGGAGTGGGGCCCTGAAAATGCCTGGCTCCTGTTTGTCATCTTTTTCTTCGGTCTGTTCTTTTCCCATCTCTACCGTTGGTTCATCGTCAGGTTTAACTGGCTTCAAATTCGTGTGGGTCTGGTCATACCCTGGCTGGCTTTACTGATTCTGCTGTTTTCAGCCACCCTGGGTTTCATCACCGTCTTTGCTCAGGTGGCATTGCGCGTACTCAATACCGGAATCAGACAGGGTGGCCTGGTTGCCGGACGTCAGGTGTATTTGGCAACGATCCTGGGTTATGTGCTTATTTTCGGGGTTTGGACGCTCATCTATTTTGCCGTACACTATTTCCTGAACTACAAGAAAGCGGAAATCGAAAACCTGACCTGGCAGGCATCGATGACCGAGATCGAGTTGAACAAACTCAAATCGCAACTCAACCCGCATTTTGTCTTTAACTGCATGAACAGTATACGGGCCCTGGTCGACGAAGATCCAATCAAGGCAAAAGAGGCCGTGACCCAGCTCAGCAATATCCTCCGAAACACCTTGATGATGGGACGTAACCGCTTGGTACCTTTTGCGGAAGAATTAAAAGTAGTAAAGGATTATCTGGCCCTGGAAAGCATCAGGTTGGAAGAACGCCTGCTCTTAAAAATCGACGTTTCGCCCGATTGCAACCGCTTCGAGGTGCCGCCTCTCATGATTCAGACGCTCATCGAAAACGGAATCAAACACGGGATTTCTCAACTTACCGCTGGTGGTGTACTCGATATGCGTGCCTGGACAAAGGACGAGTATTTGCATCTCGAGCTGCGCAACAGCGGTCAATACAAAGGAAACACCAGCTCCGAAACAGGATTTGGAATACGCAATACCTTGCAGCGGCTGAAGTTACTCTACGGCGACAGAGCCGGTTTTGACATTAGCAATGAAAACAATCAAACTGTAATCACCCACCTCATACTCCCCAAATCATGAGAGCATTGATCATCGACGACGAGCGCCTGGCGCGACAGGAACTGAAATCGCTTCTGGCGCCTTATCATGAGGTGGAGGTGATTGGTGAATGTAAGGATGCTGAAAGTGCGGTTCAGAAAATTGCCGAACTCCAGCCCGAACTCATCTTTCTGGACGTTCAGATGCCGGGAAAAAACGGTTTCGAGCTTCTCCAGGAATTGCCCCAGGTACCTGAAGTGGTTTTCGTAACAGCCTTCGATCAGCATGCTCTCAAGGCTTTTGAAGTGAATGCGCTCGACTATCTTTTAAAACCGGTACAACCCGAACGGTTGGCCGAAACCATACGTAAGATCACTTCCCGGGAAAAGGTGGAGGTCAGGAAACAGATCCCGGCCGAAACAACTGTTCCTATGCTCCATGAGCACGATCAGGTATTTGTGAAGGACGGCGAGAAATGTTGGTTTGTACGGCTCGAAGAGGTTCGCCTTTTTGAATCCGAGGGCAATTATGTACGCATCTACTTTCAGACCTTCAGGCCGCTGATCCTCCGTTCACTGAATTACCTGGATGAACGGCTTGACCCGAAAGTATTCTTCCGCGCCAGCCGTAAGCATATTCTTAATCTCCGTTGGATTGACAGTGTGGAGAACTGGTTTAACGGGGGACTGATGGTGAAATTAAAAGGAGGGGAACAGGTTGAGATTTCAAGAAGACAAGCTTCCCGGCTCAAGGACATGATGAGTCTTTGAGGACAACGGAGCTTTTGTTAGCGATGTTCAGATGTTCTCATCCTCATCATCCGGACCCAAATCAACCGGAAGAAAAAACATCAGACTTAACAGACAGATCACACCAGTGAGCAGCATCAGAGAAGAAAACGGGAAGGAGGCCATCGGTCGTTTTATTTGCCCGTAAAAGTCAGCTCTTTATATTAAGAAGAGATGAAGGAAGGATTAACGAATCAGGATTTTTCGAACGGGAAAGCACTACACATGTTAATAAGCTCTGGGAAGAAGGCTTTGAATTCTTCCGAAAAGACCCCGTAATATTCAACCAGTTCTTCGGTACAGGTCTTCATCCCCGAGTTAAACCTGGCCCGGCGGGCCATGCCTTTCATCACTTGTTTGATGCCTTCCACATCGCGATACAACAGCAGCGCGTTTTCACGTACCATATAGGCATAAAACATGCTGGCTCTTGGAGGCATGATCTGGAGCTGGGTTTCAAGCCACGCATAGGTGTTTTGGGCGTATACATCAAGCGCTGTTTCCGAATAGGCCGCCCAGTTTAACGCCAGGAAATGATCATAAAACACATCGGTGATCACCCCTGCATATTTGTGGTATCTGGAGCGTAAGCGAGCCTTGCTTTGCTCCACCAGCGGATGTGAATCGGTAAACGTATCGATGGCCTGATGAAGCCGGATGCCCTGTTGAATGCCCGGAGTAAACAAGCGAAGCTGACTCGAACGAATTGAATCGGCCATGAAATTACCGGTCATCACCTCGCCGGGAGGGCCTGAAAGGTATAAATGCGCCAGAAAGTTCATGAGACAAGGTAGTCAACTATTCGCAATGATGCAGAACAGCTCTCCGAAGATCCGATAAGCGGTGAGTTCTTCGGCTTGCATCAAAGGCTTATCCTCCTGTTCCACCTGTAGTTTATGATATACGCATTACCCGATACCAGCGTCTCGGTTCTTTGTGGAAGCAATCTCTCAACTTCGGTTTGCTGATTGGTATATCTGGATAATCGAACGTTAAATTAAGAACATCGCTAATAACCCCATCCAAACAGGCCCTCTCCTTGGGAGAGGGGCAGGAAGAGGTCAAAAATGCAGGGTTATTAGAGATGCCCTGAATGGGTATCCGAGGGTCTTTTTTACATTTCCGGCACAAATGTTTGAAAGCCATGATGTTCAAACCGAAATCCAGGGGAAAAGGATTGATATCCTTGGATATCAAACCGAAGTCGGAGGAAAAAGGGATGAAATACAAGGATATCAAACCGAAGTCGAAGGAAAAAGGGATGAAATCCAAGGATATCAAACCGAAGTCGAAGGAAAAAGGGATGAAATCCTTGGATATCAAACCGAAGTCGAAGGAAAAAGGGATGAAATCCAAGGATATCAAACCGAAGTCGAAGGAAAAAGGAATGAAATCCATGGATATCAAACCGAAGTCGAAGGAAAAAGGAATGAAATCCAAGGATATCAAACCGAAGTCGAAGGATATCGAACCGAAGTCGGAGGATATTAACCCGAAGCAGCAGGACGGGATTTGTTTATTGAACAAGTCTCGTTTTTCGTTGCATAAAAGGCCATTTTGAACCGAACAGTCTGCACGCATCCTTTGGGTTTAAGAACCGCTGGCTTTGTGCAGGCTGGTGCTTCAAGCGGGAAGCTATTCAACCGTAATGGTAATTGGGTCGAGGTCAACCGATTTCCCATCGGCCCCCATGGCCTTGATGTTTTCGAAGGTAACGGTTTCGCCCCTCTTTAGCCGTTTTAAGGTTTTCTGACATTCGGGAGTCAGAAAGTTGCCTGTCACCGGTGGGTTGTTCGAGATCAGGCCGGTTGCGGTTGATACGGTGGTCATTTTAAACGAAGTGACCACTGCTTTTGCATTGAAATCAAAATTGGGGTCATAAAAGCACTGGATAGCACCCTGTATGGCGAGTATACCCTGTTTCATCCGTCCGCTGGTGCTGAGGTCGGCTATTTTAGCCGTTGGTTTTGGCAGATTTTTTACTTTAAACGTGATCTCGCCCATCATGCGTTTTTCTCCATTCCCCATTTCGGCCATGACATGAACAGTTGCTTTTCCGGCATGTGTATCGATCACATCAAACTTTCCCTTTCCTGTAGGCACGAGTTTTCCGTTGTCAATACTCACACTCAGTTTGTCATTTGGCACCCCTGGCACCGAAACCGAAATGGGGTTGGCCAGTTTGGCATACATTACATTCATCTTATCGGCCGAAACAGTCAGGGCCGGTTTTGCAACAATGTATTCGGTTTCGTAGGGGTATTCAAAGACCTTTCCTTTTGGAGAAACCATGCGTATGATACCCCTGAGTGTTTTAAAACCTTCGGAAGAAGCAGCAGCCGAATATTTTCCCATGCCCCGTATCACCGGTACAGAATCAACCGTGCCTTTAAAGGCTTTGGAGGCAGCATCGTAATCGCCCGTAAGCACATCGGTCTTTAATGTTTTGTTGAAAGCGGCAATGAATACATCGGCTTTGAATTTTTCGCCCAAGAGTACGTAATTGCTTTCAGAAACCACTTTTGCCGCTACGGTATCAAAAGGGATTGTTTCTCCACTGCTTTTGGCAAGCAGATGTTCAACCACCTCCGACTCTGCATCTTTTGCATCAGTCTCGAACTTGGTGAGTATCGTTACCGCAGCAGCCAGAGGTGTGTTGAAGAAGTTGTTCAGTTCCCAATTACGTGAACTTTCGTCGGCGGTAAGCGGAGGGTTTTTTGTGTCTATGCTCAGGTGTATCCGTTGCCTGTCTTCGGCATCGAGCAAGGCAAGCATTTTCCCGCGAAACGAGTTCAGTTTGTCTTTCAGTTCGCGGGCCAGGCCCGAGGACCCGTCTTCGCTGTTCCCGATCATGATCTGTGTGGGGGTGTTGATATCATCTTTGCCGATCACATTACCGAGCTGCACGGTGTCTTCTTCGTGTTTTTTAAAATGTTCGGTTTCGCGTATCAGCCTTTTTTTTAGCTGAACGATGTATTCGTTCAGTTGCAGTGTCATTGTTTTTGCCTGCTGGGCCTTTGCATAATTTTCGGCCACCCGTTTTGGGTCATAGAGTTTTAACCGGTCGAATTCTTCGTAGTACTGGGCCGTGTTATGAGTAAAACCCTTGCCGGTGGTTTCGAGTCCTGCGTTCACAACAACGAAGGAGTTCAGGATTTCTTTTGAAACGTTTAATGCCAGCAGGGCGGTAAGCACCAGGTACATCATGCCGATCATTTTCTGACGGGGAGGGAGTTTTGCAGAAGCCATGGGCGTTTGAGTTTAGAGGCCTGTCTTTTGCCCGATGAGCAAAAGGAGTGCCTGCGGTGAATTTTAAACTCATAATGTAGGCAGGGCAGGAAAAGATACAGGGATGAAAAAAAAATTTTGGATTTACAATTTGGGATTTAATGAGAGATTTTGAATGTATTTGATAATTTATTTTGATTTCGGGTTCAATTGTTTTTTTTAAATCGCACCTCTAAAAATCCCAAATTCCAAATCCTTTTATTTTGTCATCTTCCTGAACTGATAAAAAATGCGGTTGAGTACGGTGAGCTCCTCGGTAATAATCTCGGCTGTTCCCTGCATTTCTTCTTTGTATTCGAGTTGTTTATTATAAGAGGTCTTGAGCTTGTCGGGCAAGCTTACTTCTACTGCATAATTATTGTCTTTAGGCATCATCGAAATAGTTTTGACAAACCCATGTAACATTCCAAATTCCTGATAGGGGTAGTTATTAAGTTTGATGTTCACACGCTGGTTGGGTTTGAGCTTTCCCGAGTTCTGTACCGGCAGCACCAGCTTGGCGATGACTTCTTGTTTTTCGGTAGGCACAATGCTGCATACCTCATCACCCTGGTGGATGTTCTGGTTGGTGGTCCAGTAATTAAAGAGTGATACCTTGCCCGTTAAGGGCGCCTTGATGAGGTAGTTCTGGTTCCACGTTTCGATGGCCGATTTGAGGCTTTGCAAGGCCTGGTTCAGGGCGAGGGTGTATTTGTCGCGTTCCTGGAATTCCTGCATTTGCAGCTGCAATTTGTTTTTCTCGAGGTTGTTGAGCGTAATATTGTTGTTGAGGTTGGTGATCTTGGCGTTTTCGTAATTGCGTCTGGCCGAAAGGTATTCGCGGTTTTTGTCATCGTATTCTTTCTGTGCGATGGTCCCGTTTTGAAAAAGCGCGGTGTACCGGTTGTAATCTGTTTCGGCCAGATCGAATTCTTGTTTGTAATTTTCTTCCTGGGCTCTGAATTTTACAAAAAGAATCTTGTAGGTCTCCAGCTCCTTGTTGATGATTTCTATTTCTTTCGCTTCGGGGTTCACATCCTGAAACAGTTTAAAATCATTGTATCCTTTCAGGAAGGCCAGGAAGGCGGGTGTCAGATCGCCCATCTGAAGCGTGTCAAATTCGAGGATGAGGGGCAGTTGTTTCTTTGTCCTGAAGTTTGTCTGAAAACTGTCGATCAGGGCAGAAGCAAAGAGCACATGCTGGTAGTTCGACGTGTTCTCAATAACCATCAGCACCTGGTTTTCGGTTACACGCTCATTGTTGTGTATCAGGATCTGGCTCACTTTTCCGTTGCTTTTGGAGAGGAGGCGGGCAGGAGGGTTTAGGGTGGTGACCACCGTTTGTGCAACGAGTTTGTCGGGATACTTCAGAAAGGAGGCTGTAATGAGTGAAGCCGCCATGGCCAGAAAAATGAGCGAGATGCCATAACGCATGATCCAGCCGGGTACCGTGGTCAGCAGTTCGTTCACCTCTTCGGTTTTTATCTGGATGTCGTTTTCTTCTTTTTCTGACATTGTATTGTTTGTTTCGCTGAGGCTGCAATCAGCTGCCCAGTTCCAGTTGGTTTTTCACAAGTTCATAATACGCTCCACGCAGCGCGGTGAGTTCGGAATGGGTGCCTCGCTCCACAATAGCGCCTTTGTCGAGCACCACGATCTGATCGGCATTTTTTACCGTACTCAGGCGGTGTGCAATCACAACCACGGTGCGTCCATTGAAAAATTCATGGAGGTTGTTCATGATGATCTTTTCGTTGTTCGAGTCGAGTGCGCTGGTGGCCTCATCAAAAAACAGATAGTCCGGGTTTTTATATACGGCGCGTGCAATGAGGATGCGTTGTTTCTGACCGGTACTCACCCCAATTCCTTCCATGCCTATCTTGGTATTGTAGCTCAACGGGAGGTTTTCGATAAATTCCTGAATGTTTGCTACGTTCACGGCATGTTTCAGTTTGGCTTTATCCACACGTTCCTCGCCTACGGCAATGTTGTTGGCAATGGTATCCGAAAAGATATAACCTTCCTGCATCACCGCTCCGCAGTTGTTGCGCCAGGCATGGGCCGAAATGCTGCTGAGCCGGTGCGAGCCCACAGTAATGTCGCCCTTCTCGGGCTCATAAAATTTCAAGAGCAGTTTGAGCAACGTGGTCTTGCCGCTCCCGCTCGAGCCAACAATGGCGGTTACCTTGCGTGCGGGTATATCGAGATCGAGGTTTTTCAAAACCCGTTCCTGGGCAGACCCCGGATATTTAAATGAAACCTGATTCAGGAGGATAGCCCCATCGGCATCAAGCTCGGTGACCATTTCTTTTGAATAATGCTCCTCGTCGTCCTTGCCGTGGATTTCCGAAAGACGTTCCAGGCTCAGACGGGCGTCCTGCAGGCTTTGCACAAAGGTCACCAGTTGCAGGATGGGGCTGTTCAGCTGCCCGATGATATAACTCACCGAAAGCATCATACCCAGGGTAATCTTTCCGTCGATCACCAGTTTGGCAGAGAGAAAGGTGATGAAAATATTTTTGAGTTCATTGATAAGTCCCGAACCTACGTTTTGAGCTTGTTCGAGCGAAAGGCCTTTGATGCTGATCTTAAAGAGCCGCACCTGGATGTTTTCCCACTGCCAGCGTTTCTGGCGTTCGGCATTGTGCAGTTTTATTTCCTGCATGCCGGTGATGAGCTCCATGATCTTGCTCTGATTCTGCGCATTCTGGTTGAAGCGTTTGTAATCCAGATCGGCCCTGCGTTTGAGGAAGAAGATAATCCAGATAAAATAAAACAAGCTGCCGATAAAGAACACGGCAAAGATGGTCATGCTGTAAAAGGCCAATACAAAGCTGAAGATGACCAGGTTTACAAGTGAAAATAACACGTTGAGCGAAGTGGAAGTCAGGAAGCTTTCAATACGGTGGTGATCGCCGATGCGTTGCATGATATCGCCGGTGAGTTTTACATCAAAAAAGGCAATGGGCAGCTTCATGAGCTTGACAAAAAAATCGGAGACCAGGGAAATATTGATCCGGCTGCTTATATGCAGCAGGATCCAGCTCCGGATAATCTCGATGGTGGTACGGCCCAAAAAAAGCATGAGCTGTGCAAAGAGCACCATATACACAAATTTAACGTCCTGGTTCTGGACCCCGATGTCAACAATGCTTTGGGTGAGGAATGGCAGCACAAGTTGCAGCAAACTGCCGGCGATGAGCCCGGTCATCAACTGGATGAGCAGACGTTTGTAACGGAAGAGGTATTGAAACAGGAAGCGGAACCCCTTCTTGATCTTTTTATCCTTGCCCGGTATAGTCTCGTCGTCGGCAAAAAACTCAGGCGTTGGTTCCAGCAAGAGCACGATGCCTTCGTGCGCATCGCTCTGCCAGCTTTTCAGGAATTCATCTTTTTTGTACTTCAGGGGGCCATGACCGGGGTCAGCCACATACACAACCCCGCGTTTGATTTTATAGATGACTACAAAATGGTTCTGGTTCCAATGGGCAATACAGGGCAGGGTAGCTTCTTCGATGAGCTGTTCATAGGTAATTTTGACGCCGATGGTACGGAACCCGATTTTTTCGGCAGCTTCGCTCAAACCAAACAGGCTGCTCCCGATACGGGTGGTATTGGCAAGCTGACGGATCTCCTGTAACGGAATGCTTTTGCCATACTCCTTTGCAATCATGCGCAGGCAGGTCGGGCCGCAATCCATCTCGTCAGGCTGTCTGTAAAAAGGAAATGACATAATCAATACTAAGTTTGAGGTGTTTTGCCCCGTATCGCATTCAATAGCTCTCAAAGATAGGGCATACTCGCCACACCCATACCGTCAAATTGCCGGAGTGGCATCCTTCCGGCTTTTCTTGCGGCCTTCCTGGCTTTTGTGGTAGCGGTGCAGCAGGTCGTACACCACCATCTCGAACGTACGCTGGCGGGCTTTAAAGATGCGGTTTATCATCATGTGTATATGGCTGGCCAGCAGGTCCTCTAAGGGCAGGCGCAGGTTGCCTTGTTTCTGAAGGGCAAGAATTTGGTTTGCAAGGGGCTGAACCTGCTCTGTCTTCCAGTTGAGGAGTTCGATGAGCGGCAGGATCTCGCGTTCGGCATCCAGCTCCCGGTTCAGGATATCTTCCACCTTTTTACGCACATTCCTGAACTTGGTATCGAGCTGGAGTTTGAGTTCCTTGCTGCCTCCATGTTCTTTTGTGAATGAATTCTTGAGTTGTTCCAGAAAAAGGAGCCTGGATGTAAAATCGAGCTGGAAATTGTCCAGGAGTTCGTCGATGCTGCGGAGAGCAAAC
Source organism: Bacteroidota bacterium (assembly GCA_013289095.1). Lineage (GTDB taxonomy): Bacteria > Bacteroidota > Bacteroidia > Palsa-965 > Palsa-965 > Palsa-965. Next base: position 10,516 of record JABDAO010000031.1, on the reverse strand, counting down.
TGCCAGCGTATTTCTTCCCCGGCTTCGCCTCCGGTGAGATCGAGCAGGTTGAGCGTCACCTGGCTGTCGATGTTAAAAAGCGATTCGCTCAGTTCCATACTATTGCTGCCATATCGTTCCAGTTCACGGCTGTAGGTATCTGTCTGGAGTTTGTGTATCAAGCCTTGCTGCTGGTAGGGATGGAGGTATTTATCTGCCAGGGCAATGACAGGGCCAATGGAGGCGAGGTTGTTGAGCTGAAAACGGATGCGGATATGCGACTGTGGATCGGCATAGCGTATGAAGAAGAATTTTTCGATGAGCTTTTTCCGGATCAATTCTTCGGTCAGGGGTTTCAGTACATTGCCCAGGAGGTTATCGGCGGTTTTAATGCCGCAGTAGATCTTGTAGTAAAGCCATTCACTCCCGATGCTGAAGTTGCGTTGCACCGGCATTTCTTCGGTAACCGGTTGTCCGGGCCGGGCAGAACTGTTTTTGCCTGCAGGCTGTTCAGCCGGGTTTGGGTTTTTGAGGAGTATGGCAATGAATTCGTTGGTATGGCCCTGGCCCTGCTGGTTGGTCACGAGGCAATTGGCGGTGTCAAAAATAAATTCTTCGAGCAGAATCTGTTCCCGTTTGCGGATGGCGCCGGCCAGGATCTTGATGCTGAACGATTCGTGCAGGTTCAGGAACAGCTCGTTGTCGCCATCAGCCAGAACTACGTGTTGGGGGAGGTTCCATTTCTTAAGCCACTCGGCCACCAGCGCCTCGTATTCCGGTTTTGTGTCTTCGAGTAAAACCGAAAAATCGGTTTTGGTGAGTTTCCATTTGGCCCTGGCCAGGACAATGTTTTTGTATTCGGCCCTGGGCAGGAATTTTGATTCGCCTTGCAAGACACCCCAGTCGAAGTATACACCTGACTTTTCAAAATACTGGGTCTGAAGTTCGCAGAGAAAGTGATAGACGGGCAATGCATTGAACGAATAGTTGTGTGCCGTGCTCAGACGCGGGATGATTTCTTTGTTGAGGCGTTTGGAGCGCAGGATGATCTTTCCGTTCCTAACCGATACCAGGAGATCCTGCAACCCGATCTGATGATCGGCCGGAAGAGCCGATTTGCCCAGGTAGGGTATTTCATATTTTCGCAATACCGGCCGGAGCAGGATATTGCCAATGCGGCTTTCGGGGAGGTGTACAATTTCGGCAAGGATCTTTTCGGGGTTCGAATCCTGTTCGTGGGTGGTAATGGTGGAGATGATGTCGTTGATGGCTTTGTCGCCATGGGCAAAACGGCCGAGCAGGTTGGCGGCGCTCGAGCCTCCGATGTTGCCGAGGAGCAATCTTCCTGTTTTGTCGAGTACCCGGAACAGAACCGGCATGGTGTCGGGCATGTTGCCGGTGCCGGCTTCGAGGTCCTTCACATCGGCATCTGTAAAAGCTACGGTATAGTCGCCGTTTTTGGCTGCTTGTGTAAGTTTTGTGTGGAGCATGCTCTGGAGCTTGCTCCAGCGCAGCTCCTCGACAGCCTGTTGGGTAGGGGGCAGGTAGACATCGTCGAGCAAGGTATTGATCCCTGCTATGTCGCTGCCGGTGTATCCTATTCCGCTTTCTGTATCGAGCACTTCGAGCAGGGGCACTTCTGCATCCTCGTAGGCCTTTGTAAAGTTTTCGATAAACAGGGCCCGGTTTCGGTTTACATCTTTGGATGCAAAGCGGTTGAGGAATGCAAGCGCATCCTGGATTGCATCCTGAATGCCTGCATCCAGACAGGCGCAAAGGGTGTTTTTATATGAGTCGGTCTGAAAGAGTTGATTTTCCTCGATCGGAGTGTTGAGGGTCTTAAGTTTCGCGAGGATATCGCGGTACATCGTTGCATCGTTGCCCAGGTTTTCATCCAGCCGGGTGATAAGGTCTTGTACATTGTCGAGAACTCCGATCACCGCATCTATTTCGGGCAAAGGATGTTGTTGTGTAATGGTTTTCAGTGAATGGATGAGCTGGTAGATGAATTCATCGCCGGTAACAGCAGGTTCAAGTTCGCTGACGAGGATCTGGCTGGTGATGAGTTCTTTTACAAAGGCTTCGGCTTCTTCCAGCGATATGTCTTCTTCAACCAATAACGGGGCCAGATCGCTGATACGGGCGCCGGTGGTGGCCCGGTTGAGGATACGTTGCAGGTATTCGCTGTGGTCTACACTGCTGATCTGATGGATGCGGCGGCTGTTGACATATTTATACTCCACAAACCTCAGGTTTTCGCCAAACACATACATGCTGTTGTTCGGAAAAAAGTGCAGATAGGGGAGCAGCACCTCGTTGGCATTGAGCTGTTGCGCCAGGGCACAGAGGTAGTTCATGTCGAGACGCGTGTGGCGTTTCAGTTTCGTGTCGAGCGCCACTTCGTTGTGTGTGGCCCAGGTTCCGGTGGCACAGGCGGCAAAGAGGCCGTAGGGTGTGCAGCGGCTGCGCATGCGGCTGTAGTATTTGCCAACGGAGACAAGCAATTTGTGGATTTCCTTTTCACCCGTAAGTTCCTTGTTTTGCCATTTGATGATTTCGTCATACAAAACCGGCGAAGCCAGGTAGATGGCTTCTCTGAAATAAGCTTCCTGACAGAGTTTGGTGAGGAAATCGGGAGTCAGGGGTTCTGATCCTACCGGGAGCAGGGGGGTACGCAGTACAAACTGCGGGTGGTATCGGTAAAGAGCCTTTTGTTTTTCCATGATTTAAACGAATCCATTGTGTTGACGAAAAGGTAAAAATACAAAAAATGCAGCCAGGAACTAACGCCGAAAAGCTTGTTTTTGGGGCAGGGCGGCGGGAGCTATCGTCAAATGAGGTTTCGTGAAAGGAATTATTAATTTTATGGATGGATGTGTAAAAGTGGAGCAAAAATCAAACCGGGACAAGAATATTTGCTGAAACTGGGTTTTGCCGCTTTGAATGAGGGATGTGCCGGTGCGTATGGGTGCGGGCAACGCTCAAGGTTAAGCCTGGGGAACGCGAATGTTGGAAGGAAACCTATGGCGAGACTTGTTTGAAAGCATTGAAAGAGACAGGCTGCGTATGCAGGGAAATGGATGTTCAGCTCTGGCCGAAATAAATCCTGACCCTGTTCTTTTGCAAGAAAGGCGGTACTAAATACTACAGTTCAGGCCAGGATTGATACCAGAGCAAATGTACGGCAAGCTGTTCAATAAGCTCAAGATAGAAGGATAGTATCGTGCCTTCCCCATTTAATGTTCAACAACAAACTTACCTGTAGACAATACCTGCGCCGTATTATCCAGCACCTGATAAAAGTAAAGCCCGCTCCTGTAGGCAGCCGTATTGACTCGCAGCATATCGCTCTCAATATCCAGCATCTCCACCTCCCTGCCCGTGGCATCCATCACCCGGAAGTGTTTTGACCAGGGGGAGCTTATTTTTATCGATACTTCTGCCCTGGCAGGGTTGGGGTAGGGAGGGTTGTTTGTCTCGAGCGGGATTGAGGAAATGCCATTGGGCATAACTGTTTTTACCCAGTAGGTGGAGAGCGGTTTTCCAGCAGAATTACAAATCATTTCAATAAGGTTATCATGGATTCCATTAGCATACCACAAATAGATTTTAGAATTTCGAACCGCTGAAAAATAGTATGACCATACGTTTGCAGATCTGTTATGGTGAAAGAAGGAATCAATTTGAACACTGGTGTTAAAATCTCTAATTGTATTGAATGTTCCTGTAGGCGTTGTACAACTACCCCAGGAGTCTATCGTATCGGAGACGTAATAAGTGAATTTTTTCATAATTGAATCGAACATGCCATTTGAATAGTAATACTTTGACCAAGCGAAACTGGTTTGATTCCATTTAGTTTGATAAGTACATGGAAGTGGCATGGCTTCATACGGTGCTCTATAATGCCATATTTCAGCCGGAGATGAAGAAGAAAGATCCACAATCCCTGTTGCGGCAAAGAGAGTTGAATTGACCAGATTGTATATTATGCTTGTTGAATTTACTATTGCTACCGTCGAGCCGGGATAGTAATTGTTATATTGTGTATTTGCTGGGTTTATCATATATTCCGTATCGAGAGAAGATACACTAAGGGTGCTGAAATTCCAGGTTTGTCCGGCTCCGGAGCTTCCCGGCAAATTAGCTTGTGTTGTGTCAATTCCAAAAATTATTCCCTCTCCAATTTGTGGCATATCAGCACTCGTCATCGTGATTTGAGCCTTCAAACCGAGACAGGTTGTAAAGAGTAAACCAATAAACACAGTAAAAATCCGCTTCATGTTGGGAGCTGTTTGTGCTGGGGATGGCTCAGGGGATATTCCTGTTTCGGAAAGGTAACGTAATTTATTGAATTTTGAATGATTGTTTCGTCAGGTTATTCCTAAATAGTCACAATAGGCCACTCTTTTATCTTTCAACAATAACATCTATCGATCACAAGAAAAAATCCGGTCTCTTAGACCGGATTTTATTTTTAACAAGAATCTTTTCGCCAATGTGCTGGTTGCGCCCTGTCCTTTACTCATTTAATAACCACCAGCTGCTTCCCAGCACTTGCGTTATTGCTGGTTTGCAATTGGTAGTAATAGGTGCCGGCCGCAATGTCAGAGGTTGAAATTAGGAGTGAAGTGAAACTCCGGTCTACCCGAAACCGTTTTATTTCATTTCCCTGCAAATCGTAAAATACAATTTCTCCTTCATTTACATTTGCAGGAAGTTGATATGCAACGGTGGTGGAATTGCTGGTTGGGTTTGGGTATGCGTTGGCTAAAAGCGCGTTTTGATTTAATAAATTCTGATTTGCGCTAGCTATTGAATTGCTGAGCGTACCGCCCAGTGCAAACACTTTCGCCTGACCATTGCCATAACTCAGTATCATTTTTGTTCCCACCGAAGTATTGTAAATCGGATATTGTTGTAGTTGAACATTAGTCCTAATGACAGCTGCTCCTGTATCAGAAAAAAGCAAGTTCCCATCTTCGTTATAAATTCTAGTCATGACATTTGGTGCTGCTATATCAGTGATGTACATAAATTCCTTTTTGGAGTCAGTGTTGAATAAAGTCTCTGATAAGTACAAAACATCGCCAACGCCATTGCCAGATGATGTGTTGCCTGTAATATTCGCCAAGGAAATGGTTTGCACCAAGGAATGGTTCATGGAATAAATGCTGATGTATTTTCCCCACCTGTTTACATTTACGTATTGTTCACCCGAAACTTCAAATTTAATGATCATAAGCTGACTGGACACAGCAGGGTTCCCACTTGCATATGTTGAAGCACTATCATGAGTATATTCAAGTGTTATTTGTCCTCTAGCGTTTAGTGTAAACAGCGCAATAAGTAGGATGAATATGTTTTTCATGTCACATAATTAATTATTGATGAATAAAGAAGCCCCAACTTTTAACGTCAGGGCTTCTGTTAGTTATTGTTGCTTTACCATCTTTTTTGTAGCGATAATATTGCCATCGACTACTAAGGTATAGCTGTAAATTCCGTTAGAGAGGTCATTGGCATATACATTTAATTGACCCGCACCAGCAGTCTTTATTTCTGCACTCTTAATCATTACACCATTTGTATTGTAAAACAAAATTTGAGCTGAACTTATGATTTGAGGAATATTGTAAGTTATTGTTGTTTGTTCCGCAAATGGATTTGGAGTATTTTGATTCAAGACAATTGTACTCGCATCACTCAAATCAACACTCTGCGATCCAACTGCTTTGGTTCCAATTGAACCGTTGTCCTTATTTTGTATCTCGTGTCTTGAATCTAACGGACAACACGAATTTACAATTCTGTTTATTTGGGACTGGAGTGAATTATTTATGGAGTCTTGCTTTTTACCAACTGTTTGTAGACTATCTGTTTTGTAGATAAGATACTTTACGAGGGAATCTTGTTTAGACTTCGCCAGTTTAATGCTATCCGTAGTTAAACTAAGCTCTTGAACCGCTTTAACCAAAGGTACAACAAATTCCGAATAACTTAATCCATATATATCATTGCTGTTGGAAGGCTCATGGACAAGGGAAGATGTAAAGCCAAGTGATTGTGCCGTTTGATCTACTTCCTGAGCGATGAACCCAGAATGTACTATTGCAGTAGATGCAGTAAAATCAGTTGTTCGGTGAAGCGCTTTTGAGCTATCTGACATGTTTTGTATCATAAACTCATTGAGTGCCTTAGTATCCAGATTATACGTTACCGGGCGAAGTTTTTTAATGAAGGCCAAACCTTTGACAATCTCAACAACGTTTGTTTTAAAACGACCATCACTGCCACTGTAAATAGGAGTACCAGTAAATGTGGTAACTGAACTATTACCCATCATAATCTCATTACTTGTAAGTGCAACAGCCCCATTTCCGATAGCTGTAGCATTGGTTAAATTGGTAGCATTGGCATCAGCTGTATAGCCTATAAATGTATTATAAGTTCCGGTCGTGTTCGTATACCCAGCCTTATATCCAAAGCCAGAATTGCCCACCGCTGCTGTGGTCACTCCCAAAGAATAACTGCCATAAGCGCTGTTTGAGCCTCCCGAAGTGGCATCTAGCATAGAGCCATATCCGAACGCACAGTTAAAATTGTCAGTGTTCTTATATAAAGCAAAGTCTCCAAATGCCGAATTGTAGCTCCCTGTGGCTCCTTTTTGCATTGCACCATAACCAACCGCAGTGTTACTTACATAGCCGCCAGTGAGGGCAGCTAAGGTCTGATTGCCAATGCCAACGTTATAGCTTTCTGTAGTAGCTGAACTCATTGCATTATAACCTAAGAGTACATTGTAAGAACCGGTACCTGTAAATAAGGCTCTATTTCCGATACACACATTTTTTTCGCCCGCTCCAATGGAGTATCCTACTGAATCTCCTCCCAGAAAATTATCTGTTCCGGTGGTCATTCCATACCCGGTAAGATAGCCAATACCTGTGTTATATGCAGCCGTGTTTTGAAATAAACACTCATAACCAATGGCCGTAATGCCATTATTTGTTGTGTTAAAATATCCAGCACCAGGGCCAAGATTGGTATTCCAGCTTCCGGTGCTGTTCAGGTACCCGGCTTTTAGCCCCAGGAATGCGTTTTCTGCTCCTGCATAATTTGAATAGCCCGAATTACTTCCAATAAATGTATTCCCGTCGCTGATCAATTCAAGATCCCCATGTCCATTGGTATAACCCGAATTAAAACCAATAAATGTATTGTCTGTTAAAGAAATGGTGCTTCCACCTGCAATATAATAACCTGCATTGACACCCATCAGCGTATTCTGGGCTGTGAGTGAGTTTAATGAAAAGCCACAATCAGACCCGATCGCAATATTACTGGTTCCGGCATATCCTGCCGTTTGGGTATTTGTGGCCGAGCCGCTCAATACGGTACAGTCGGTTACCTGAGCGCTCATTTGCAAGCCGAAAACCAACACCAATAGTACCAGTGCTGAAATTTGAGGCAATTTTGTTTTCATGTCGGGTTCTCTCATAGAGGTTAGGGTTTTAGATTAGGACTGTAGTTGAATGAGTGTAAAGAACAGTCAGATAACCAAACCAAGTGACAGCAAACCAATAAACGTGACATTTTAACAAACAATCGTAGCTAATCTGAGAATTACCGTGACTTATAAAATTCACAGCTGACCTAATCTGATCAAAAAAAGCTTCTTATTCCTCACCGAAACCGTTATTTTTTTACCGCTGCTCAGGGTGACAACGCCCCCTATTCCTTCGTGATCAAATGATTTAACCGCATAAAGGTTAATGGCATGCGATTTATGGATGCGGTGTATAAAATCGCACTCAAGCATTTGTAAGACAATTTTAAGGTGTTTGCTGTAAATATGACAATCGGCATTTCGCATGATCAGCGAGGTATTATTGCCGATCGATTCCAGCCACAGGATGTCATGGATTACAATGGTTTGTAACCCCTTTATAGCCGGGATGATAAAATGCAGTTTTTTATTCATGCTTCGGCAGATCGAAAGGGTGAAGAACCGTAGTTTGGCAGGCGCTTTGTGAATGCTCCAACGGCATTGCCGGTTTGCGCCGAAGACTGCATGATTCTTTCTGGAAAATCCACAAAAAAGCAGGCAATATGAGGCCCGATGGTTGATTTATACCGCAGATCTGTATTCCGTGGGGGGGGGGGTATGTGTCATAATGATGGGGAAGTGTACTGGAACCAAAGGAAAGGAATGTAAAGCTTTAAAACAAATAAATGCACTAAGTATTGAAATAAAAAATCATCATAAGGCCACGTGATTGCGCGTTATTAAACCCTCCCCCCAAAAACAAGTCCAAACCAGATTTCATGTAGTAATTCTGTAAATTTGCCCCGATCCTAGCTCTATCCGATGAACCGCTTTTTACCTCTCTTTCTTTTTTCGCTTTTTTTTCTGAATATCCTTACGGTTAGCGCCCAGTACTCCGGTTCGAGGGGAGGTGGCGGGGCCGCTGCCACCACAGGCCATGTGTATGGAAAGGTGATAGACAGCGCCAGCGGCAAACCCATTGAATATGCCGTGGTTGAAGTGCTGGGTTTTAAGTATGATACGGTAAAACACTCGGGCGGCACCGCTCTTATCACCGGCGATCTGACCCGTGGCAACGGCGATTTCAGTCTCGAAAACCTGCCGCTCAAAGGCGAACTCACCATTAAATTCTCCTCGCTTGGGTATAAGCCTGTGGAACTGAAATTCGGTTTTAACCTCGATTATCAAAAGCTCAAACAGAAAGGCGGGGGAGGAAATTCGGATAACGGCGGAGGCGGCGGCTCATCGGCCATGCTCAGCATGACCGATAAAGACATTGGCAATATACGCCTTAAATCGACCACCAATATCCTCAAAGGCGTGACCATCGAAGCCGACAGGCCCGATGTGGAGATAAAACTGGATAAGAAAATCTACAACATCGAGAAAAATATTACCGTAACGGGCGGTACTGCCGAAGATGCCCTGAAAACCATACCCTCGGTAGTGGTTGATCTCGACGGGAATGTGACCATGCGCAATGCCAGCCCCCAGATATTTGTGGACGGACGCCCCACCACCCTTACCATCGACCAGATTCCGGCCGATGCCATCGAAAGCATTGAAGTCATCTCTAACCCTTCGGCCAAATACGATGCCTCGGGCGGCATGGGCGGCATCATCAATATTGTGCTGAAAAAGAACCGCAAGGCGGGTTACAACGGCAGCATCAGGGCCGGTGTGGATATGCGGGGCAAGACGGTGTTGGGCGGTGAGTTCAATGTGCGTCAGGGCAAGATCAATGCCTTTGTCAGCATTGGCGAACACGAACGCGAGTCGATCAGCCAGATCAGCACCAACCGCTATAACCTGGGCGGGCTGGGGCAGGCGGCATCGGTGCCGCTTACCAATCTGTTTCAGACCGACCCCTCGGTCATGACCGGTTATTTTGGCTATCTGCGCGGAGGCTTTGATTATTTTATCAATAACCGCAATACGCTTACCATCTCGGGCAATGTGGGCAAGGCGCATTTCAATACCAGCGATGTGCTCAATACCGTTACCGATACGCTTCATCCGGGTTTTACACCCACGTCTACCAGCATACGCAATACCACCTCCGGGCGCGATTTCAATAGTCTGGGAGGATCCATCCTCTTCAAACATCTGTTCCCGAAAGAAGGGCGTGACTGGACTGCCGATGTAAACTACAATTCGAACGGAGGCAATACCACGGGCGCCTATGTCACCAATTATTACCTGCCCGATGGCATCCTGTACCGTCCCGAAGTGCAACAGCAGCAGTTGGGGTATAGCTCGAGCCAGTTTATCACGGCCCAGACCGATTTTGAATCGCCCCTGAAATCGAATATCAAGATCGAAGCGGGGCTTCGCGCTTCCATCAAAAATTACAATGCTTCGAACAGCAGTTATATACTCAGTCCGCTTACCGATCAGTTTACAGAGCTCAATCAGTTCGGAGTCAATTATACGTTTACCGATCAGGTATATGCGGCCTATGGCACCTTTGGTCAGGAATTCAAAAAGATCAGTTATCAGGCCGGGCTGAGGCTGGAGAGTTCACTGTACTCGGGCGCTTTTGCCGATTCCACCACCAAATACCAGTATCAGTACCCCATCATTCCATTCCCCAGTTTGTTTGTGACCTATCATGCAAACGACAAGGATGATATCCAGTTCAGCTATACCCGGCGCATCAACCGCCCCAGCTTTTTCCAGCTGATACCGGCTACCGATTATTCAGATTCGCTGAACATCAAACGGGGCAACCCCTCGCTGAAACCTGAATTCGTGAATTCGCTCGAGATGAGTTATCTCAAAACCATCAGCCGGGGGAATACCATTATGTTCACGGCCTTTTACAAAGAATCGGTAAATCTCATCACCAACTATCAGGAAACGGAGATGAATTCCATCCTGCACCGGGAGATTGTGGTGAACACCTACGCCAATGCCCAAAGCAGCAATTCGTATGGAGGGGAGCTTACGGGCAGGGTCAGCATCAAAAAAGTGGTTGATCTGCTGGGT
>JABDAO010000030.1 GCA_013289095.1 Bacteroidota bacterium | reverse complement strand
ATAAGATGATTATGATCTGCGATGATCTTAGTAATCATAATCATCGGCACTTGTCCCACTTCAGTGGGGTGCAATCAACAATCTATTGTCACACAAACTCGGTTAAAGTTAATGATCCGCTTCAGGCAATAACCTGTTCAGCAACCGATTCCTCGGCTAGAAATTCTTCGGGCTTTTTTCTTGATTTCACTTCCTCGTAAGCTGCATCATAATCCGTGCGGACAGTCCCCATCAGATGGTCCCAGATGGTGAAATACAGACCGTAATTTCCTTTGAAATGTTTGTGATGCTGGTTGTGTGCCACCGAGGTATTGATGTATTTGCCCACCCATGTCTTGTTGAACCCTTTAGGATAGAGCTCATACCCCAGATGCCCATACACATTGTAAACAATCATAAAGAGAAAAAAGAAAACAAGGTGGTACAGATGAATCGGGATGAGGAACAAAAAGACCACATAAATACCAACCTCGACCACCGCCTCGAGCGGATGAAACGAATACGCAGCCCAGGGCGAGGGGTTGGTTGATTTGTGATGCACCAGGTGGAAATATTTAAACATCCTGGGGTGGTGCATCAACCGGTGGGCCCAATAGAAATAGGTATCGTGCATAAAGAGCATGAGCACAAAGGCAAAACAGAAATACGGGATCCCGTGTTGGGCAATATTGCGGTAAAACAGGGTATGTACAACAATGGAAGGGGTCTTGAGCAGGAAGGTGGGCACACAGGCAAAAATCAACATGGTGATGATGGAATACCCGATTTCGCGTTTGTAATCAGACGTATTCGGGAATGCCGGTTGTATTTTCTTGTAGGCGATGGCCCGTTTGTAAACCACATAGGCCAGGACAAAAGCAATACCGGCCACAATAAAATACCGCGAACTAACTACAAGCAGTGTACGGGCCCAGAAATTCAAATCCATGATGCGTCAATATTTTATGTAATACAAAGCTAGTCATTTTCAATGAATATACCGGGATTTTGCATTAGCCGTGTAACAGGCTAATGCAAAGTGCGTTAAGAATTGTGCGCTTCCCGATAGTCCCGACAGACATCGGGAGACGGGTTATCCCGGGGGTTATGAGTGCTGGTGGCTTCTTTGAGCGCGACAGTGAATTCCGAATGCATGATGCGGGATAAGCCTCCCCTCTTGTATCGGATGGATGCAAAACAAACTGCCTGCTGATTTTGGGATTTGAATCATCCCAAAAACAACAGGCAGCCTGGTTAATGAACAGACGGCAGGGTCAGGCCTTGCTTTTTATTACATCAAACGGGATGATGAGTTTGAAACTCACATTCCGGCCCATATTAAATACACCAACCCTGTTGGTTGCCTGGTTTACGCCATAGTATTTAAAACGGCTCATATAATCCATGTATGGGGTATCAAGCAGGTTGTTTACAACGATGTAGATTTTGCAAAGGGTATGTCCTTTGCTCTGCAGATCGCCTCCGATACCGGCATTGAGCAAGGTATAACCGGCCGTTGCCGCTTTGCTTGCCTCATATTGCTGTGGGCTCAGGGCCTGGCTCAACCCGTTGTATATGGCATATTGCTCATAGATATTCTTTTGCTGAAAACAATCAAGCACTCCCACTTTGACATAGGCATTTTTAATATAACTGCTCACTTTCTTAATGTGAAATTTCAGATCGGCGGTGATGCGTGTAGGGGGTACGAAGGGCAGAGTCTTGATAGAATCAGCCACGCCGATAAGGCCTCCCGAAACCATGCTGAATGTACCATCAAGTTCTATCCAGGGTACTGCCACCGGGTGGATATCCAGGGCTACTTCGCCGCCATAGAGTTGTGCATTGCCCTGGGTGTATTTGTAAACCGGAGCTGCACCTAACCCAACCAGGTTAAAGGTATTGTTGATCGAATCGCCGGTGCCGGGGATTTTGCTTTTCAGCCCTTCGGCATAAATAAAATTGCTGATGCTGTTGTTGAACACGTTGGCTTCAAAACGTATATTTTTGGTGTTCACCACAAACGAGAGGTCTTCTTCCAGACTGGTTTCGGGTTTGAGGTTTGCATCCCCAAGTTCCCATACCACCGTTCCATCATGCACACCATTGGCGGCGCATTCGGCCACGTTTGGGGCACGGAACCCGCGGGCTATATTGCCTTTGACGTATACCTCTTTTGTGAAATTAAAGACACCACCCACGCTGCCCGACATCCCGCTGAAATTGGAAGTAAAACCGGTGAATTCATGAACGGCCCCAGCTGTATTTGCTGCAACAGGTACCTGTGTAGAATCCACCCAATGATCTACAGCCTGGAAGATGCGTACATCATATCGGATTCCTTCGCTGAAGGTAAATCGGCCGAAATGCTCGTTGGCAACCACAAATGCCCCAACCTGGAAGATGTTGTAATTTGGAATAAGCATCAGCGAACCCAAACTTTGCGAAGCCTGGTAACTGCCATTGCCCCCGGCCGAGAAATTAAACCCGCCCATCTGACGGGAGATATAACGCAGATCGTAGGTAAGGGCATTTGAGAAATAATAAATATCAGCCAGATTAGGCTGGGTGGGGTCGTTCTTTTCCTGGCGTTGATTCTGCTGCCAGCTAAACACCCCGGTAATACGGCCTTCGCCAACGGCAAGACTGTTATCCCATACCACCTTGGTGTGCTGGATACGCTGGTTGATGACAAAGGGCGTATACGTTTTGTTTTCCTGCTCGGTTGGGATGACATAGGTAGGCGCACCATTATTCAGACCGGGATAAGAAACCGGGCGCATCATCATACCGGTTGCCGAATCACGGGTTCCATCCACGATCCCGGTTTCCATGTTAAAGTAACTGGCGTGGATCTGCGAATAGCCCCATTTACGGTGGATGCCAATGGTGCCATCGGCGTTAAAATCGCTGAAGGCGGAGTTCGACACATACCCGTCATACTTATCCTGATAGGCATGGGCCATGATATTGTCCACCCGTCCGCTCCAGGATATGCCGTTGGAAGTTCCTGCCAGGTGCAGCATGTTGTTTATTAAACCGTTGTTGGTTTGATAATTAAAAAGCATATCGCCTTTTGTCTCTCCTTCGGGAAGGGGTTTTTCAGCAATGAGATTTACCACTCCGGCTATTGCATCAGAGCCATAGGCCAGCGAAGCAGGCCCTTTTAATATTTCCGCACGCTCTACGGCATCGGGGTCGACTTCAATTCCAAATTCATCAAACCAGGCCTGATCCTGTTGTACAACACCATCGGCCACGGTCACAACACGGTTGTAACCAAGTCCGCGGATAACCGGCTTCGAAATGCTTTGTCCGTCGGTAATGGCCGATACCCCAGGTGTTTTTGCAATCGCATCGATCACATTGGTAGCGGAGTTTTCGTTGAGGTATTCGTTCGATACGTTTGCAGTGGTCTGGGGGCTGCGTGCAGCATCGGTTGCAGACGAATTACCGGTGATGACCACTTCATTTTCTTCGATCTCTTCTTGCGAAATCGTAAAATTTACGGTGGTAGCGCCGTCGATATGCACCGACTGGGTCTTGATAGCATAACCCAGCAAATGCAGCTGAACCATGTACGTGCCTTTAGGCAGGTTGGGCAGGTTGTAAGCCCCTTCTTTATTGGTTTGAGCCGCAACCTTTAAATCGGTGATGTAGACAATCACTCCATCAACCGGGTTGCCGGTAACGATATCGTTGATTTTCCCCGACAAACTGCTTTGCGAAAAAACAGAAAGCGAGGAGCATAAAGCAAGAAGAAATGAAAAGTATTTCAGTGTTTTCATGAGTGGTGTGTTATAGACAAGTGAAAACTAAAAAAGCACCCCCTGGCTTATGCACAGGCGGATGATTCTACGTATTGAAGAAAAAAAGAGTATTAAGGGTAAAAAAAATCAAGAAACCCCGTGTTTGGGAGGAGGGCTTTGAACAGAAAAGATTTCGGTGGAAGAAAAACAATTGATGAGGCAGGAAAGGATATGTTCTTCGGGGTGATACCTGAATGAAATGATGGCGGCAGGGCAGTATTTTTGAGCAGAAACTTTGCCGGTATGCCTGGCAGAATGTTTGGCCGTGTTGATGTGTATGGAGGCATCACACTGGCTGTCGGCATAAACGGCCATGTTGCTAACCAGGTTTTCTTCTTTTGTATCGTTCAGCACATACACCACTACCTTGTCGTTACTGATTTCTGTTTTTACGATATCGTAGAGTTTTCCGTTCAGCCAGATTTCATCGCGGTTTGCCTCCTGGAGCCTCGAAAGCGGAAGCGTGAACGATTCGGTGCCCAACAGGGTATGCATACCTGCAATGGTCTGACCCATCTCTGCTTTGGCTTCGGCATCATCAAATTCGAACAGGGTGTAGTAAATCACTACGTTAAACGTAAAGACCAGGAGGAAGAAAACAGCAAAAATAGATCTGAATCTGTGCATCCGTTGATTATCCGGTTTTTGAATAAGGCCAAAGATATTAAAAAAAAGGTATTCCCTGTATCCTCCTCAACCTGTCCTGTAAACGGCCGGATTTTCACAGTTTCGGGACCGTTCTCTCACGTTAAGGGGGGCTCCCGCTCCGATTGGCTTCGATTGGGTTTTACCGGAAGGCATCGTCCTTCATCAAAGATTCTTTCTGCAAAGTCGTGATTTTGAAAAGAACCGATCGGATAGCCCTCAGAAGCTCAGTGTACTTGAGAAGGCAGAATCAAGCAAAAAATTACCTTTGCTCAAACACCGTTCGATAAAAGTGAGAACCTTTCTTACAGCGCTTTCCAAACTGTCATTCATCCTTTGGTGGGGAGGGTTTACGTTTTATGCTGCATTTGTTATCCCGGCCGGCCAGCAGGTATTGGGGAATCATGTGCTTGTGGGTTTTATTACGCAACGGGTTTCAACAGCGCTTAACATAAGTTGTGCGACAGCCTTGTTGCTGACGGTTCTGGAAGGAGCTTGGTGTTGGAAAAAAAACAGTCAGAACACCCAACACATCAAACACATTAATCTGCTGGTGATGGCAGTTCTTCTTGCGGGATTATTTTATCTGCATCCGGTACTCGGAAGGTTCCTCGATGCTTCGAGCCTGCAACTCAGGGATGAACCGGTGTTCTACAAACTTCACCGCATTTACCTCCTCATTTCCTCCCTGCTCTGGCTTTGTGGACTTGTGCACCTTATTCGTACACTCCGCCAAAAAATCTGACACAACCGTTCAACCTCCTGTTTTTCGGGGATCTGCATAATCGAATAAAAGCGCCTTGTTAATTCCTGACAGGCATACGCATTGCGGCAAGCCTGTATGCGCCAAATTCCTGAAGCTCATAAGCAATTTTCTCCTCCCAGTCGTTTTCTTTTCGGGCATCCTCTCCATGATTTGTTTCGGCCTCATATAAGAAGAGTCTGTCCCTAACCGCTTTCCGGATCGTTGTGAATTCTTTTTTATACTCCTCCTTAGCGCTCACGCTATCTTTCACCTTATCGATGACTTTTTTCTTGAGCATACGCGCATACAATTCGGTAATATCGAATCGAAGCTGTTCGTGGGCCAGACGTGTTTCTGTCTGTGCGTCTTTTGGAACCCAGCTTCTGCTTTTCCGGAAATACGCGAAACAGCAAACCTCCATGCTATCCGCACGAATGGTAAAATTACCAAAGAGATGAGTAGCCGTAGCAGGGTCGGTTGCCGTCAGCGAATCGGGATTACCCAGATAATCGCTCCAGGCAAGTTTACGCTCCGGGTTCCAGTAGAGCTGGTCTGCCTCGGCCAAAGGCTTAGGAACAAAACCCATCAGCACAAGCGCTCCGAAGAGGAGAAAGAAGGAAAGGTACAACGTCTTGTTTTTCATGCTTTGAGGCCGGTTTCCTTTATGATACATATACCTGTTTCAGAGAAAAATCAAGCTGCACTAACCGATGTCATTGCCTGAGGTGGAAATAGAAAATGCAAAAAGCGCTTACGAAGGTTTTTTCAAAGATTTTGTTGCAGCTCTGGCGGAGTGAGGACACAAATATAGTTCAATCAAAACAACCTGCCAGGCAGGAGATTTTATTCGTCAGCTCTTTTCGACCCTTCAGGATGCCCCCTCTCCGCCGAAACACATACAGAAAAACGAACGTTACTTACTTGAAGCCAGCTGTTTATATCTTAAAAAAAGGGTTCATCTTATTCCTGGCGTTTAATACTCCCTAAAAAATAAGCTTGTGATTTAAAAATTAAGTTCTACTTTTGACTCACAAGAACCACATTTTGAAAAAAGCGCTTGCCATATTCTTCCTTTTGCTTTTCCTGTTCAACAGCTTGGGATACTTCATTGTATTCCGTCTGAATCAGCTGGAAATACGGGATCAGATGCATAGTGAGCTGCTTCAAAAGACCCCAAACTCCTCCTTAACCTGCATAACGCTTTCAGCTAAAAACACAACCCACTTAGACTGGACAGAAGAGAATGAATTTGTTTATCAAGGCAGCCGTTATGATGTGGTACGTACTGAAAAAAAGGCAGACGGCTCGGTCAGTTATTTTTGCATGAACGACTCGAAGGAGGATGAACTGTTCAGCCAGTTAGATCAAAACCTGGGCAACCAGCTTGATGCAAACAAGATGAATACCGGAAAAACCGGAAAGCTGATCCTCAAATTGCTTTCTTTTGATTACGTAAGCACATTCGAAAAAACCACCTTTCATTTCACCGCTCAAAACCTTACTCCACGTGCCTTTATCCCCGGGCAAAGTGTTTTCTATTACGAAATAACCACTCCACCTCCACGTACTGCCTGAGTTGTGTGAACAGATCAGTTACCGATGGGCAGCATTCCGCCCGGAGGTTTTCTGCTTCACCGACAAAGGCTTTTCCGCAAATCAGGATAGTTTTCTGATTTCAGGATGCTGATGCTTTGAATAGTATTTCTATTTCACTGCCATCCATGCTACAAGCCTCCCCGAAACGTTTCTGAAGCATGTTGTTCCAACGGAGTTTACTCCCGACCGGCATTCTTTGGCTACGGAACGTTCATCCCATTGCTGCTGCTTTTCAGATTCTATTGTATTAGGTGCGACTAAATGATGGAACCCTGTTCAGCAAACTGCAATACAGAAAAGATGAAAGCAGCTCCTGTGCTCAATGCTTGTAAAAATTCTCTGTGGCGGAGTATATAGCAGGTTTGACACAGGGCTGCCTAATCTTTAAGCTATTCAATTCACCAACTAAAACCTGAAAAATACTGCAGTTCCTGCGCGTTGGCCTTCTTCCCTCCTATACGTGCAATTACCCGAAGGCAGCGTAGCAGGGCTGCAAGACTTTACCATCCCCCATCCGGCAATTTGGGAGTGGTGTCTCGTTTGCCGGTTTTATCCCTCCTGTTCGTGTGTGTTCAGGAGGGTTTTTTTATGTCCTGTTGTGAAAACACCAAGCAGGCAAAAATGGTCCATCCAACCTCAGCTGGGGCCCCTGAGTTTCGTCAGGCCTTCTTGATTCGAATCAGAATCGGTTAGTTGCAGAATCACCGCAATTCTTCTTTTTGCGTGAAGACTGAATGACTTAGATTTAGTTAAGCGATGGAATCCAGGCACCTGAACGAAAAAACAAAGCCTCATCAGGTCGGGGGCTGAGGAGGCTGTTGAGGCTTGGCAATCTGGAGAAAAAATCCGGCTTTAAAGTATTGATCCGGAATCTCTTTTAGTTGACCACCAGTTTGCGCGTACCCATTCCTTCTTTCGAGGCAAATTGAATTAGATAAACTCCTTTGGCAAGACTGGTATTCGACACATTCAGCAGGTTCTGCCCGGTCATTCCGGTGGCTTTTGTTTCGTATACCAGGCGCCCGCTCAGATCGAGGATAGAAACAGTCAGGTTTTGATTTTGCACCAGCGTGTACCGGATGCTAAAGTTCCCGTCGTTCGGGTTTGGGAAGATTAACAACGACCCCTCTGTCGGATCTTCTTCGGCTATCCCGGCGGTAAAACTCAACACAGCCGAACAGGCAGAACAACCTACCGGATTTGTTACACAAACGCTCAAATTGCCCGATTGGGTGGCATTATACGTCTGGCTGACAGCCCCTTGCAGGGCGTAACCCATAAAATACCACTGATAAGATGAAGCCATGGCAGTACTCAACATGTTTCCGTTTTGATTGATGAGGGGTATTGCCGGCGATGCCAGGACTGTGACGATACGACTGGTGGCGCTTGTACCATTTGCATTGGTTGCAGTGAGTGAAATGGTATAAGTACCCGCAGTAGCGTAAGTGACCGTTGGATTTTTTACAGATGACGATGCAGTGACAGCTCCCGGGAACGACCATGCCCAGGTGGTTGGCACGTGTGCACTGCTGTCGGCCAGGTTGATGGGTGTTTCGGTACAAAGCAGGGAGCCGGGGTTACTGATTCCAGCAACGGGAGGATCAAGCGGAAAATCGTTACGGGTATACCAGATGGGCGATGTCCAGATAACGTCACCATCGGCCTGCGTGATAACGGCATAATAATAAAAGGTTGAACCGTCAGGCATAGCAGGTGTCAGGTCAAATGAAGTGGAATGATAGTTTGTCTGGAGCACGGTTGATTGACTTCCACTGCCTGGAACTCCATAAAAAACCTGGATGGAGTCAACCGCTTCGCTGTCGGGATCCATCACAGACACATGGATGACCGGGTTGCCGGGGTTTTGAAACACCGAACCCATGATCTGTGTATTAATTGTAAAAGTAGCCTGTGCATTCCAGTCGTCTGAAGAATAGAAATGGCGTTTTTTAAATGCGGTATAAATATTTGCACGGGTAAGGGCCGGAGCCAGTACCACCAGTCGTCCGGCTGATTGGCGTCCGAACACGCTGTTGTGTGTATCGTGGTCGAGACCTATACCCAGGTGATATCCTTTTGCAAGACCATTCTGCCACTGGGGGATGTAGGATCCGCTGGATGGAGTTGAGTAGGTATTGTTGGTAGAGAATGCTGGTCCGCTGCGCGAACAGCTCCCTACTACGGCGCTGTCAGCACTTACGCTGTAGGGGGCTGTTGATACAAGTCCGTTATAATCGCCCGGCTCCGGGTGACAGAGGTATGCAAAGCCTACAGGCAATGCATTCACCTTGGTAAATACTCCTGCGTAATCGAACTCGCCATTGAAGACATCATCACCCGTATCCCAGCCCCAGAGCTTGTCGGTGCCATATACAATGACATGGCCTCCACCGGTAATGACCCCATATTCGAACCCGTACATGGCCACAAACGATCCATCCTGGTTGGCGCTGTCAGCATCGGCAATCCCTTTGTGATAGTAGGAAGCGCCTTTCTGACCTGCGCTGGCATGGTTATGATCACTAATGCCGTAAAAATCGATATGCTGACTTGCCCGGGCATAGGCAAAGCCCTGCAAAGGTGTGGTCATTCCTGAAGTGACGCTGTCCTGATTGCCGTCGGAGTAGCTCGTCTGGCTATGGATGTTTCCAAAGTAGAAATTGTACGTTTGACCGAATGCCGCGCTTCCCAGAAAGATGCTTGCAGCAAGGGTGAGTAATTTGTGTTTCATGGCAGGCTGGTTTTGAAAATGGTTATGTTATTTACAAATCAGGATAAGCTTTTCAAGGTCTTGGTATTCATCAGGGTCGTCAATATGTTTCCAGTCGGCGCAAGCTCCATCGAAGTCGTGTTTCTCGTATTTTGCTTTTCCGCGTTGGTAGAATGCATTCTCGCAAGCCGGTTTAATCGTTATCAAGATTGTAAAATCAGCAATGGCGCTGTCATACTGTTTCAGACGCAGTTCAAGCAGGCCTTTGTTTAACCATGCTTCGGTATAGCGGGGGTTTTCCTGCAGCGATTTCCTAAAATCCTTTGCTGATTTTTTGAATTTGTCCTGTTTCTCCTCGCTGCAAGCTTTGATGTTCAACGCCTGAAAATCGTGTGGAGTTAGTTTAAGTACCCGGCCGCAGTCTTTTTCGGCCTGGGCATACATCTTGAGGTTGTATTCGGCAGTAGCCTTCATGAGCCAGGCTTGGGTATTGCGAGGATTCAAAGCAATACACGCATTAAAATCGGTTATGGCTTTCTGAAAATCCCCAAGCAGGTATTTAGTTTTCCCTTGGTTGAAGCAATTAGAGGACACCGAATCGCTGCTTGCAGCTGCATGCAGACAACAGGCAAAGCCAGTAATACAAAGAAAAAGGGCGAGGCCTTTCCTTTTCATTGTTCTTACAAAGATTTATTAATTTTTACTGTGGCGGGAGAAAAACAAAAGTAATGAAAAAGGGATTCAATCCAAATTATTTTAGATTACGTTCAATCTCGGGAGTTTAGGATGATTGATATCCCCTGCGTCCGGGCTTCATGAATCCGAAATCTGAAGCCAAATTATCGTGTTACGAACCCTATACTGTGTATGAAAGTAAAACCTGGTCATTGTGTATCGAAAAAATAATCCTTCCTTTGCAACCTGTAAAAAATGAAAAAAACGCTCATCTTCTTTTTTTTGGCTCTGTTCCTGTTCAATCTTTTCGGGTTCTACCTCGTCTTTGATTACTGTGAGCATGAAAACAGAAAAGATATACAGAGAAGTCTTTGCTCCATACCAGCACATGCACTGATAGAGCTTAAAATTCCAGCATCGCTTACCGAGCAAGAGAACACCGAATTTTCTCAAACAGAGGAAGATGAAATATCGTACCAGGGAAAAATGTATGATGTGGTGTCAACGGTCAGGAAGAATGACGGCTTTGTATATTATTCCTGTTTGAACGACGAGCACGAAGATGAGCTCAGGACAACATTCAACGAGCAGCAGAAAGACATTACAGATGAAACTGTTTCCGTACCTGCGAAAAAGAACACTCACCGCATCTCACTCAACGACCTGATTAAGGATTATATCCCAGGTGCTGAAATCCTCACTTATTGTCATCCTCATCCGAGTGCGGCTTTTTTGTTCCCGGCCCTTGATTTCCGCTGCAAGGCCCCCTATGCGGAGATCATTTCCCCTCCTCCTCAACGCAGTTAATCCTCCTCTCCCGTTGAGCCTGAGCGGTCTCATCGGGTAGTTTCATGTGCCTGTTCACGGTCACTTCCTGGTGTCGGTCTTGCCGCTTACGCTGGCGATGCCCTTCCCACGAAGATGTCCACTGCCGTTCAGGCTGCATACTCAAGCGCTTTCATTTCAGGATTCATCATTCATCTAATTTCAACAAACCAATGAAAAAAATATACCTACTCTGCCTGGGAGCCATCTCCCTGGCTACAGGAATGCATGCGCAATTTAATGTCAAAGGCAGCGTCCTGGATGCACAGACCAACAAACCGGTATCGGGAGCAACCATTCAGGTGCCCCGAACGGCTATTGCAACCGGCGCCGATGCGCAGGGGATGTTTAACCTGCAAAGCCCGTCTGATTTTGACAGCATCACCGTGTCCTTCCTGGGTTATGCCACCCAACGCATCGCGGTTCCCAATAAATCGCAACCGGTAACCGTAAAGCTTCTTGTGTCGGCGGCTTCCCTCGGCGCTGTGGAGATCCTGGGCGTGCAACATCCTCAGTCTGTGACCACGCTTACCGAAGAAGATCTCACACGTTCTTCGGGCGTAAACCTCCAGGATGCATTAAATACGGTACCGGGCGTTACCATGTCATCCCGTTCGCCGTTTGGCGGGCAGCATATTGTGATCAGAGGATACTATCCAAGCACGGATAACGGACGCACCAATTCCGAAAATTTCAATGGCCTGGGTTATGGTTTGTTCCTGAACAACATCCCGATTACCGATGCCACCGGTTTAACGGTGATGGATGATATTGACCTGGCTTCGCTGGGCAAGGTGGAGATCACCAAAGGCCCTTCTCCGCTTTATGGCAGTTATATAGCAGGCGCTGTAAATCTCTTCACACCCAGGCCGACTCCAAACGAAACCAGCATTCAGGAATCGGTAGTTGGAGGGAGTTATGGCTTATTCCGTTCTAACACCACCATTCAAACCGCAACCGACCATTCCGATCTCTGGATTAATTACGGACACCAGACTTATGATGGGTTCCGTCCGAACGACGGCTCCAGCAAAGACTATGTAAGCTTTGCGAGCAACAGTTCCACAAATGCCAAGAACACGCTTTCAACCTATTTCTCCTACAGCCATTCGCACGAACAACTGGCCGGCGAAATAGACAGTGCAGCGTTCTATGGCAGAAAAGCCGTGAGCGACAGTAACTATGTGGGCAACAACTCGCATGTCGACATCGAAAGTTTCAGAGGGGGAGTCACCGATAAATATCAGTTCTGTAAAAATTTCAGTAACTCAACAACCGTTTTTGGTTCCGGGTCCACACTCAACCAATATTTTGCACATGGCTTTACCCTGGCCGAGAACCAGAATTTCGGAGGGCGAACGGCCTTTACGTATGAAACAAAAAACACGGATGGCGTGAATATAGATGGCACGATAGGTGGCTCATTCCAGAAATCAAACCAGACTTCACAAGGAGATTTTATCCTTCCGTTCATCGCACAGCCACCTCCGGCCTTTTCGGCATTTACCCCAGGCATGGTTCCCTCGGATGTGCAGAACTACGCCATGAATTACACTATTTATACACAATGGAACATCAAACTTCCTTCTAAAATCACAATCACCTTGGGAGCCGATGCAATCTTTTCTGAATTTGGCACCAAGAATCTGCTTACTGCCCCGGGCAATGTGTACATGGGCAATCCCGGGTTTATCGCTTCCTCAACAAATCTGATCTACCTCGACTACCCAACGTATACAAAGGCCTTCAGCCCTGTATTTGCGCCAAACATCTCTGTATTGAAAGTGTTCAACAACAATGTATCGGTGTATGCAAACGTGAGCGAGGGGTATGCCCCACCTGTACTCGGCCAGATGACCAATTCAATTGGCCAGGTTGACGTAAACCTGAAACCTGAACAAGCCATGCAATACGAAATAGGCAGCAAGGGTACCCTTCTTGGAAACAAAAGGCTAAGCTATCAGATTGCATTCTATGACCTTGACATCACAAACAGACTGGTGTCTGAAACGGCCAATGCCATCACTTCATACACCAATGCCGGCGAAGAACGGAATCTGGGCGCCGAGCTCTATCTGCGCTATAACCTGGTTGACAACAAATCATCGGCTATCACCATTGTGCGTCCCTGGATGAGCTACACCTATTCTGATTATACTTATACCGATTTCAAAAACCACGGTACCACCGCCAAAGGAGCTGACACGGTCATTGCCGATTATTCGGGCAAGAAGGTGGCCGCTGTTGCTCCCAATGTGTTTAACCTGGGCATTGATGTTGAGAGCAAGGCTGGTTTCTATTTCCACACCAATTATCAATATGTCGACAAGGTGCCTGTCACGTTCGACAATCAGCACTACCTAAGTGCCTACAGCTTGCTCAATGCCAAACTTGGATTTAAAAAGACTGTCGGGAAATTTACATTCAACGTTTTTGGAGGAATAGACAACATCATGAACAGCACCTATTACAGCTTTGTGTTTGTAGGACAGAACATCGGCGAGCTTGCGCAAGGCAACGACCCCAACTACAAAAAAGGCGGAGGCGACGGTTACATCCTGCCTGCAGCATACAAAGCAACCTTTTACGGTGGCCTGAGCATCAAATACAGATTCTAAGAACCTGCCAGACGGCACCAGGAAGAACCAATTCCATACTAACCGGGAGAGGGCCTTGCCCTCTCCCTTATCTTTAAACCATGAAAAAGCAAAACCTGTTGCTCTGCCTCCTCAGTCTGGGCATGTTGGCCTCTTCCTGCGGGCGGTTTGGAAACAAAGAAGACGAAAAACGAACCGACACCGACCGTATCGTTTGTGTTTCGAAACAATTGACCGAACTCCTCTTCGCCCTGGGGGCCGGCGATAAGATCGTGGCCGTTGATTTGTCAAGCACGTATCCCGAGGCAGCCAAAAAACTTCCTACCGTGGGTTACCACCGTATGCTCAGCGCCGAAGGCATTATCGCAATGAAACCTGCCGTTGTGTTTTACAACGGAGGACAGGATGCTTCCATCGGCCCGGCTACTGTTCTACCTCAGCTTCAGAAAGTGGGGATTGCATTGAAGGAATGGAGAGGAACCGAAACGCTGGAGGATATAAAAACCCTGATCCATGAACTGGGGGTATACCTGCACGCCGAAACAAAGGCCGACTCGCTTTGCAACAAACTGGATGCCGATCTGCAACGCGTGGCCGAAAAACGAAAAACCTACAGAGATACGCCTACAGTCATGATCATTCATTTCGGGAGGGCCTCAAACATCTATTTCCCATTTGGAAGAAAGGGCGCCGGCAATTCTATGATTGAATGGGCAGGCGGCGTAAATGCGGTTGATACCAGCTCTAAGTTCAGAACCTTGAGCCCTGAAATACTGGTGAAATGCCAACCCCAGGTCATCCTTGCCACCGAATTTGGCTTCGACCGTCTGGGGGATGTCGGAAAATTCAAAGAACTGCCTGGCATCGCTCTTACGCCTGCTGCCAAAGACAACAGGATTTATCGTGTAGAAGAACATGATCTGCTGTACTTTGGTCCGCGTACCGGAGAAAACATACTCAGACTGATGGAAGTCATTCACCAGAAAAAATAAAATTCCTTGAGCCTTTCCCGGATGAAGTTCGGAAGTATCTATCTCTGTCTGGGTATCGGACTGGTGATTTCTGTTCTCCTGTCTATCAGGGCAGGAGCAGTAGATGTGTCTTACCGCGAAATAATTATTTCACTGGCAAAAGCCTGTGGGCTCCATCCTGCCACAGAGATAGACCGGATACAGGAAGGTTTGTTTATGCAAATACGCCTGCCCCGAGTGTTGCTTTGTGTGGCGGTGGGGGCAGGCCTTTCTGTTTCGGGCGCCTTGATGCAGGCCTTGTTTCGAAACCCGATTGTAGAACCCGGTTTGATTGGCACTTCAGCAGGATCGGCCTTCGGAGCTGCCCTTGTTTTTGTTGCCGGACGTACCCTTTTTATTGAACTGAGCCCGGTGCTTGGCGCTCTGATCCTGCCTTGCTCGGCTTTTGTCTTCGGACTGCTGTCCACTCTGATTGTCTACCGGCTTTCATCGGCAGCCGGAAAAGTAAGCGCAGCCACCATGATCCTGGTAGGTATTGCCGTAAATGCCGTGGCGGCCAGCGGAACAGGTTTCTTGTCCTATATTGCCCGTGATCCACAGGCCCGGTCTATTACGTTTTGGAGCCTGGGAACCTTTTCGGGCGCCGACTGGCCTTCGGTTTACCTGGTTGGAGCGGTTACCCTGGTCTGTATTCTTGCAGCATTGCGATTCTCTAAATCATTGAATGCTCTGCTCCTTGGAGAAGAAGAAGCCGGTTATCTGGGCATAGACCCCGACAAATTAAAAATGCGCATTCTGCTCGTGAACACAGCCATGGTGGCCATTGCCACTTCAGTGGTTGGTGTCATTGGTTTTGTCGGGCTCATCGTTCCGCATCTGCTCCGTTTGTTTAAAAGCGCCGACAACCGGTTCCTGATTATTGGTTCTGCCCTGCTTGGCGGCATTTTGATGACCGCAGCCGATATGCTGAGCCGCGTATTGCTTGCCCCAGCCGAACTGCCCATCGGAATTGTAACGGCGCTTGTTGGGGCGCCCGTCTTTCTATGGATCCTGGGGCGTCAAAAAAGCGGTGAACGGAAGGGAGGGTTTTATGCTTGAGGTACAAAATGTTTCTTTCCGCATCGGAAAGCGCCTGATATTGGATACTGTTTCAACCTCCTTCCTGCCGGGCAATGTATCGATGATCATAGGCCCGAATGGGTCTGGAAAATCCACCCTGCTTAAAATCATCAGCAATGAACTGAAGAGGTACAGCGGTTCAATATCCTATGGCGGTAAAATACTTACGGCGGGCCAACACAGCTCACTGGCAAAAAGAAGGGCCGTGCTGGCTCAGCATTCGGAACTGAGTTTTCCGTTAACGGTGGAAGAGGTGGTGATGATGGGGCGCTATCCGCATTTCAAGGTACAGCCAACAGCCCATGATCAGTTGGTCGTAAACCAGGTATTGGAGGAACTGAATATGACCCGGCTGCGGTTCCAAAATTACCTCACACTCTCCGGAGGGGAAAAACAAAAGACCCACTTCGCACGGGCGCTGGCACAAATACGGGAAGTACCTGTTGAAGGATGCCGCTACCTGCTCCTGGACGAACCCATTGCTTCTTTGGACCTGAACTACCAGCATGAATTCCTGCGCATGGCCCGCTTGCTTGCATCTGATAATATTGTTGTCGTTGCCGTGATACACGATCTGAACCTGGCCTTGCAATATGCCGACCACATCGTGGCCCTTCATCATGGCAAAGTCATTGCCGACAACAAGCCTCAGCAGGTCATCACGCCTTCCCTTATTGACAGTATGTACGGACTAAAGAGCAGGATACTCCATACAGATAACCTCCCATTCCCTATCCTGGTTACGAATGTTTGACACCGAATTTTCTGCCAGCTGCACGACTAAAGCACGAAAAATCTAAAAACCATTTGCTGTTTCTTTCTCGGGAAACCGGGAAGGATTTTATCAGACCGCAGTCTGAACAGGGAGAAACAGACTGATCTCGGTACCATGCCCTGGTTTCGATTTAATTTCAATCCTTCCTTTGTGAAGATCAATTATTTTCCGGGTAAGGGTCAGCCCCAGACCAAAACCTTTTTTTTCGGTTGAATTCATCCCCCTGGCCATAGGCAGGAAAATACGGTTTAAATCACTTTGCACAATACCGATTCCGGTATCGATTACGGTGAGTCTTACCTCGGCATCGGTGTTCATTTCAATACGCAGAAAGATTTTCTTTCCGTCAGAATATTTAATGCCATTGTCGATGATGTTGCCGATGGCTGTTTTTAACAACTCTTCGTTCCCGTTAAGGGTTATATTGTTGCTCTCAAGCGCATAGCCGTCGGAAATGAAGAGATCGAATTCCTGACCGGGGTTTCGTTTGTTCATGGTATTGATCAGATCCAGGGTCAATTCAACCAGATCCACAGGCATCATCTTTACCTGTGAGTCTATGCCTTCTATCTTCGATAACAAAAGCAGTTCATTGGTCAGCCCGATTGCCTTGTTCAGCTCTCCGGATGCCAGTGCAGCGCTGGTCTGGGCGCTCTCCAGATCCTGATCGTATTTGATGGATGTCTCGAGTATTCCCGAAATAGCGGCAAGGGGGGTGCGCAATTCATGCGAGGCATAGGCAATGAAGGAGCGTTGGGTCTCGACCAGGGCATTGATTTTATCCAGCAGCCCGTTGAATGACCCGGCAACTATGGCCACTTCATTACGGGTGGTATGCTCGGCAAGCTGAACATTCAGGTTGTTGGGGTGTATGGCTTCGATTTCGTGCACAAGCCTCGTCAGGGGTTTGAGTGCAACCACGGCAAGAAGGTACCCGGCTATGCCAATGAGAAAAATCAGGATCATGTTTCCATAAACCAGGATGAGCGCCAGACTGGAAAGCATCTCGCGGTTGTTCTGATCGAAGGCGGTGATGACGGCATACCTTTTTACGCCTTTATTCATAAAAGAAATGGCCAGTCCTTCCTTTGAATGCTGGTCGGGAGCCGTCTGATAGTGAAAGCGATATTCCTCTTTTGAATCGAGGTTGTGAAAGAACGCTTCATCAAACGGGTAGTCGTTGGCCGGGTTTAGCTGGAAGATGCTCCGCCCCTGGTTGTCGAAGATATATTCGGATTGTTCGGGGATGGAGGTAATTACTTTTTCGGAAAGGGTATCGTGTTTGTCGTAGATTTCGGTTGCGAATTCAATCTTTCCCTTTAACCGTTCGTAGAAATTCTTTTCCCGGTTTTGTCCATAGATGACATAAATGTAGACTGAAAACAGCACCATCAGCGTGCCCGTAAGCAGGACAAAACCAAGTATGATTTTATTTTTGATCAGCATGGTTATTCGCGGAGTACATAACCCATCCCCACTACGGTATGGATCAACCTGGATGAAAAGTCTTTATCAATTTTTTTTCGAAGGTGATTTACATAGACCTCTATCACATTGGTGTTCGTTTCAAAATTCAGGTCCCATACCTTTTCAGCAATGTCAACCTTGCTGATGATACGGCCTTTGTTGAGGAGGAGGTATTCGAGCAAGGCATATTCACGGGCGGTAAGGTCTATGCGTTTGCCCCCACGCGAAACGCTTTTGGCCGAAATGTCTACTTCCAGATCGGCCAGACAGAGGATCTGCTTCTCGGTATGCGCGGTGCGACGCGACAAGGCCTTTACCCGGAGCAAGAGTTCCTTGAACTGGAATGGTTTTACCAGATAGTCGTCGGCACCGGCCTCAAAACCGGTGGTCTTGTTGTCAATGCTGTCGAATGCCGTGAGCATGATAATGGAGGTACGGTTGTTTTGTTGTTTAAAAAGCCGGCACAGATCAAAACCGTTGATGACAGGCAGGTTTACATCGAGTATGACTACCTCATACAGTCCATTTTCAAAAAACATCTTACCGGTCTGTCCATCGTAAGCAATATCAAGTGAAAACCCTTCGCTTTCAAAACCTTTTTTGATGAACCCGGCAACGGCTTGTTCGTCTTCGATGAGCAGTATCTTCATTTTCTTGTCTTCTTAAATCAGCCGTATTGATCAACCCGGTGTAGCCGTACCAGAACTAGTGATAAGTAGTGCCGCGTGTTACTTCCCGGTATCGAACAAGGGCCGGCTTTATCGGATAGACACGAAATTAAGCTGAAATTCTCATTAAATACCGACACAGCTGATTTAGAATGACAGCACAGGTTTTTTGAGGTTCGAGATGCTGAAGACACCCAGGCATTTAAAACCGGCCAGGTAACGCTTTATACCTGCTGTCCTGACTAAATCTCCCCGGATCTTTCACCCTGGCCCACTCATTTTAAATACTTATAGGGCATCTCTAATAACTCCGCTTTTTTGCCCTCTCCCTGCCACTCTCCCAAGGAGAGGGCCTGTTTGGATGGGGTTATTAGAGATGCCCTATAGTGAAAACGAGTACGATGTCATGACTGATATAATTCTACCTGCGAGAGCAAAACCTGGGAGGCGGGAAACTTATCCAATATTATTGTATTCATGGTGGAAATTAATTATACTCCACCCCCTATTCTTCCTAATTATTAATAATAACTTAATATTAGGTGATTCATCAGTTTCGGATGTAAACGCATCTTTGCCGCGCACAAATTTATCAACTAACCATTACTAAAAAGCCCACAATGAAAAAAATGATTACCTTGAAATCACTTTTTGCAGGTTCAATCTGTCTGCTCACAGGTGCCCTGCAAGCCCAATCCTCAATGCCTGCCGACACCAGCACATTCAAACCAGGCGGAAACGTTTGGGGATATTTATTTGGTGACTATGCCATGAAAACACAGAATGACTCACTCGGACGCGGAGGAGGAAACGTACAGTACAAAACACCGGCATCCCTGAACTCCGGGAACGTTGTATCTGCAGCTAATCCAACACCTGCCAATACCCAATCAAACGCCTTTCAGATCCGCCGGATGTACCTGGGCTATGATTACAACATTTCCCCAAAATTCTCGGCTTCTGTAGTATTGGCCAACGAGCAAACCCTGCTTGCCAATAACCAGAACACGACTTATGTAAAATATGCATTCCTGAAATGGTCGAATATCTGGAAGAATACAAACCTGATCCTCGGACAATATCAGACCTGTTCTTTTGCAACTGCTTTTGGAACTGAGCCTTTATTTGGATACCGTGCTTCAGAAAGGACCCTTCTTGACATGCACAACATCGATGGTTCTACCGACCTGGGCGCTTCTCTGGAAGGCCGTATCTGGCAGCAATCTAACAATGCGGAGGATGTAAAACCATCCCTGGTTGGTTATATTCTGCAGATCGGAAACGGGAACAGCGCAACGCCTTCAGTGGCTCCTTTTAAAAAGGTGCGTGCCAATCTGTTCGTTGCATTCATGAACCAAAAACTGGTTCTTGGAGTTTATGGCGATTATGTTACCCAACAGTACTCTCCGTATCATACGTCAAACACCACCCTCAAAGCTTACGCATCTTTCAAGACCGAGGCTTTCCACATTGGTGTTGAAGCGTTCCAACAAACAAACCAGAACTCCGACATCTACCAGGTTTACACAAAGGCTACCAATACCTGGTCTAAAAACGATACAGCTACCGGAGTCCAGATCGGTGTTTCTGTTTTCGGTTCTGTAAAACTTATCAAGAACAAACTGAACATGTTTGCCAGATACGACATGTACAACCCGGATACAAAATGGAATACCAATAACAACTATTCCAAGGCGTATGCAGGTATCACCGGAAGCAACATGACTTCCACTACTTTTTACACCCAGACATTCCTGAATGCCGGTCTTGACTGGACACCCGACAAACGCATACATATCATGCCAAACGTTTGGTATAATGCCTATAACTCCATGCAAAGCACCGCAGGTCCTGATTTCACCGGAAAAGCATACTCTTCGAGAATGGTTAAGGACGAAGATGTGGTTTACCGTCTGACATTCTACTACCTGTTCAACAGCTCTAAAAAAGTAAGCAACAACGGTTTTTATTAATATCTTGCGGCCTCTTTCCGTTCTTCCATCGGGGTTCAAGCATAAAAAAACCGATAATTAACAGAAAAGACCCGATTTAAACAACCAGGCACAACCATTGCTTCCGGATTGATCATTCATCAATCCGGAAGTTTATATTAAATTAAAAAACTGCTATGAAAAAGACGTTCCTTCTTTTACCAGCCATTCTGTTGCTCGCCTTTGTAAATCCTGGCAGCGAGATTACGATCAAAGGAAGCGATACGGTGCTTCCCCTTTCTCAAAAAGAAGCTGAAGTCTTTATGAAGAAAAATGCCGGCGCTTCGGTTACCGTTGTTGGCGGCGGTTCGGGTGTCGGGATCACAGCCCTTATTGATGGCAATACAGACATCTGTATGTCGTCCAGGGACCTGAAGATGGAAGAAAAATTGAAACTGAAAGAAAAGAACATCGTTCAGAAAACGGTTGGCGTTGATGCCCTGGCTATGATTGTGAACCCCAAAAACAAGGTAAACCAGCTTACCCGCGAACAGCTCGAAGGTATTTTCACCGGCAGCATCACCAACTGGAAAGATGTTGGAGGAGCCGATCAGAAAATTGTTGTTTACTCGCGTGAATCCAGTTCAGGAACCTATGAATTCATGAAGGAACATGTCATGGGCAAGAAAAACTACGCTTCTACCGTTCTGAGCATGCCTGCTACAGGCACTATCGTACAGAGCGTCGGTCAGACCCCAGGCGCAATCGGGTATGTAGGCCTTGCCTACCTCGACAAACAGGTAAAAGCCCTGGCTGTTTCTTTCGACGGTAAAACATTTGTGAAGCCAAGCATGGCCGCTGCAAAGGACAAAACATATCCGGTGGCAAGACCCCTTTACTACATCTACGCAGGCGCTTCTGAAGCAAAAGTGAAAGCGTATGTTGATTTTGTACTTTCAACGGAAGGCCAAAAACTGGTGGAAGCGGTGGGCTACGTGCCTGTTAAATAAACAGGCCGATTTTAGTAACTGTTTTTATTCCGCTCTGAATGAGAAAACGCATTACAAAGTTTCTCGAAAAGATCATTGAGTCTTTATTATTGATCAGTGGCACCTTCACCAGTGTGATCGTGCTACTGATCATTTTATTTTTGTTCAAAGAAGGCGCCGGTCTTTTTACAAATACCCCCATGGAAAAGGGGAATGTGGTGGCGCTCAACAAGGCAAATCAGGTAAACGAACTTACCCCTGCCCAATTCAAAAACATATTCGACCAAAAAATAAAGACCTGGAAAGAAGTTGGCGGATCATCCGATTCGATCAAACTGTTCAGGGTTGACGACATTGCCTCGTTTTATACCGAAGATCAGATCGGTTCAAATTTTGAACACCTGGGGGCCTGCATCAACGATCACATCTCCAAAACACCCAACATCATTGCCTTCTTCCCGACCGAATATGCCGCTACCGGCTTTCAGGGAAAACTGGTAAAGCTGAAAAACATTACCATCGGTTCTTTTATAACAGACAAGGAATGGTTCCCAACAGCCCAGCCTGTTGCCCAGTTCGGAGTCCTTTCGCTGATCCTTGGAACGCTTTGGGTAAGCTTTGCTGCCATCCTTTTTGCACTTCCGCTTGGTCTGGCAACAGCCATTTATCTTGCCGAAATTGCCGATTCCAGAGTACGTAACATACTCAAACCTTTGATCGAACTGCTCGCCGGTATCCCTTCTGTGGTCTATGGATTTTTTGGCCTGGTTGTAATCGTACCGCTTATCAAAACCATTTTCAATCTGGATGTCGGCGAAACGGCGCTTGCAGGCAGTATCATTTTGGGCATTATGGCCCTGCCAACCATCATCACCGTTTCTGAAGATGCCTTGCGCACCACCCCGCGTGCCATGAAAGAAGCAAGTCTTGCGCTTGGGGCCAGCAAATGGCAGACAATCTACAAGGTGAGCATTCCCTACTCCGCATCGGGCATTACGGCTGGCGCTATCCTTGGCATCGGGCGTGCTATCGGCGAAACCATGGCGGTGCTGATGTGTACCGGTAATGCTGCGGTGATCCCCCATACCCTTTTACAGCCGGTAAGGACCATCCCCGCAACCATTGCTGCCGAACTTGGAGAAGCAGCACAAGGCGGTTTGCATTATAAAGCCTTGTTTGCCCTGGGCTGTATCCTGTTTATCATTACCTTTTTCATCAACCTGGCCGTCGAAATGATCTCATCCAAACACAGAGGAGGAAAACATATATGAAACAGCCCGATCACCTGAAAGTCAGAAAAAAGAAACAGCGCAACCAGCGGCTTGCCTTCGTTTCTTTTGGGATCATCAGTTTCAGTATGGTCGCCATCCTGGTTGTCATACTTTCATTTATACTCTATCACGGTTTCCATGTCATCAGCTGGGACTTCATCACCAAGATGCCCGAAGATGGGATGACAAAAGGGGGAATCTATCCTGCTATCATCGGCACTCTTTACCTGGTTGCCGGCAGTATGCTTTTTGCCTTCCCCATCGGGGTGATGTCGGGCATCTATATCAACGAGTATGCAAAAGACGGGATGCTGAAACGCTTTATCAAGATGATGACCAACAACCTGGCAGGGGTACCGTCTATTGTGTTCGGTTTGTTTGGCATGTCATTGTTTGTCAACAAGCTGAAATTTGGCGATTCTATCCTGGCAGGATCACTCACCCTGGGCCTGCTCGCCTTGCCGGTGGTGATCCGTACCACCGAAGAAGCCCTCAAAGCCATCGACAATTCATTTCGTATCGGCAGCCTTGCCCTGGGAGCCACAAAATGGCAGACCACGCGCCGGGTAGTGATGCCCATGGCTTTTCCGAACGTGATTACCGGTCTTATCCTTTCCATCGGCCGGGTTTCGGGCGAAACAGCTCCCATCTTGTTTACGGTGGCGGCCTATTTCCTGCCCAAGCTTCCGCACAGCATTTTCGACAAAGTGATGGCCCTGCCCTATCACCTCTATGTAATTGCCACAAGCGGCACGAATATCGAAGCGTCGAGGGGGATGGCCTACGGAACGGCGCTGGTACTCATTATGCTGGTGCTGATTGCCAATCTGCTTGCCAATGCATTGAGAAGATATTTCAGTAAAAAAGTGAAAATGAACTGAGCCTCATGAACAAGATTGAAACACATAACGTAAACCTGCACTACGGCGATTTTCACGCATTGAAAGGCATTTCCATGTCGATCGTCGAAAACTCGGTTACGGCACTCATCGGCCCATCGGGTTGCGGCAAATCGACCTACCTCCGTCTCTTTAACCGCATGAACGACCTCATCAGCAGCGTAAAGATCGAAGGCGATATCCTGGTTGAAGGAAAAGATATTTATGAACGGGGCGTGGATGTAGATGAATTGCGAAAAAAGGTTGGTATGGTTTTCCAAAAACCAAACCCTTTTCCTAAAACAATCTTCGAAAATATTGCCTACGGTTTAAGAGTAAACGGGATCAAAGACAAAGCCTTTATCGAGGAACGCGTTGAACGATCACTCCAACAAAGCGCCTTGTGGGGGGAAGTAAAAGACAAGCTTAAGAAATCAGCCTTCGAACTATCGGGGGGGCAGCAACAACGTCTTTGCATCGCCCGTGCCCTGGCCATTGAGCCTACGGTATTGCTGATGGATGAGCCTGCCTCTGCCCTCGACCCGATTTCCACCACAAAGATCGAAGAGCTCATTTATGAGCTCAAGAACCAGTACACCATTATCATTGTAACCCACAACATGCAACAGGCCGGACGGGTAAGCGACCGTACCGCCTTTTTCTACATGGGCGAGCTTATTGAAATAGACGAGACAAAGGTTATCTTTACGAATCCTAAAAATGTACGGACACAGAATTACATCACCGGCAGGTTTGGATAGATCAGCGCAGAAACCCACACATTCGTTTTCGATTCTCTTTTCAGCCTAAAAACCAGAACTCTGCCAAACACAGATCCTGTTAAGTTCTAATATCTTTTAGTACATTAACACTTTTTCAAATCATTGCCGATGTCACATCTTGATACAGAATTAAAATATCTCAAGGATGAACTCCTGGCCATGCACAGGCTTGTCCTCTCGCAGGTAAATAAATGCAAAAACGCATTGCTGGGGTTTGACACCGACCTGGCCAAGGAAATACTGGTGACGGAGAAACGGGTGAATGGGATGGAGCTCAAGATAGACCGCGACTGCGAGAACATCCTTGCCCTCTTCAACCCGGTTGCCATCGACCTGCGTGCCGTCCTGGCTTCGCTAAAAATAAACTCCAATCTTGAACGTATTGGAGACAATGCCGAAGGTATATCCCGGTATGTGCTGGATGTAAATACGCCCTTTCCTGCGCCTTACATCGAAAAATTTGCCATCGGTGAAATGGCTGACATCGCTTTATCGATGTTGGAAGATTCTATCCAGGCCCTCGAAAATGAAGACACTACGGCAGCCCGGAAAGTCTTTCTCAAAGACGACTTGCTCGATATCATCAACCGCAAGGCCACAAGCGCTACGATGGAACTCATCAAATCAGGCGCCGACTCCCCGCTTCATTATCTGAACCTGCTTTCTATTGTCCGAAAATTTGAACGCATTGGCGATCAAACCAAGAATATTTCGGAAGAAATTATTTTTTATATCGAAGCGAAAGTACTGCGGCACGAGCGGAATACCGATTGATCGAGAGCCTGACCGTTGACTGTTTTCAGTATCTCTGCTCCGGTTCAGTTGGTTAATGAGTCTATTCATACCATACCGTTTACCGATTATTTAATGCCTGCCGAATGCTCCTGTTGGTTCAGGCTAATTGATTCTAATTGCACAAGGACATGAAACTCGATGGTATTCTTCAATATCTCATCCCCAAGGATAAAAAATTCTTTCCGCTTTTTGAGCAGGCTACAGCCAACATGGTTCTTACTGCCGAAAAATTATGTACGCTCAGCGCTACACATACCAACGTAACCCGTAAAGATGCTATTAAGGAAATAGAACGTCTGGAACGTAGCGGGGATAATATCACCCATCTGATCTTTAACGAACTGAGCACCAATTTCATTACCCCGTTCGACCGCGAAGACATACACCAGCTGGCAGCCGTAATCGACGATGTGGTGGATCTGATCCATGCCTCCGCCAAGCGGATTGATCTTTACAAAATCGAGGAAATTTCGCCTGCCATGGCCAATCTCTCAGAACTGATCCTCAAATCAGCACAGGAGCTTCAGATAGCTGTCCTGAACCTGAAAAGCATGAAAAATATCAGCGCCATCAAGGAAGCCTGTGTTAAAATACACAGCCTGGAGAATCATGCCGACGAAGTCTTCAACAACGCTATCGCCCGTTTATTTGAGGAAGAAAAAGACCCTATCCTGATCATTAAAATCAAGGAAATACTCAGCGCCCTGGAAACGGCAACCGACAAATGCGAGGACGCTGCCGATGTCATTCATTCCATTCTGATCAAAACAACCTAAGCGGTCATGCTCATCCTCGTTTTCATTACGGTCGCGGCAGCCCTTGCATTTGACTTTGTAAACGGAATGAACGATGCGGCCAATTCTATTGCCACCATTGTATCAACGCGTATTCTCTCACCCCGTACCGCAGTACTCTGGGCAGCCGGATTCAACTTTGCGGCACTCTTTTTCTTTGATGGATCAAAGGTGGCCGGTACGGTAGGACAGGGATTGATAAACAATACCTTTATTGATGAGTACTTAATCCTCTCGGCCCTGCTTGGAGCTATTGTATGGGCCTATTTCTTTTGTGCGAGGCTGGGCATCCCAGTAAGCTCATCTCACAGTCTTACGGGTGGGTTGATCGGGGCTGCCATTGCCAAGTCGCATGGGTTCTCTGCCCTTATCCTCCACACGGCGAACGGTGGCTTTTTTAGCACAAAGATCTTCATTACCCTGTTGTTTATTTTCATGGCCCCGCTTATTGGCATGGTGCTCGGGTATCTGATCATGGTGGGCACGATGTGGATTGCCCGTAAATACAATCCTTCGCGCATTGATAAATTCTTTCGCATCGGTCAGCTTCTTTCTTCAGCTGCCTTTAGTATCGGCCATGGAGGAAATGATGCGCAGAAAACCATGGGAATAATAACGGTGCTGCTTTATTCTACGCGTAACATTCCGTTTGTTCATCACTATCTCTATCCCTATGGAGCGTTTCATGTACCGACCTGGGTGGCGGTATTGTCTTTAACTGTCATTTCGCTCGGAACGCTTTCGGGAGGGATGCGTATTGTAAAGACCATGGGCATGAAGCTTACCCATCTCAAACCCATCGGGGGCTTTAGCGCCGAAACAGCAGGAGCCATTACCTTATATACGGCAACCAGCATGGGTATACCGGTAAGCACTACGCAAACCATTGCCGGCGCCATCATGGGTGTGGGTACCACCCGTCGTTTCTCGGCTGTACGCTGGGGCATTGCGGGGAACATCGTGATGACCTGGATCTTTACGATTCCACTCTCCGCCCTCATCGCAGGGTTGATCTATTTTATAATGAGTTATTTTATCCCGGGAGCATAAACGCATTCAACAGAAAATCAATGAAGAACCGGAAGTTCCGGCTGTTTACAGTCCTCCGTGTCTCCGTGGTAAATCCAAAGCAAATCCATCCCCTAAAACAACTGCTCATACCGCTTAAATCATCCCTAATTAATCGTCCAGATATTATTTCCTCTTAACAACTTATCCAGGTCTCCTTCGCCCTTTTCGGCTATCGCATCTTTTATTTGCTGAGCCATGGCATCTTCATAACAAAACCGGTTTTCGGAATAGATCACACCGAAAGGACGTGGGAAATGGCCTTCAACAGAAGCATCTTCGAAAAAATTGATGAGTATGGTTGCCTTTATCCGATCTTGTTCATCGTGTATCCACAGCTCATTGGCCGATGCTCCATCGGCTTTCAGATCAACCACCACCGGGGTATACCCATCCAGACGAATGCCTTTGTCGGCATTCTGACCAAAGATCAGGGGTTTGCCCTGTTGCACAAAAATTGTCTCGGCTTTTTTCGATGCCTTTTCGGTATACACTTCAAACGCTCCGTCGTTAAAGACATTGCAATTCTGATAGATTTCGATGAGGGAGGTTCCTTTGTGATCGTTACCCCGTTTCAAGACTTCGCGCAGCTGCACCGGGTCGCGGTCCATACTGCGTGCTATGAACGTAGCCGATGCACCCATACACAAGGCAAGCGGGTTGAAGGGATGATCCACAGAACCCATGGGGGTTGATTTGGCAACCTTTCCGATGGGGGAAGTAGGAGAATACTGTCCCTTGGTAAGCCCATAGATCTCGTTGTTGAACAACAAGATATTCACATTAAAATTACGGCGCAGCAAGTGGATGAGGTGATTCCCTCCGATCGACATGGAGTCACCATCTCCGGTAACGATCCAAACGCTCAGCTCCGGGCGTGTGGCTTTCAGACCGCTTGCAATGGCTGTTGCCCTGCCATGGATACTGTGCATGCCATACGTTTCCATGTAATATGGGAAACGGGAAGAGCAGCCTATGCCCGAGATGAACACAATGTTTTCGCGTGCCAGCCCCAGTTCGGGCATCACGGTTTGCACCTGTTTCAGGATTGAATAATCGCCACAACCCGGGCACCAGCGCACATCCTGATCGGTTACAAAATCCTTGGGTGTTAATTTCTGTTCTTCCATGGTTTGGTTGGTAAGCAGGGTATCCATATTCAAATTCTATTTTATTGATACAGCAATTGCGCGGACGTATACTAACCGGCCAGTTCAATTATTTTCTTTTTCAATTCGCCGGTAGTGAACGGCACGCCTTTTATTTTATTGAAGGCAATGGCATCCACAAAATATTTATCGCGGATCACCTTGATCAGCTGCCCGTTGGTGCGTGAATGGGCCATTCCTGGCACCAAAGGTCTTGAGCACCGCGTGGGGGGGCATTGAGAAAGAAAATGAAACCGGAAATATTTCATACGATCCCGATAACCATGAACTGATGGTTAAAATCAGACAAGCCAGGATCGACGCGATTGCCGGTTCCATTCCGCTGCAAACAATTGATGCCGGTAAGGAAAAAGGAAAGGTGCTGGTACTGGGATGGGGTTCTACCTACGGGGCCATTAAAACG
>JABDAO010000029.1 GCA_013289095.1 Bacteroidota bacterium | reverse complement strand
CGCACTGGCCGGAAGCCAGCCGGAGCGTTGGAAGAAACGGGATGAACCTGGGAAAGAACCCAAGAAAGTTATCAGGAGACCAAAGGAACTTAGGAAGACACCGGAGGAACTTGGGAAGACACCGGAGGAACTTGGGAAGACACCGGAGGAACTTAGGTAGACACCGGAGGAACTTAGGAAGACACCAGAGGAACTTAGGAAGATACCGGATGAACTTGGGAAGACACCGGAGGAACTTAGGAAGACACCGGAGGAACTTGGGAAGACACCAGAGGAACTTGGGAAGACACCGGAGGACATTGCTCCCTCCTCGTTTCAACTTCCTCCCGTAGATGCCAAACGGCGAACCATCCACGTAGCATTTGAGAACAAAAGGGTTATCAATCATCCGGTTCACCACTCCGTTGGCGCGGCACAGGGCCCCTGCCTGCCGTCGGGCTGGGCCCTGTGCAGAGGCAGCCAGGGGGTGGTGAGGTGTCGGAAGGGCTTATTCAAACCAAACCCCTATATTTGAAAAGCAAATCCATTACTCAGCCAAGCTATTTTGATGAAGCATCTTTTTCGGTTCAATACTCCCAGGTGTACTGTTTTTTTGACGTCCTTGCTTTTGTGGTCGGCCCAGGGGAAAGCAGGCAATGAGTTCAAAACGAATTTCAATCATTCCGACTTTCTGTTTATCGGGTGTATCGTTGCCCTGGTCGGTGCCGCCTTGCTGGTACTGGAGTATGCAAGCCGTTCATTGGGCCGGCAGGCTGCGGGGAAGAAAGACGATGAAGCTTCTGTCCAACGTCTGCATGGTGTCATCGACGACCTGGGTCAGGCAAAGGCCGTTGTTTTTTACTGTTCCCTCCTTTTTCTTTCGATGTATACCGCCTATGCGTTTGTACAGGGCACCAGCATGGAGTCGCATGTGGTTGAATGGCTGAACCTGCTGGTACGCTGGGCGCATGTCATCTTTGGCATTGCCTGGATCGGGGCCTCGTTTTATTTTAATTTTCTGGAAAACAGCCTGAACCGTACCGAAGGTTTGAGAGAGGGCATCGCCGGGAATCTCTGGGCCATACATGGAGGAGGGTTTTATTATCTCGAAAAATACAAAAATGCTCCTCCCTCCATCCCCAAACACCTGCATTGGTTCAAATACGAGGCCTATTTCACCTGGCTTTCGGGGTTTACATTGCTCATCATCGTGTATTACCTCGATGCAAAGACTTACCTGGTCGACCCACAGGTGATGAACATTTCTCCGAATGCAGCAAGGGCTATTGGTATCGGTACTCTGGCCTTGGGATGGCTGGTGTACGACACCCTTTGCAAATCTGCCTTGTCGAAGAAAACAATTTTATTTCCGCTCATCCTTTTTCTCTTTACCACGGGACTAGCCTGGTTTCTGGCGCATGTATTTAACAGCAGGGCGGCCTATATACATGTGGGTGCAATGCTGGGAACACTGATGGTTGGCAACGTTTTCCGTGTCATCATCCCTTCCCAGAAAGCCATGGTTGCTGCTGCACGCGAAGGGAAAGAACCCAACCCTGCACTTGGAAAAAACGCCCTGCTCCGTTCGCGTCATAACAATTATTTTACGCTGCCTGTCATCTTTATCATGATCAGCAACCATTTTCCGGGCACATACGGTAGCGCTATGAACTGGCTTGTGTTGATGGGCCTCTCGCTCATGGCCGTACTCGTAAAACATTATCTCAACCTCATGGAGCGGGGCGAAAAAGCTGTTTGGATTTTACCGGTTGCCGTTACCGGTATGATTGCATTGGCTCTTGCTACAGCTCCACGGACGAAAGAAGTATGCAGCCCCGGTTCTTCCCCAAGCTTTGCCGAGGTCAATGCAGTGATCACCAAACGTTGTGTGCAATGCCATTCTTCAAACCCTACCGATGATATCCTGAAAGTGGCCCCCAACGGCATCCAGTTCGACAACCCAGCCAACATCATCAAATATGCCGACCGGATCCTGAACCGGGCCGTAATCACCAAGACCATGCCTCAGGGAAATAAGACGCAGATTACGCAGGAGGAGCGTGATTTGATTCAATGCTGGGTGGAGCATGGGAGTAAAAAACAGTAACGATTCACGCTCTAACCAGCCAGCTGAAACCAGGATCTCTCGCTGAGGGATAGCACTGAAGGAGCTTAACCAACCCAAACAACCAAACCATGAAAAGCAAAATCGGCACCAAAGAAAAACCACTTCCACTCAAAACCCCTCCCCTTTCTTCAGAATACACGATGCATGTGGATGAAAAAGTCGGGAAAGAAGTATTGGTCTGCACCGTCGGCAAGACCGTGCTGCTGTACGACATGCGTTGTCTGAAAGATCTTCATGACATGCTCAAAAAACACAAAGACTGGATGGACCTGGGTAGTGCCGACGAACAAAAACCCGCCAAAGAAGGAACTGTGGAAGCCTGGGGACGTGCCGCTTCAAACCCGGTTGGTGGATGGTACGGACTGAAAAAAGGCCTGCGGGGCAGATTTGGGATGTATATTCCACCCCTCATGGAAGCTTTAGGTTTGGCAGAAGTAACACATGAAGCGAAGGGGAATAAAATGCGGGCGCTATAGCTGCAACCTAAGCTCATCATCATCAATACAGTCATTACGGGCAGCCTGTCATCAGCGGTCGCAAACAATTCAATCTACAGAAATATTGACAGCGCCATCCAGATAAGCATGTCACATTTAATCAAAAGAGGCCACAAATCAAATCATTAAAACTGCAGATAAATCGGCATGACCTGCTCAGCCGTCCTTACCTGTATCACCAGAAGGATGATCAGGATCAGCACAAGCATCCTTCCGAAAAGAGGCATCCATGCCAAGAAACGCTGGGTGATGGTTTCGAAACTTTTGGGGAGAAAATGTATCACAAACGCAAGGATCATCAGCCCGAAAACATTCCGGTAATTTGTCACGAGTGGAACAAAGGCCTGGGCATTGAAATTATAAAATAACTGATGAAGGATAATCTGAGCTTTTTCGAAGGTTCCGGCTTTGAAAAATATCCAGCAGAAACAAACAAAATGGAATGTGATGATGAGCCCCAGGCTTTTTTGAACGAAGAGATAAACCACCGATCTGACCTTCTTCACTTTGCCAAAAATCTCCATCCTCATCTTATCCAGCGCCAGGGCTGTGCCATGCATGCCACCCCAGAGGATGAAATTCCAGCTGGCCCCATGCCATAATCCCCCCAGCAACATGGTTGTAAAAAGATTGAGGTATTGACGGAATTTCCCTTTGCGGTTTCCCCCAAGCGGGATGTACAGATAATCACGCAGCCAGCTCGAAAGCGAGATATGCCAACGCCTCCAGAACTCGGTGATGCTCGTGCTCTGGTAAGGCGAATCGAAATTGGCAGGGATGCTAAAACCCATCCACCGGGCCATCCCGATGGCCATGTCGCTATAGCCCGAAAAATCGCAATAGATCACCAGGGCATATCCATAGATT
Organism: Bacteroidota bacterium; assembly: GCA_013289095.1. Taxonomy (GTDB): domain Bacteria; phylum Bacteroidota; class Bacteroidia; order Palsa-965; family Palsa-965; genus Palsa-965. The sequence goes on along the minus strand of JABDAO010000029.1, from coordinate 25,449 downwards.
CCAAACAGACATTCTATGCCGCTGTGACGGGTGGGGTCGCTGAAGATATAGTCTACATAATTAACATAGATATAATCGGAAATCACAACCTTTTTAAAAAGCCCCCCCACGATCAGATAAAGTCCCAGCGCAACTTCTTCTTTGGAAACATGAATATCCTTGCGTATCTGAGGAATAAAATCGGCCGCCCGGACAATCGGGCCCATGACCAGCTTTGGAAAAAAGGTGAGAAAGAAACAATAGTCCCAAAAGCTTTTTACGGGTTTGAAATGCCCCCGGTACACATCGATGGTATAACTCAGGTTTTCGAACGTGTAGAACGAAATGCCGATGGGCAGGATCAGTTTGAGCGGATGAATGCTCCCTCTTGTTGCATCGTTGATGATGCCAATGAAAAAATCGGTGTATTTGAAATAGAACAGCAACCCCAGATTGATGGTCACACTAAAGGCCAGCAGCCATTTTTTCCGCCCCTGGCTTTTGGCAAGGTCAATCCAGTTCGAGAGCTTAAAATCGACCACGGCCGAAAGCAGGATGAACAGAAAATAAAAACCGCAGGCCTTGTAGAAAAAATAAAGCGAGAACAAGGTAAACAACAATACCCTCGTCAACTTGCGTTTGTACACGAATTGATAAAACAACAGGAATGCAAAAAAGAAACAAAGAAAAAAACCGCTATTGAACAACAACGGGTCCTTCGGGTTGTAAACGAGGGCGTTTAAGAGTTTATGGAGATCGATGTGGAACAAATAAATACGTTTAGAGGTCTTTCATCCGGATCACATTCATGTTTTTATGTGGACGGAAATTTGTTTTGTGTGTTTGAATAGAAACAAATCCCAAAAACTCATTTCACCCGCCCTTCATACCCTTGCTTCAGCGCTTTGTAGAGCATCCCCCCCTGCATGATATATCCGGCCCCGCTGAAATGCACCTTGTCTTTGGCTGCCAGTTTTGCAACAAACCATTTGGCCATGCTGCCGTAACCGCCCATGATTTCGTACAAATCCCACCAGGCACAATTATGACTGTTGGCATACTCCACGACCGCATCACGGGCAAGGGTCATGTTGGGGTTTTTAACCCTCCCTTTTTTCGATTTGCGGAATGAATCGCCTGGGGTGGTCAGGAGGATTTCGGCATGGGGGTTATGCTGGCGTATGCCGGTTACAAGACTATCCATATTCCGGGTAAAGACCTCTTTGTCGAATGCAGCGCTAAAGCCTTCGTTGGTGCCCATGGAGATGATCACCAGATCGGGTTCCAGATAGGTCAACTGTTCCTGAAAATGAACGCTCAGGTTAAAATGTCTGAACTCTGCCCCGTTCACGCCTATCATGCTATAGAGTACTCCCGGTTTTCCGTTTTCGAGGAGCATCCCATAGATACGCGAACAGGTGCCCGAATCGGTTGCGGTACAATGGATCATGAGGTGGTGCATGGGTGTTTCGAATTGCTGCACTGAGGCATATTGACAGGGATCTTTTTTGCTCGAAGAGAATTGGCCAATCTGGCAGCTCAGCTCGTCGCAGACGGCATACCCAAAACTCGAAACCCCTTTTTCATGAAAAAGAGTGAATTTAGTAAACCCATAATCGAGCTTGCCCTGATCTTTTACAGTAAGCGAGAGCACCGCATTCGTGTCTTTTGTTTCGATCGTAAATCCCCCGATGCCTATGGGCAGGGCCTGTTCCGGAAACACATTTCGTTTGCTTTCCCATTTTACGTTGCTGGCGGTGCGGTAGCTGGAGGGCTCATTCGATTTGGCTACCCGGTATGGAAAGACAAATCCGCGTCCGGCATTTCCACAATCGGTTTGAATCAATTGACGCACGGTGCCTGAAAATAGGTCGGCTTGTATGTGCGAGTCACCAAGATGGACGATGTTTACACGCGTTCTTTTGCCGTTCTTTAAGTCAGAAAGTTTTTGGTAGAAGAATGGAAGTGAAGCGCTGTCGTTATGAATAACACTTAGATCGGGTCTGATAAAGGGATAATGCGCAAGCATCGAGTCGATGTCGGGCACCTGGGCCCGGATAACACCTGTGCAGCAGAGCAACAGGAGGTACAGAATGAAACTAGCCTTGCTTATTGTCTTTTTTGTATTCACTGATCATGTAGTTATATAACAACCCTCCCACGCGGCGTGCACCCCGGAAATTAAAATGCGTATAATCAGAATTTGCATAGATGGTATCGCCTGTTGCCCATTTCACCATCGAACCGTCTCCTCCCATAGCAGCATAAAAATTCCAGAACGCGGTCTTTGTCTTCTGCGCTACATGACGCTGTGCCTCGATCACAACTGGAACCGAAGGATCGGTGATGTATTGCCCTTCAATGCGGGTTGATTTATCGCCTGCACTGATCACGAGGATACTTACCCCGGGAAAACAATTTTGAAGATGCTTTACCACTTCGGTCATCCCCCGTTCATACCAGGCATAATCTTTCACTTTTGCATTTACCACATTCACTCCATAATGCAGGATGATGAGGTCATACTGCAGGTATTTGTTGAGACCAGAAAGGACACTAAAGGGCATCTTGGTAAGGGGCATACCGGAGTTGCCTCGAAATGAAAAATTATCGAGCACCACCCCACTGTCGCTTTCCATCGAAAAACCATAGATATTCATAGGAGAGCTGCAATTGAACATGGCCTTAAAGCCCTGCACCGGACCGGGACTCACGCACAATTCGTTGACTGCAGAGGTGCCTGAAAGCGGAACGAATTTATTGCCAAACAAACAAACGGTATTACGCCCGTCTGAACGGCCATAATACATTTTAACGGTACCAAATTTGTTCAGGTGTTTTCTTCCCACCGCAGTATATTTCACCCACGACTCATTGCCGGCATAGGTCGAATCGCCGGCAACCGATGAAGAATACGGAAGATAGGTAGAACCGGTGATGCCGAGCGCATGATCGGGGGTAACGGCATCAAGTAAGGAGTACGATTTCCAGTTGGGCGAAAATGAATGAATGATGCTTTGTCTGAACCCGGCAACAATGCTTGTAACAGGCATAAACCCAACTCCATTGCCTCCAAAACGGTCTTGTAACAAGGCCCTGAAATCCTGAGTGATCAGATCGCCCTCGATCATCGAATCGCCAAAATAGGCAATACGCACCTTTTTGCGGGTCTTGCCCAGACCGTGTAATGCAGCAAAGAAATGACGCAGGCCTCCCGAGCTATCGTTCCCAAACTGGATGATGCCGGGGTATTGATCAACCGCTATGCCCGCAGCTGGGGCGTGGGTACTGTCGGTCAGCTTAAAGGTATCCTGGGCAGTTTTCAGGATGTCGGGCCCTGCCTTTGCCAGGCTGCCCGAAGCAGAGATATCTGAAAGAAGATTGACCTTGTTTGTTTCAAATGAACCAACCTGAACAGTGGTATGCGTAAACGACATTGCCAGCAACACAGCAACAGCTGCCAGGACCATGATCAGGGGTTCGTATTGACGGTTCGTCTTCATTTGAAAAGAAAAGAATAAAGCAAAGGTATGCGAATTCCGAAACCCAGAATCCTGTTTGAGGGGATGTATGAACAATTATCTGTTCATGAAAAACGATTTCACCCGGGGATAATCAACGCGGGCAGGAAGCCCTACTCCTTTATTCAGGAATTGATAAGCATCTTGCGGAGCATATTCAACGCGGCATCGGCCGAGACACGGATGTTGTTCTCCCGGGTATGACCAAAGAGAAACTTCTCGCAGCGCACTGTTCCTCCGGATGCGACCGCTATCCAGACTGTGCCCACAGGCTTTTCGGGTGTACCGCCCGAAGGCCCCGCAATGCCCGATACGGCTATAGCATGATGTACCTGCAAACGGTCTATCGCACCGAGGACCATTTCGTGTACTACTTCGCGGCTTACGGCCCCATAGTTCTCCAGGGTTTCCCTTTTCACCCCCAGCAAACGCTCTTTCTGGGCATAGGAATAAGTGACCACCGATCCTTCGTAATAATCTGAACACCCCGGTACCCGGGTGATGAGGTGGGAGATATAGCCACCGGTGCAACTCTCGGCAAGACCAAGCTTTTCTTTGCGCTGGCGGAGTATGTTGCCGATGAGTTCCTCGAGGTTATCATCCTCGCTTCCAAAAATATACTCGGAGATAAGCAAACGGAGCTTTTCTTCACGCTCCTTCACCCTATTTTCAAGATCCAGAAGGTCTGGGCCGGAGGTGGTCATACGCAACTTCACCATGTTGGGTGAAGGCAGATAAGCAAGTTTGATGTTTTCCGGGCCCAGACTGTCTTCCCATTCGGATATACGCCCGGCCAGGGCCGATTCTCCGATACCTTGGGTGAGTATGGTACGATGAAGGATGTGGGGCAGCTTAAACGCAGTCTTTAAACGGGGCAACACCTCGTGCTCCATAATGCTTTTCATCTCGAAAGGCACTCCGGGCATTGAAATAAATATTTTTTTATCCTGTTCAAACCACATGCCGGGGGCTGTTCCTTTTGCGTTCTGTAGCGGAATGCAGTTTTCGGGTATCTCTGCCTGTAACCGGTTTACAGGAGTAACGGTTTTACCGAAACGGGCAAAAAGCTGCTCCACATGCGCATAAACGGTTTCGTTAAAAATGAGCTTCACCCCAAAATAATCGCACAAGGTTTTCTTGGTGATGTCATCGCGTGTAGGGCCCAGGCCTCCGGTGATGAGGATCAGATCCGCTCTGTTGCGCGCTTCCTCCAAAGCGGCGAGGATATGAGTGCGGTCGTCTGAAACAGAAGTAATCTGCTTTACAAAAATCCCTGCCTTGTTCAATTCCTGGGCCATCCAGGCCGAATTCGTATCTACTATCTGGCCGATGAGTATTTCATCGCCTATGGTTATGATTTCTGCCTGCATGGGTGTGGTTCCTGGGGGGCAAATATAGGAGGATATTGACTGAAATGATGTTGAAAAGCCGGGGGAACCTGTTGATGCGGAAAGAATCTATAAAGCAAAGATCAACATTATCAACAACTTAGCTTCTTCCCTGAAGTGATCATCGGCAACTGGCAGAATATTTGTACTTTGCCGCGGAATAAAACCCAAGAAATGAAAAAAGCCATCCTTACCGCATCGGTTTCAGTCTTGCTAAGTCTGCAATCTTTCGCCCAGATCGATCTGAACAGCATTGAAAAACAAGGAGCCGATGCCCTTAAAAAAGTAGACGGTGCAGGCGCCGGAACAAGCAGCCCCCTCTCGAACGACGATGTTGTAAAAGGACTCAAAGAAGCCCTCAATGTAGGCACCAAGAACTCTACCGCGTCGGCTTCGGCCACCGATGGTTTCTTTAAAAACCCGCTGATCTTTATTCCCTTTCCGCCCGATGCACAGAAGGTAAAAGACAAAGCCATTGCCCTGGGTCAGAAAGACCAGGTCGATAAATTTGAACAAAGCCTGAACCGTGCTGCCGAAGAAGCATCGAAAGAAGCGGCTACCATACTCATCAATGCCATTACTTCGATGAGTGTTTCCGATGGTTTCGCAATCCTGAAAGGAGCAAACAACGCAGCCACTCAATACCTGCGCGATAAAACAACAGCCGACCTGCTGGTAAAATTCAAACCTATTGTTGATGCTGCCATTGCAAAGGTCCAGGTTACAAAGGAATGGACCCCGCTCATTACTACCTACAACCGTATCCCCTTCGTAGAAAAGCAAAACCCCGATCTTTCAGATTATGTAACCAAGAAAGCCCTGGATGGATTGTTCAAGCTGGTGGAAGCCGAAGAACTAAAGATCCGTCAGAATCCTGCTGCCCAGGTTACCGATCTTTTGAAGAAGGTTTTTGGGAGTGTGATGAAATAAACAAGCTACATTCTTTCATTTCAAACCTATTTCATGAAACAAAAACCCCGATGCTCCTGCATCGGGGTTTTTGTTTAGAAGATTCGGTGTGCGGCAAGACCGTTTCATCCAGCAACGGCGAACCCGCACTCCATTTGTCTGACAAATATCAATGATCCCGCTTCATGCATTCGAAGCAGGCATTCACGCTCAAAAGGCCAACAGCCCAACGAACCCGCGGGATAACCCATCCCGATGACTATCTGGGATTATGCCTTCCACCGCTTTCTGCTCCACTCCTTTTGTTTCTCTTTACTCAGGAAGGTCCATGCAAGAATACGGCTGGTCTTTTGTCCTTGTGCCATGTCAATCGTCCTGACTTCGGCTGCGCGGCATTTCTTCAGAACATGGTAAAGGGCACGGAGATGCTCACTCTTTGAGACAAGAGCCGTAAACCAATAACAGGAACTAAAGAGTGAAGCACTCTGTTCTATCATATTCGAAATAAAACGCTGCTCGCCGCCATCACACCAAAGTTCTGTTTGTTGGCCCCCGAAATTCAGTACCGGTCGTTTGGTTTTCTGAATGCCCAGATTGCGTTGTTTGCGCAGCGTGCCCGCCAAAGCCTCTTCGGGCGATGCATGAAACGGAGGGTTACAGATACAGAGGTCGAATACTTCTCCAGGTTTCACAACACCGGTAAAGATGAGCGAGGAATCTTTCTGAAACCGGCACGCTACTGCTCCTGTTAATGATGGGTTTGTATCGATAATCTGTTCTGCAGATTGAATGGCTTTGCGGTCGATATCACTTCCCACAAACTGCCATCCATATTCATGATGACCGATGATGGGATATATGGCATTGGCCCCAATACCCACATCCAGGACGCGAACCGTGTTACTTACAGGAACAACCCCGGCATTGCCCGAAGCAAGCAGATCGGCGGCATAGTGAATATAATCGGCCCTGCCAGGTATCGGAGGGCAAAGATACCCGGCCGGGATATCCCAGGATGAAACCTTGTAGAAGGCTGATAACAAAGCACGGTTCAGCGCCTTGACTGCATCGGGGTTGGAGAAATCAATGGTTTCGGCGCCGTAGGCATTTCCGTGCACAAAAGCCTTCAGACCGGGAGAAACGGCTGTAAGCTGTTTGAAATCATACAAAAAACGATGCGGGTTGCGCACATGTAACCCGTTCTTTAAGGAAGGATCTCCCTCAGCCTTTTTTGTCATCTTACAGTGTTAATAGTAATCAGGAACGTTCTGCCCCCAGCCTAACAGTCCTTCTCTGAAGGAGCAGGACTGGGAAAGCTTCAGAAACAGGGGTTATCAGCAATGCCCATTATTTAGATCCATCCATCTTGTTGAGCGACATGAGGGAGAGCAACTCATTTTTCTTGTTGCGCGATACATCCACCTCGGAGTTGTCGATCATGGTTACTGTTCCTCCTTCGCCCTTGGTGTACTTCTCGACATACATCAGGTTAATGAGATGTGTATTGTGAACCCTGAAAAAATTCATATTCAACAGTATCTCATCAAATTCCTTAAGCGTTTTAGAAGCGATTACCTTTTTTCCGTTGGTAAGATAGATGGACGTGTAATTCGAATCGGCAGAAAGACGGATGATCTGGTCGGAATCAAGAAAGATGATGCCATCCACGGTACTGACCGAAAGCTTTTTCTTGGGTTTGTTCTGGGCCATGGCTCCGATGATCGATTCGAGCCTGGATAGTTCGGGGTTACCATGTTTTCCCTTGTCTTTGCATTTGCCAACGGCAGTAATAAGTTCATCAGAATCTACCGGTTTAAGCAGATAATCAATAGCGCTGTGTTTAAACGCCTGCACGGCATAATGATCATAAGCCGTTGTAAAAATAACATCAAAATCGATCACATCGAAACGTTTCAACAAATCGAACCCGTTTGCAAAAGGCATTTCTATGTCCAGAAAAACAAGATCTGGTTTGTGTTCCCGGATGAGTTTTTCAGCCACATCTGCCGAAGGGGCAGAGCCCACAATTTTAACACCGGGGCAGAATCGCCCGATGAGTATTTGGAGCGCCTCAAGCCCGGAGGCTTCATCGTCAACTAGGATTGCGTTCAGCATCATCTTGCATGGTTTGTATGAATGGAAAAAGGATTTCGACTTGTGTGCCCGAGGGCAAGCCCAGGGCATCTGTTTTATCGGTAATGGTAAGACTCATGACCTGGTGGTGAAGTTTGCTGATGATTTCAACCCGTTCTTTGTTCAGCGACATAGCCATTGATTTGTGTTCTGTCTTCTTCTTGTATTGCAGGGAATGTTTTCTCCCGATCCCGTTATCTTCAATAATGCACTGAAGCATCTCTCCTTTCTTTCCTATCCGGATCTTCAATACTCCTTCCCGGTCTTTCAGGTGCATCAGCCCATGCCAGATGGCATTTTCAACATAAGGCTGGATAAGTAAAGGCGAAATTAAGACTGATTCGGCTTGAATTTCATCCGAAACCCGTATTTCAAAAATAAATTTCGAAGAAAACCGGAGCCGCTCGAGTTCGATATACAGCTCCAGGGTCTGAATTTCCTCGGCAATGGAGATGTACTCATTTTTGGAATTCTCCAATACTTTCCGGATCAGTTTAGAAAACCGGGTAAGGTGTTTATGGGCTGCATCGGTATCGTTCTTCAGAATGAACAGTTGTATGGAATTGATCGAGTTGAAGATGAAATGGGGGTTCATCTGGGCACGGAGCGCAATCAGCCGTGTCTCTGCAAGCTTGCGGCTCACTTCCGATTTTTCAAGCACACGCTGGTTCAGCCGTCTGATCCTGATGGTGACCAAGGAACCAACAACGAGTATCAGGATCAGAGAGACCAGCAGGATGAACCACCATTCTTTCCAGAACGGTTTTGAGATGGTAAAATAGAAACGCGCCGGATGAAGGCTTTTCACCCCATCATTGTTAACGGCATAGACTTCGAATGTATAGGCGCCGGGAGGAAGCGTGGTATACTGCAGGGATGTATTGGCGGTAGATGTCCAGGAGGTGTCAAGACCGCTCAGTTTATACAGATACCTGAGCTTGGAGCTGCGTTTATAGGATAAGCCTACGAAATTGATCTTGAGATAATTTTCGAAATAACGCAGGTGAAAGGAATCGCGAACCAGGGTGTTTTTTGAGTTGATCTCCAACATCGAGATATAAACAGGAGGCGGAGTCTGATTTGCAAAAGCCGTGTTCTTTTCAAAAGTCACAATCCCCGCATTGGTTGCAGCCCAGATACGATTCCCAGATCCTGTAACCTGATTAATTTCATTCGAAGGCAACCCATCTTCCGACGAATAGACTTCCACCGAAAAGTGGTCCCAGCTATTCATCTGCACCCGGCAGATCCCGTTGTTCGTACTGATCCAGGCAGTTCCATCATTGTCCAGGAAAATATGTTTGCAGATATTGCTGGACAAGCCTTTCCTGTCGTCCAGTACACAGATGCGGTTTCCTCTTTTTACGATCACACCGGCGCCCTTTGTGGCAAACCACCAGGTGCTGTCTGCCCCAAGCCTGATGTCGTCTATCCTGTTTTTGAATATGGGGTCCTGATCTCCGCAATACGAAAATTTGCCGTCCTTAAACCACCACAATCCATTCACACAACCCAGCCAAATACGGTCAGCCGCATCACAGCAAATAGCCGAAATCCGTGATTTGCATACATAGCTTTCAATGACCGATGTATTTTCAGCATCCAGTTTATTCAGAAACAAATAGTTTCCAGCCCAGATCTGCTCCTGGCGGTCGCGGGTAAAGCATTTAAATGCGCAAGGTTCATTTTCTTTTCGAATGAAACGAGGCACAAAACCCTGTTGTGGAATAAAGCGATAGGATACCCCCGCACCTGCAATGATCTCGTTGCTTCCCTCACCTTGATAAAACGTATAAATGTTAGTAAGTCCAGGCTGATGAGCTGGAAGCAGCTGCTTGACGCTGTCGCCCGAAATATCAAAAACAGCCCCGCCTTCAACGGCTGCAAGGATATGGCTGTCATCTCTTGGAAAAAGGGCAAAAACTTTGTTCGCCGTCAGCCCATTGGTTTTATCGAAATATAAGAAATTCCGCGAGGGCATGTAGAAGACTCCATTTTCGAGCGTCGTAAACCAGAATCCGCCTTCGGTATCCTCTGTGATACCAGAAACAGTTAAGCCTTTCAGGAAGCCGATTCGTTCGGAGTCTTTCAATTTGCCGTTTTTTAGAAGCGCCACTCCTCCATTCTTCATACCAACCCAGATATTGCCTGTTTTGTCTTCGTAAACTGAAACAAGAGATAGGTTTTCGGAGTGCTCATCATCCGCTGTTCCGAAACGGTGAAGCAGGTTGCCATTGAGTATGATAAATGACTGGTTACGCGTTTTTAGAATGCGCCAGTTCGGAAAGCCTGTATATTGGGTTGAGTCGAACACGACAGGGCCCATGCGACTCGTTTTTTTGACTTGAACCGGGTGCTGCCCATGACTCGTCACATTATCCACATCGTTTTCGAGTGATCCATATACAAAGCCGGCGCTGTCTGGCTGATAGATATAAGCCACACCGGGTTGACGGATAAAGACAAAATCTTGTTTCCGGTAAGGAGGGGCAATCCGGTACATTCCTTTCCCGATAGCATTTCCGCACCAGATCGTGTCACGGGCATCGAGGTAAAGCGATGACATGATCGAACTGTGGGTTTTGGGCAGGATGCTTTCATTCGCTCCTATTCCCTGGATTGTATCATTCTGAAAATAAAAAAGCCTTCCAGACAAGGTTCTGAACCAGATCCTGCCTTTGCGATCTTCGCAGGAACTGAAAACAGTGTTGTCGGCGAGACCATCGCGGGTGGAATAGTTCCGAAAGCTGTATCCATCATAACGGCTCACCCCTGCATCCGTCGTAAACCACAAATAGCCCTTCGAATCCTGCATTACAGAATATACCTCTGAACTTGGGAGCCCTTCTTTGACCGAAAAATTCTTGAATACGGGTTGCTGGGCAGCCATACGGCCTGTGGCAAGAAGCATCAAACAGGCACTCAGAAAGAAGAGAAAACGCCGGCTCCTGAACTGATACACAAACAAGGAATTAGTAACCATTAGGACATCCTGAAACACGAAACAGACAGGAGGACTTTAGAATCAAAAATCAGAACCATGAAGTTCAAATCTAACTATTTAATGTTACCCGGCCTCATTCGGCGAAATGCCGTTCATGGTACGGTGTGCTGGACCCTGTTCCGTGAATTCTGTTAAATTTGCAAACCGGGAAAAATGTGCAGGATTGTTTTTTTTCCCTAACCTGTTCAAGTTCAACCAAACGCATCATGGAATACAAAGATTATTACAAAGTGTTGGGGCTGGATAAAACCGCCACCGACGATGCACTCAAGAAAGCCTATCGCAAACTGGCCGTTAAATATCACCCCGATAAAAACCCCGGCAACAAAGCTGCCGAAGAAAAATTCAAGGAACTGAGCGAAGCCTACGAAGTCTTGAAAGACCCAGAGAAAAGACGCAAATACGATGAACTGGGCGAAAACTGGAACCAATATCAACAATCGGGAAGACCTCAAAACGAAAACTTCGACTGGTCGAAATGGCAAGGCGCCGGAGGTGGGGGAAGACGCGGAGCCCAGCAGTTTGAAGAAGAGGGTGATTTCTCCGACTTTTTTGAATCTATCTTTGGTCAGGGCCGCGCTGGCTCAGCAGGGGGCCGCAGAGCAAAGAGGACGATGGCCGGCGAAGATTATCAGGCCACTGCCGAGATCTCGCTCGAAGAAGCCTTCAGCGGCACCAAACGCCAGCTCCAGGTAAACGGAGCCGTACTCGAAATCAATATGCTTCCCGGTGTAAAAAACGGACAAACACTCCGCTTAAAAGGCAAGGGCGGTAAAGGTGTAAATGGGGGCCCGGATGGCAATATCCTGATCACGGTACATGTTACCCCACATCCCCGTTTCAGAGTTGAAGACACCGATGTATATTGCGATGCACCGGTCGACCTGTATACGGCCATCCTGGGAGGCAAGGCCCTGGTACAGACACTCAAAGGAAGCATCCGCATTGACATCCCCGCAGAAACAGAAAACGACCGCGTCCTTCGTCTCAAAGGCAGGGGCATGCCTGTCTTCGGGAAACCCGATACTGCGGGCGATCTCTATCTGAAAATAAAAGTGATCCTGCCCAAAAAACTGACAACCAAGGAACATGAACTTTTTCAAAAACTGGCCCAGGAACGTAAACAAGATTAAAAACGAACACCTGAAGCAGAAGGGCAGCTGTATTCTCGTTAAATCATCTGTTCCTGCTTTTTAAACTGTTTTTTCTGATTATTAGAAATAATAGTACATTTATGCCCATCCAGTCGCACTCAATTTTTACCTTTCCGCTTTCATTCGCTTGTATTGATGCTCACGTTCACACACACAAATTGACACGATGAAAAAAACTATTTTATCAGTAGCAGGACTCTCTATCATTCTGGCTATCGGATGCAGGAATGACAATTTTACAAACATGCAACCCAAAGCAGCGCCTGTACCCTGTGATACAACCGGTGCGATGAGTTTCGCCACCAATGTGGCACCGATCATAAACACCAACTGTGCTGTAAGCGGTTGTCACGTAGGTGGCGCTTCTGCGGCAGGAGGATATGATTTCACGACTTATGCTGGCGTCAAAAGCGCTACTTTGCATGGAGATGCACTTCTTCCTGCTATCAATCACTCAGGCCCCAATTCAGGTTCTACCAGCTGGATGCCGTTGGTAGGCTCTCTGACCTCCTGCGACATTGCCATCATTAACAAATGGGCCAACAACGGTGTAGCTCCTTAATTTTTCAACTCATTCATCTTAATATTCGACCATGAAAAAATTCATACTCTGCATTTCCACCCTTTGTTTCTCAGCGGGCCTCTTTGCCCAGGATGATCTCCTGAGCCTGGTAAACGACGATGCTCAGAAGAAAACAAAAGACTTTGCTACTGCCACCTTTAAAACAACGCGTCTGTTCAACTTCCAGACCGTCGAAACACAAAGCCGGCATACGCTCGACTTCCGCATCTCTCACCGCTTTGGCGATCTGGGTGCAAACAATGTAAGCAACCTGGGTTACAATGCCTTTGGTCTGGATGCGCAGGCAAGCATCAAGCTTAGCCTTGAATATTGTTTTGACGGCAAGTTTCAGATCGGAATCGGGCGTTGCAACGACCAGAAGATGGTTGACGGCTTTGCCAAATACCGGCTTTTCCGCCAAACCACCAACAACAGCTGCCCGGTAAGCGTTACGTTGTTTGCCGGCGTGTATCAAACCTATATCCGTACCGGCGATCAATACTATGCCAATCAGATGGACCGGCTTTCGTACTGCGATCAGATCATGATTGCCCGTAAATTCAACCGCCGCTTTAGTTTGCAACTTGGCGCCGCTTATGTGCATTTCAATACGGTACTCTATGCAGAAGACAAGAACGATGCCTATTTCGCAACCGGTCTGTTCCGCCTGAAACTTACCAGCCGCACCGCACTGACTGCTGAATATGCATTACCGTTGAATACATACTACGATGTGGCAGCCAATAAACTGGCCCAGACTACCCGTTTCCCAAGTATGGCAGTTGGTTTTGACATCGAAACCGGTGGTCACGTGTTCCAGATCGGGATCAGCAATTCCTTCGGTCTGGATGAACCTGAGTTTTTGGCAAATACTGAAAAGGTATGGGGCCTCGAACAAATCCGCATCGGATTTAACATATCCAGGGTATTCGATCTTTAAAGCAACACCCCTTCTCCAAAAGTCTTAAAACGTGAAAACGGACGACAGCCGCACCCGGTGTTCGTCCGTTTTCACGTTCGGTGTTCCCTCATCTTAGAGCATCTCATCCCAGGAAAGCAAAAGAATACTCCCCTGCCCTTTCTGATCCCCTGCCTGATCAGGCTTCACTCAAAAAGTCAGAATACGACAGGCTTCATTGCGTGTATTTATCAACCAGTTAAAAGATACGTTACTTGAATCAATTAGTAACCCCGCGCTTCAACGGGGTTAGAACTCCCCACACACCTAGGCTTTAGCCCAATAATTGCTAACGTCAGGTTCTGAATTGGGCTGAAGCCCAGGGGGAGATACTTGGTTCGATACACTCAGCATTAAAAATTCATTGAACAGATGAACTGTCTGAAACATTCTAGCTGCAAGCATTTTAACTAAATCAGCACTGCTGCTTGTACCGGTTTGACACTAAACAAATATAAGGGCATCTCTAATAACCCCGCTTTTTTGACCTCTCCCTACCCCTCTCCCAAGGAGAGGGCATGTTTGGATGGGGTTATTAGAGATGCCCATAAATGAATAAGCGTGTGACGATTGGTTAATTTGCCTGAACCCTAATTCCGCTCCCCCCTCATCATTGCTTCTGCATCCATTGGCTTAAAGAGTTTTTGGAGATGCTCATTTTCCTCCTTTGTCATGTGGCTTTTGTTGAAGATATACCAATACGACTCCTTTGTCATATCGCTGTAATGTATCCAGCCGTAATTGTATTGACGGGTCATTACGATGTTGAGGGATGAAAAAAGATACACCGTCGCTGCCAAGAGAAGCACAACCAACGTTTTTTTCGGGAATGCCTCAACAAGATCTATGACCCATCCGAACAGGGCTGTGAGCGGGAATGCCAGTACTGCAAACCCCTGGATAAAGGCCCGGCTTCCAAAACCTCCGCTATAGGTCCAATCCCACCAGCTCGAAAGCACAAACAGATCAATTGCAACAAAAACCAAAACCGCCCAAAACAACTGCCTCCAACGGAGGCAGAGCGGAATAAAGCCCAGAAAGGCCAGGAACATTACCGGTGTGTAGGCAAACAAACCCTTTCGGTAACTGAACAGGAAATTGAGGATCTGGGGATCTGAAAAAAAGAATTTCTCCGACCCGTATGTATAGAAAAAACAGGACCCCGTATTCATCTTCCAGTAAATAAGCTGAGGGCTGATTGTGAATATAAACAACAAAGCAGCAGCAATGAGTTCGAGGATATGCGCGCAGAGGTACCTCCACCGGTCTTTGAGCGTTTCCAGATTATAAATCCCTGCCAGAGGGATCATCAACATGACACTGATATCAGGAGGACGGACAAGTGTAATCAATCCTCCCACAACCGCTGCCAGAAAAAGATATCCTCCCCGTTTCTCCACACCCCATTTCACCACGGCATAGACAAAAACACAAAAAAGCGAAAACGAAAACGAATGCGACATCTGGCCCATTGAGACCGTGTAGTACAACAAATTGGTGGCATAAAAAACAGAAAAAACAGTGAGTGCCGAAGCTATTGGCTTAAAAAACACACGCAGCGCCTTGTATAAAAAACACAAACCCAGGAACACATACAGGATCACGCCCACATAATTAGACCAGATATAAGGAGCCGAAAAACCATCGCGTTCATACCCCAGTTTTTTTGCCAGGTAATCGCCATTAAAGAAAAAAGGGGCTTCCAAGATGGCAACACCCATGGTCATCTTCGGGACATTCTTTCCGAGTGGGGTTGCGATGGGCCAATATTCAGACGGGAGTTTGGCCCCGGCTACAGCAGGTATGAAGGTGGAAGGCAGGTAGTAATAATACTGATAGGCATCGCTGATAAACGGGGTCTTCTGATATTTCCAAAAGATCAGGTCCTGGTATTGAGTCGTAACAAAACAAACACTGAAAAGCAGAAAACAGAAAAGTGGAGAAATCCTGCGAACTGCGACACCCATGCTACGCGTTATTCTTTTCATCGTCTGTAGGATAAATCCGGCTGATACCGATTGCGGTTTCGCATAATTATCTTTCTTTCAAGTGTTCAAAATTAACCTTTTCTCCTAACTGCGCCCAGATGCCTTACTTTCTCCAAAAAAAATCAGCTCCGTTATCCATCGCCCAGCCAGGAAACAGAAACATACACATTAAATTCGTGTGCATGTTCCTGATGATTACTGTGGGTGAGCGGTCTGAATAAACCGTTAAACCCGCATTATGCATCAGAAGCAGGCATTCGCGCTCAAAAGGCCAACCGCACAACGAACCCGCGGGATAACCCATCCCGATGACTATCGGGAGCGCAAATTCTAACACACGGTGCATTAGCGCACAAGCTGGGTTAAAACGGTTCACCAATCCTTTTCGCATTGCAAGCCCACAAGAGGGGTAAACGCGGCACCCTGTGCCCTGATTCATTGATTTAGTGTGGTAAAAAGCTGTTGGCTGCAATCTGGAGTACTTTGCCGGATTTTGCTAATTTTGAATCCATATCAATCGCTCTACATACGTATGTCTCTTCCCTTCTCCATCAAAGCCAACCTCATCGATCTGGAAAACAAAAACATCTATCCGGCCGAAGTGTTTGTGGAAGAAGGGCGTATTATCCGCATCAACCGTTTACAAACCGAGCAGAAAGCGTATATCCTGCCCGGGTTTATCGATTCGCATGTGCATGTAGAAAGTTCTATGCTTGTGCCTTCCGAATTTGCAAGACTGGCCGTAACCCATGGCACTGTGGCAACGATATCCGATCCTCATGAAATTGCCAACGTGCTGGGAGTGCCCGGTGTGGATTATATGATTGAAAACGGAAAGAAAGTCCCTTTTCATTTTTTCTTTGGCGCCCCCTCCTGCGTACCGGCCACACCTTTCGAAACGGCAGGCGCAACCATCGATTCGACCGGCATCGATCGCCTCCTGGGGCGCAAAGAAATTGTCTATCTGGCCGAGATGATGAACTATCCCGGTGTAATCAACGCCGATCCGGAAGTGATGGCAAAGCTGGCTGCTGCAAAAAAACACAACAAACCGGTGGATGGCCATGCCCCGGGCTTGCGGGGCCAGGCGCTTCAAAAATATACAGCTGCCGGGATCAGCACCGATCACGAATGTTTTAAGTATGAGGAAGCGCTGGAGAAATTGCACCTGGGCATGAAAGTCTGGATACGCGAAGGCAGTGCAGCTAAAAATTTTGAGGAACTCATTGAGCTCCTGTTCGAATTTCCAGACCTGATTTCGTTCTGTTCGGATGACAAACACCCCGACAGCCTGGTGGAAGGACATATCAACCAGCTTGTGAAACGGGCGATCGACAAAGGCCATGAACTGTTTGATGTACTCCGGGCTTCTTCCTACAACATTATCAAACATTACAACCTTCCGGTGGGCCTTTTGAAAACAGGCGACAGCGCCGATTTCATTCTGGTAGACAACCCCGAGGATTTTAATGTGCTCCAGACCTATGTAAAAGGCGAGTTGGTAGCCGAGGCAGGCAAATCGTTTATCAAACGGGTGGATGTGCCGGTGATCAATAATTTCAACTGTACACCCAAACAGATTACAGATTTCAGCATTCCTGCAAAAAGCTCAAAAATAAGGGTCATTGAAGTTCTGGACGGACAGCTCATCACCCATAAACTGCATCTGTCTTGCAAGGTGAACGAAGGATTTGCAGATGCTGATCTAAGCGCCGATGTGCTCAAGATTGCGGTCATCAACCGCTATGCAGATGCCAAACCGGCTATTGCCTTTATTAAAAACGTTGGCTTGAAACGTGGGGCTATTGCCTCCTGCGTAGCACACGACTGTCACAATATTGTCGTGACAGGCACCAACGATGCCGATATGTGTAAAGCCGTAAACCTGATTATCGAAGCAAAGGGTGGCATCTCGCTGGCAGATGGCTCCAATAACCTCCTCCTGCCCTTGCCTGTGGCAGGCATCATGAGCACCGGCGATGCCTATGAAGTGGCCGCCGCCTATACGCAAATCGATGCGGCAGCCAAAGCCCTGGGTTCTAACCTAAAAGCCCCATTTATGAGCCTTTCGTTTATGGCCCTGCTTGTTATCCCTCAGCTCAAATTAAGTGATAAAGGACTGTTTGATGCAAATATCTTTGAATTTGTAGATGTATTTGAATGAAACAACAACCGGATCGCCTGCCTTTCACACCTAATAGCAACGGAAATCATCTACTTAAGCGTTGCTGTGCGGTTGGGATGAATTCCTTCCAGTTAAATACGGGTGAGATGATGGGGTTTCTCTATCTGTATGTGGGTGATAGCAACCCGTATTTACTTGATAGCAATCCGTACATGGGCGATAGCACTCTGTATCTGGGTGATAGCAACCCGTATCTGGGTGATAGCTATCCGTATCTGGGTGATAGCAACCCGTACATGGGTGATAGCAACCCGTATCTGGATGATAGCAACCCGTACATGGGTGATAGCAACCCGTAAAGGGGAGATAGCAACCCGTATCGGGGTGATAGCAATCCGTATCGGGGTGATAGCAACCCGTACATGGGTGAAAGCAACCCGTAGATGGGAGATAGCAACCCGTAGATGGGTGATAGCAACCCGTAGATGGGAGATAGCAACCCGTAAAGGGGAGATAGCAACCCGTACATGGGTGATAGCAACCCGTAGATGGGAGATAGCAACCCGTAAAGGCCATCAAGTGACTTTCAACGGCAATTAAGGGCCTGAGTAATGAGGATTCGCTCTAATTAAGAGCTACCGTTTACCCACAAGCTTGCTGATATCTGTTAACCCATCGTGATTTTTAACCTGCATTTGCATTAGAAGCAGGCATTCGCGCTCAAAGGCCAGCAGCACAACGAACCCGCTGGATAACCCATCCCGATGACTATCGGAACCGTGCAAATCATAGCACACGGTGCATTAGCGCACAAGCCATCTAATGAAATCTGGGTTTAATCAGACCCGATTATGCTTTTCGGGTCTATTCTTTATTATCGCTCCCCAGGACTGCCTAAGGCCAAGTGGAGATACGGTGTTTACTGGCTAAGAAAATGGTACTGAAAAGCAAAATGCAGCCCCGTGATTAACCTCTCCGGTAGCCCAGACATTGCCCCCGTGCCGTTTGATAACCCGTTTCACAATCGCCAAACCCACGCCAACACCTTCGAACTCATCGGAGTTGTGAAGACGCTGAAATACGCCAAAGAGTTTGTCGATGTACTTCATGTTGAACCCCACCCCATTGTCCTTTACGGTATAAATAATTAGGTTACCTTCAATTTTAGAGGTGATTTCAATGCGTGGCGATGATTCCCTGGAGGAATATTTGAGTGCATTTGAAAGGAGATTGTATAATACCTGATGGATAAGGCCGTAATCGGCTATCAGAGGGTGGAGGTTTTTGTACAGAATTTGCGCATGATGCGGTCTTTCGGTATTCAGTTCACCGATCACCCCTTCGATGAGTTCGGTCATATCAATCGCCGATCTCTTTATTTCTTTCCGGCCAAGCCGGGAAAAGGTAAGGAGTTCATCGATGAGGGTGCCCATCTTTTTTGAATTGTGCCTGATAGCATTCAGAAGTCTTGTAGCTTCTTCGCTGAGTTCAGCTGCATGTTCTTCTTCCAGGATTTGTGCATACCCGTTCATGGCGCGCAATGGGGCCCTCAGATCGTGTGAGATGGAGTACGAAAAAGCCTCCAGCTCCTGATTCAGTTCATTGAGCGCATCGTCCTTCTTTTTCTTCTCCGTAATGTCTTCAGAAATACCCAGGAGGTAGGCCGGTTTACCATCTATCCCGGCGAGTGGTATTTTCTTTGTATGAAGCCAGCGCTCGCCCTGATGTCTGGTTTGAATGGGCTCTTCCGGGATATCGATAAGCTTTCCATCCTCCAGAACGGCCCTGTCGTTTTCAACAAAAAAATCAGCCTGTTCTTTTGGAAAAAAATCATAATCGTTTTTTCCAAGGAGGTCAGTAATGCTAAAACCCAGGAGTTCTTCTCCTGCCTTATTAAGCCTCACGAATCGGAGTTCATCAGCATCCTTGACAAAGATCATATTTGGAAGGTTTTCCAGAATTGCAGTCAGAAACGTATTCGACCGGGTAAGCGCTTCGCTTGTTTCCCGGGCCGATTTTAGTAACACACTGATACCTATTTGCTGTGAACGGAGGTTTAGGGCTTCCAGTTCATCGAGAATGCCGAGTGCCACTTGCAGGTCGTTGGTGTAAGTAGGAAGGAATTTGCGCAAGACTTTTCGTTGCAAGGCATAAAGAAAAACCAGGTCGCTGGGCCTGAAGGAGTCTGAGTTCGACTGTGTTTTGTTCCCTTCCATGTATTTGCGCAGCGATTCGGTTTGTTTCAGGTCGTAGGTTTGGCTGGCCAGTGAATCGGCAAAATCTGTGAATATTTTCATCGACCGTTTCAGGAGCATCTCTTTCGAGGCCCCACTTCGATCCTTGATAATAGGCACATTCATGATGCTGGAAAGCGAAACGGTTTCGGCGGCGATTGCCTGAAGATGTTGTTCTTTGAGATGGGCCAGATATTCGGTCAGGTTCTGCATTTGAGCTGATTTTAGTACCCTGCTTATTTATTTCATGCAATCCGTGTATGATACAACTAATGTACGATCAATTGATTTAGTGAATGCATCCGACATAAAAAAAATGCAGAAACACGCATTTTGTCTGTTTATAAGCGTGCTTTAATTTATTTGGCGATATGTTTTGTGGTAAAGCATCTGATGTCCGGATGCAGAAGGGAGCGGCCAGGTTGGATGTAAATGCGGGTATGATAGCAATGATACAGAAAGCCCGAAGTGTCTTACTCTTTAAGATGTCTGGAATGGGTATCCAGTATTTGTTTTTCCCTGGCACTGAGGCTGGAGATTCCGGTCTTCGCGATTTTATCGAGAATGCGGTTTATTTCATCCTGCTGCTGTTTGCGTTCGAGATTATATTTTTCATCAAGGGTGGTATAGGCCTTTTTCTTAGTCCCAATGCCAAGGATGAGTATTTCGGGCTTTTTGATAAGCAGGATGATAAAGCCGAGCCCAGGGACAAGCATGAGCGCTATAGGGATCAGGTTTGTCTGAAGGACTTCGGGATGGACGGAAACAGCAAGAATCATCCCAAGCAACGCTCCTCCAAGATGCGCATCATGACCTACGTTTCCACGTCTGGTATGGACCCCGTAAATGGTATAAAGGATGTAGAATATGCCGTAAATCCATGCCGGTATGGAAAAAGGGATGAGGAAGAACCCGATGCCCATTCCCGGGTTGAGTGCAATACACCCAAAAATAACCCCACACACAGCCCCGGAGGCCCCGGCAGAACGGTATGAACTGTCATGGCGGTGAACAAACAAGGCCAGGAGATCGCCTCCAATGCCGCTCAGGAAGTAGATACCTAGCAAAAAGACCGGGCCTTGTGTAACCTCCAGCCCTGTGCCAAAGGCGTACAGCGAAAACATGTTGAAAAAGAGATGGCCCCAGCTCAGGTGAAGAAAGGTAGAACTCACCAGGCGTTTATAGTCTCGGTTGATGCGGATTTTATCAACCTCAAAAACCCATGCATCAAAAAAAGCTTCATCGTTCATTCCTTTCCAGGAAATAACAATGTTAAGGAAGATGAGGAGGGATACGGCAATACTCATGCGTACTGTTTGTTTTATTTCGCAACACTAACTCAGGTTGAACACTTTCATCCAAACGGCAAAGATCATAAACTTAAATACTCTTCCGTTTTCGGGTTTATGTGCTATATTGAAAAAAGAATCATATTCCTTTTGAAGCTTTTCGATTTTTACATACGGTTTCAATAAATCCGTGAAATAGGGCCTCATTTCTTCGCGCATCTCGGTCACCCATCTGTTGTTGGGAGTGGCATAGCCCATTTTGTCGCTTCGGTTCAGGATTTCAGTCGGAAGGAAGTTTCTGACTGCTTCTCGCATCAGGTATTTGTTGGTTCCGTGATGAATCTTGTAAATGCCGGGTACAGCAAATACCGATTCAATGAGGGGATGATCATCCGCAAAGGGGGTGCGTGATTCTACCGAATGCCACATCGAGCAACGGTCTTCGCATTTCAGGTATCCTTTGAGCCGTGTATTGACAAACTCTTTGCGAAGGATCCCGTTCAGGGAGCGTGGGGCCGGATTGGCATTCTCTTTGAGCCCCTGCTTATATACTTCAAGTAAGCCTTTGTCAAGGTAATTCATATCCCTGAAATAAGATTTCATGATTTTCAGTTGGACAACAGCCGGGAGTTGGTGGATGGCTTTTAGTTTGAGATAATCTTTGCCCAGGTTCTTGAAATTTGACGGAAAAGAATCAAAATCAAGAATGGCTTTGCCCACTTTTCCAAATTCCATTTTCCTCACCAGATCGCCTATATACCAAGTGTAGTAAGGGCTATATCCTGCAAATAGCTCGTCTCCGCCTTGCCCGTCGAGGATTACTTTGATACCTGTATCTTTAACCAGTTTCATGACCCGGTATTGGGCATAGGTGCTGGTGCTCCAGATCGGGGAGTCCTGGCAATAGACCAGCTGTTCAAGATCCGTGAGTAGTTCCTGTCGGGTAGGATAACTCATGTGGGGGACAGCGCCTGTTCGTTCGTTCACAATCCTGGCCCATCCACTCTCGTCAAACCTGGGTTCGGAGAATGCAGAAGTAAACGTATGGATGCTGCCTGGCGTATGCCGGGCCTGATTCACGTTCTGCATAATGCCTACTATTGTTGAACTATCTACCCCTCCGCTCAGACAGGAGCCAACCGCGACATCGGAGCGCATCCGCAGCCGCACCGCTTCATAAATCAGTGCCTCGGTTTGCCGGCGGTGTTCTTCAAATTTCGAAGCATTGAAATTTTCATAGTGCTCATTTGTTTCGAGTGTATAATAGACCCATTTTTTGAAAGAACCGGTCTGTAAATCGATTGTAAATGAGTTGGATGGAAAGAGCTCCAGGATGCCTTCGAAGATGCCTTGTTCCTTATACTCAATTTCGCCGGCAACAAAATAATCGGCCAGGGCGCTGACATTGATAGAACGGCTTACGGCAGGATGCTGTAGAAGGGCTTTTTGTTCGGAAGCAAACAAAAATAATTCGGCATTGAGGTGATAATAAAAGGGTTTTACCCCAAAGCGGTCGCGTGAACCGAATATTAGATTTTTGCTTTTGTCGAACAAAACAAAAGCCCACATTCCGTTAAAGCGGGTTACGCACTCCAACCCCCATTGTTTGTAGGATGCCAGGATGACTTCTGTATCTGTACGGGTTCGAAAGACGTGACCAAGATCCTTGAGTTGGTTACGAAGCTCAACATGGTTGTAAATTTCTCCGTTAAACGTGATCCAGGTTTCTCTTCCAACATCGCACAATGGTTGATGCCCGTTTTCGCCCAGGTCGAGAATGGCCAGACGGCGATGTGCAAACCCGAACCTGTATGATTCGCCGAGCGTATTTACAGGCCTGCCCGGTGCATGAGGCGTATCCATGCTGCGTACCCGCTCGGGGGTATCAGCGCCAAAGGCGGTGATGAATTGCTGGCCGTCATAGAACAAAAAACCTTCGCCATCCGGCCCCCGGTGCCTGATGCTGTCGTTCATCCCCTGTAGGCGGGACGCTGTGGATTGGTTACCCCGGAGACTAATGATCCCGCTTATTCCGCACATCGGTACCCAGTGTTTTAATGGATGAAAATATTCCCTGAAACCCGAAAATAAGGTGACGAAAATTATCGCCCGATTCTTTTCTGAACTTCAAGAGCAGAAAAAGGGCTGAGGCAAGGTATGAACAACAGGCCGTGATTGCCGCGCCTCCGATTCCAAAACGGGGAACGAGGATGAAACCCAGACAGCCTGTAACAGCAAAACCTACCAGCGATCCCTGTGTACTGATATGCATTTTGCCTATTCCGGCAAAGTAATGACTGTACATGCTCGCCAGGCCGAACGCACAGATCCCTGCACTAAGGTACAGAATGATGCATGGAATTTCGATGAAACCCGCCCCAAACAAAAAACGGAATACGGAAGAGGGGAGACACAACATGACGGCTACGACTCCCAGGGTTGCCAGAAAACTTATTTTGGAAAGGGATACCGTGAGCTCTTGCGCTTCTTTGCGGCTGCTCATATTCGAGATCCGGGCGTATTGTACCATGGAGATGCCATTGCTGATTACCCAGACCGATTCGCAGATAGACGTAGCCGTTGAATAAACACCCAGCATGGATTTGCCTCCTGCCGGAAAAAAATGATTGATCAGGTAGAAGCTCAGACGGTAATTCAGCAATTGTACAGCATTACCCAGCTGCAGGTGAAACCCGCTGCGTGTCATCTGACTGAAGAGCCGTTTGAAACGCAGAACAGGTCCTATCACGATAGCCCCGCGCAAGTAGTATAGGCTCAGCAGAAAACTGAAGACATAGCTCAGGAGCAGCGCCATATAGAACGTTTCGGGTGTCTGTTTGCCGGTGCCCAGCATCAGTGCAACCAGCAAGATGACCAGGCTGATTACCTGTGCCAGCGATACGATGTTGTTTTCCCGGATGAGCTCCTTTCCGTTAAGTGCAGCGCTGTTGATGCTGCTCAGGTTTAGAAAAATACTGAGCAGGGTCATGGTGAGATATTCCTGTTGAGTAATGCTTCCAAAAAGATAAAAGCCCAGCGGGAAAACCAGCCCGCAGATAAGCCCCCAGATCCAGGATGGAAGCAACAGACTGTAGAGCTGATACCTGGGTACGAGAAAGACGAGCGCTCCACCGCCGAGGATGTCATT
The DNA here is from genome assembly GCA_013289095.1 of Bacteroidota bacterium. Lineage (GTDB taxonomy): Bacteria > Bacteroidota > Bacteroidia > Palsa-965 > Palsa-965 > Palsa-965. Next base: position 1,057 of record JABDAO010000029.1, on the reverse strand, counting down.
TAAGAGAAGGATGACTGTAATATTGAGTACAACCAGGCTGATTTCACCCCGTCCTTCGGCTCCCATGCACCTGGCCGTAATGATGACAATGAGGAAATTAAGTATGGATCCGGTACCCTTTGTGAAAACGGTACGGAGAATGGTTTTAAACAAGGCCGTGCTTTTTTACGAAGGTGCTAAATTCCCCAAAAACTTGGTCAACCCCAAGTTTTGAAAGACATTCTTTTGCCTGACATTGTTCAGGGCCGCTGTAACGGCTTGTATTCGCCGATATCCAGGAACTGCAGGGTGAACAAGACAGGTTAAGGCTTACAACCCGGTGCATATCCGGATCAATGCCGGCATACCCATAGAGAACCTGGTTACTGGGCCCCCACAACGTAAACGTGGGTATGCCCTTACTGGCTGCCAGGTGCATCAGCCCCCCATCCAGACCTGCAAACAAGATACTTTTGCTGATTATTCGGGCAGCCTCCCCAACGGTGGTCATTCCTGTCAGGGATGAAACATTTCGGGTGTTGGCAAGGATGACTTCATGGGCAAGGTTTTTTTCGGCGGCATCGCCAAGGATCAGAAAATGCAGCCCCGAAAACCGGCTGGCAGCAAGTGTCAGGAACCTGATCCAGTTGTCAATAGCCCAGTTCTTATATTGAATTGCATTGTTGCCGGCGCTTAGCTGGAGGACAATAAAACGCTCGGGGAGAGACATAGTCAACTTGGTTTCCGCCCGGGAATCAATCTTTAGTAAGTCAGGAGTTATCTGAAAAGCCCCCTTTCCGGCAAGCAATATATTTTGTGCTGTGTCATGGATGCCTTCCACGGGTTTGAAATAAACAACTCCCTGGACAAGCTTCCTCCCTGCCTTATCAGGGATGCGGTTTGTATGAACCATCGTTGCCATCTTTTGGGCCAGGAGCAGATTCGACCGTGTGGAGGCAAAATAATTGACGATAGCCAGCTGGTAATTCCGGTACTCTTTCAACGCCAGGAACGCCTTTCGTGGGTTAGAACGGGCAATGAGGAGGTCATCAAAAACAGTGCTGTCAGCAAATAATTG
>JABDAO010000028.1 GCA_013289095.1 Bacteroidota bacterium | reverse complement strand
GAGAGGCTCGAGCTCAGTGCAAACACCCCGACCGAGATCCACAACAGCCAACTGAACGCCCCACGCAGATCGGCCCCTTGCAGGATTCCGCTTTGCATATAGCCCGCTGTGGGTGACAACCAGATATAGAATGTCAAGAGAAGTGATGCAAGGAAGAGGAACAGCAGGATGAACAACTGTATTTTCCAAACAAGAGGCTTCATGATCTTTCTCTAAGGGCCGGCTGATAGTAAACGCTATGGGGCTGCTGCCAGCTATGTAAAAACAAAACTACCCAAATAGCTCCACAAAACGCGACTTTCTGTCGCACCCTGAATATTAATCGGCACAAAACGTACATTTTGTCACACTTACAATTAGGCATTCTTTCCGTATTCACACAGTAGTTTGATGAAAATCAAGCAGTTCTGATTTAACCTTATACGACGGTCGGGGAAGTAAAATGTGAATCGCCTCCTCCAGACAAACACACTTCTCCTTGAGATTAACCAACTCCCTCATCATTCTGTGAGCTCTGTCACGTTTTTTAGTGATCTTAATCAAGGAAGTGATTAGAGGTGCTCCATCTATACATGCAGACCCTCACTCTACGGATGTACAGCCGCTATCTACTTACAGGCTTATTCCTCCATCAGACAAACACAGTCCTTATTCTGACAAACAAACATTTCAGCTTGAGAATCAACCTCTTCCTCCGGGTTGAGACGAATATACAATCTGGTACTTTCAGGAGAATTCTAACTCGGTTCAGATCAAACAGAATCCCTACCTTTGCCCCGCATGGAAATTTCTGTACTAAAATCAAAAATCCACCGCGTCAGGGTAACCGAGGCCAATCTGGAATATATTGGCAGTGTGACGATTGACGAAGACCTGATGGATGCTGCCAACCTCATCGAAAACGAACAGGTGCATGTGCTCAATTACCGGAACGGGGAGCGTTTTATCACCTATGTAATCAAAGGTGGACGCGGTACGGGCGTGATCTGTCTGAACGGTCCGGCGGCCCTGAAAGTATTGGTCGACGACCTGGTCATTATCCTTTCTTTTGCACAAATGGATTTCGAAGCGGCACGTACTTTCCGTCCTCATGTTATTTTTCCCGATTCAGCAACCAACAAACTAAAAGCCTGAGCCTTTGAAAAAGAAACTCCTGCAGGCGGTAAAAGTCCTGGTTTTTCTTTCCCTGGGTCTTTTCCTGGTTTGGTTTGCAGTTCGAGGAATGGATGTACACCAGATCCTGCATGCGTTCGACAAGGTGAATTACGGCTGGATCATCCTTTCTCTTTCTATTGGTATGCTCAGCCACCTCAGCAGGGCCATGCGCTGGAAACTGATGCTCGAGACCTTAGGCCATCAACCCAAACTCAACAATACTTTTTTTGCGGTGATGATAGGCTACATGGCCAACTATGCACCGATCCCCCGTCTGGGCGAAGCATCGCGTTGCGGCATCCTGAAACGGTATGAAAAAATTCCGTTCACCGAATCGTTCGGAACCGTTATTGCCGAACGTTTGATCGATGTGCTCTGTCTGATGCTGGTTTTCTTTATCACCTTTCTGGTTCAGTTTGACAAGATAAACGGGCTGGCCCATGAATATGTGCTTGATCCGCTGGCCCGTAAACTGGGTGCTGTGCAAGCCCACCCCGTTCTTGCCGGGCTTATTTTACTGGTTTGTATTGGCGGGATTGTGTTGTTTGTCAAATTCCGGAAGAAAACCGGGACAGGGATTATCAGCAAAGCATTTGCATTCATCACCGGTTTTTTTGATGGGTTGAAAACGGTAAAAAACCTGAAACGACCCGGGCTTTTTGTGATGCACACAGTGTTTATCTGGGTTGTGTATTATGTGACCTTCCACATGTGTTTATTTTCACTGCCCGAAACAGCTACCGTCACCTTTCGCGAAGGCATCAGCATCTTTGCGCTGGGCACACTCGGGGTAGTTTTTACCCCTGGAGGATTGGGCGCATACCAGATCATCGTTCAAAATTCGCTACTGTCCTTTCTGATCCTCCGGTTTCCTGCCGATCAGGCAAAAACCATTTCGGCGGCATTTCCCTGGGTGGTTTGGTCCTCGCAGTTTATACTCATTGTGGGCATGGGCCTGGTCTCCCTTATTCTGTTACCCCTGTTAAACAAAGAACAACATGAAGGTGCTGCCACTCACACAGCTTGAGCTTATCCGGTCGAAGATTTTGAACAGGGATCTTCTCAAAAATCAGGTCTATAGCTGGAGGTTTAAATCCGAAAAGATTGTGTTCACCAACGGTTGTTTTGATCTGCTGCACCAGGGCCATATTGATTACCTGAGCAAGGCTGCCGATTGTGGAACGATGCTACTGGTAGGCATTAACTCAGATGATTCTGTACGCAGGCTTGCCAAGGGCCCTTCCAGACCCTTGCAGGATGAATATTCGCGAGCGCTCATCATCGCCTCGCTTCATTTTGTTTCGGGAGTGATTGTTTTTGATGAGGATACCCCTTACAACCTCATCAACTTAATTCAGCCCGATGTATTGGTAAAAGGAAGCGACTACAGGGTTGAACAAATTGCCGGGCATGATCTTGTGCTTGCCAAAGGAGGAGCAGTGAAGCTGATTGATTTCCTCGAAGGATATTCGACTTCGGGAATTGAAAAAAAGATACGTCAGGGCTAAATGCGTGACAAGGGGATGAACACTTTTGTTCTCTGAGACGGGCAATCAACCGGGAATATTAATTTTCATGAACACACTAAAAAAATACTGGGAAGAAAAACCCCTCCTGCTCATTCTGCTGGCAGGAGCTGTATTCCGTCTGCTTGCCGTAGTTTTCTCAAAGGGCTTTGGTTTCTTTGATGATCATTTTCTGATCATCGAAGCGGGGCAAAGCTGGGCCGATGGCAAGGATTACAACAACTGGCTGCCGCGTTCGGGCGCCACTGGTCCCGGGGGGCATAACCTCTTTTATACAGGCATTCATTTTATCTTTTTCAAGATCTGTAAATACCTGCACTTCAACAACCCTCAGGGCAGGATGTATGTGGTGCGTTTGTTTCATGCAGCCTTCTCCCTGCTCATTGTATCACTCAGCTACCGCATCAGCTTTCATCTTGCCGGCAAGAAGACTGCCCGGATGGTCGGCATACTGCTGTCGCTTTATTGGTTCATGCCCATGCTCAGCGTGCGCAACCTGGTTGAAATGGTGTGCATCCCCTTCCTGCTCTGGACTACGTGGATGATCCTGAGGGCCGATTCCGAAAAACGCAACTTGTTTTATTTCTATGCCGGCATGTCGGCAGGAATTGCATTTGCAATCAGGTTTCAGAGTTTGTTCTTTATAGCAGGGTTCGGCCTCGTCCTGTTGTTTCAGAAGAAATGGCCGGGGGCAATGGTGTTTGGAACAGGCGTTGTGTTGTGCGCGTTGCTCACCCAGGGACTTATCGATTACAAGGTTTGGGGCTATCCGTTTGCCGAATTTTTTGCCTACATCCAATACAACCTCGCCAACAAATACAATTTCGAGACCCAGGCCTGGTATATGTATTTTACCGTCTTGGGAGGCATGCTGGTGCCGCCCATAAGCCTGATGTTGTTGTTCGGCTTTGTCCGCAAATGGAGGTCGAACCTCCTGCTCTTTCTGCCGGCAGCACTGTTTTTTGCGTTTCATTCGTATTTTCCAAACAAACAGGAACGGTTTATCCTTCCGGTCATCCCGTTTGTCATTATCGGTGGAATGATTGGCTGGAATGAATTCGTCGAACATGCATCGTACTGGCTGAAACGCCCGAAACTGATCCGCGGTTTCTGGGTCTTTTTCTGGAGCATCAACACCATCCCGATGATCTTTATCTCCTGTTCGTATTCCAAACGCGACCGTGTGGAAGCCATGGAATACCTCCGTGAAAAAGGCGATGTCAAAACCTTTATCATTGAAGCCAGCAACCAGGACGATTTTGTGATGCCCCCCTTGTATTACCTCGGGCACTGGCCTCCAACCGTCTATTGCCTCACCACCAAGATCACCTGCGATTCGCTCAATAAAGCTATTTCCGGAAATCCAGAAAGCATCCAGCCCAATTATGTGCTTTTCCAGGAAGAAGACCGGGTTGCGGAACGTGTACAACATTTTAAGGATTGTTATGGGGATATTGAACCCGTAACCATCATTCATCAGGGAATGCTGGATGCAATCCTTCATTTTTTAAACCCGGTGAATAAAAGTCAGAATTGTTATATCTACCGGATCAAGAACCGGAAAGGCGGTTAATGTTGCGTTCCATCACACCAAATCATTAGCCGCCAAATCTCAACCACACAATGGCCAAAACCCGAACCACCTTTTTCTGTCAAAACTGCGGGGCCCAATCGCCCAAATGGATCGGACGTTGCCCGTCCTGCAACGAATGGAATACGTATGTCGAAGAAATCGTACAAAAAGCATCCGATTCAAAAACCCCGGGTATGACCAGCCCTTCCAGGCGTGTACCCAAGCCCCAGGCAGTGGGTGAAATCAATCTGAATACCGAGCACCGGTATGATATCGGCGATAAAGAACTGAACCGTGTATTAGGAGGAGGAATTGTCCCTGGGTCATTGGTTCTTTTTGGAGGCGAGCCTGGCATCGGCAAATCCACCCTCATGCTCCAGGTGGCGCTGAATGCCACAAAAATGAAAGTTCTCTATGTTTCGGGCGAAGAAAGCGAACAACAGATACGCATGCGTGCTGAACGCATCGGGCTCAACAACCCCCATTGTTTTATCCTGACCGAGACCAACACACAAAACATCTTTCAACAGATCGAGGCCCTGGAACCCAATCTGCTGATTATTGATTCCATACAGACCCTGCATACCTCGCATATCGAATCATCACCCGGAAGCGTTTCGCAGATCCGCGAATGTGCTGCCGAGATTATGCGTTATGCCAAGGAAAGCGCCACACCGGTTTTTCTCATCGGTCATATCACCAAAGACGGAAGTCTGGCCGGCCCCAAAGTACTCGAACACATGGTTGACACGGTGCTCCAGTTTGAAGGCGACCGGAATCATGTCTACCGCTTGCTCCGCACCACCAAGAACCGTTTCGGGTCGACCAACGAACTGGGCATATACGAGATGCAGGGGAGCGGTTTGCGCGAAGTCAGTAATCCATCCGAAATACTCGTGACCAGCCGCGATGAGCCGGTAAGCGGAATAGCCATAGCAGCTACCATGGAAGGCATGAGGCCCATGCTCATCGAAACACAGGCCCTTGTCAGCAGCGCAGCATACGGCACGCCTCAGCGCTCGTCGACCGGGTTTGACCTGCGCCGGCTGAGCATGTTGCTGGCAGTGCTCGAAAAACGATGTGGTTTCAGGCTTGCAGCCAAAGATGTGTTTCTGAATATTACCGGGGGCATTAAAGTAGAAGACCCTGCTGTTGATCTGGCGCTGGTTTGCGCGGTATTGTCATCCAATGCCGACATACCCATACCCCAGAAGACTTGTTTTGCAGCCGAAGTAGGGTTATCAGGCGAAATCCGGCCCGTAAACCGGGTGGAACAACGCATTTCGGAAGCCGAGAAACTGGGCTATGAACAGATCTTTATTTCGAAATATAACCAGAAAGGGCTGGATCTGAAACTGTATGGGATTAAAATTAATCTCGTTGGTAAAATCGAGGAAGTGTTTGGGTTGTTGTTTGGATGATCCCGGTGTTCGCCGTGCCGTCTCCTGCCCTGGAGTGGTCAATCCTTAAACCCGCATTATGCATTAGAAACAGGCATTCGCGCTCAAAAGGCCAGCAGCACGACGAACCCGCAGGATAAACCATCCCAATGACTATCGGGACCGCGCAAATCCTAACACACTGTGCGCCCGGCCGACAGAAGACCTGGTTGAGCCGGTCTGGACGGGCATTCGCGCACAAGCTGGATTAAAAGGTAAACCAATAAAACCTCAACAAATTCGCAGCAATGCCCTGACATCGGGGCCTGCTAAGGTAACCACGGAGACACGAAGGTCTCTGAGGTTCGCTCAAAAACCGAAGTAAAACCTTCGTATTTCTAAGTGGCCTTCGTGGTTACCTTAAGCGCAACATCCTTGTTGCCGATGTGGTTCACCACTAAACAGAAACACAAATTCTCTTCTTTGAAAAGTGCAGGAAGGAAATCTTGAATAGTATGCCTTTCAACCAGGCAACACACTAGCTTCTACTGGCCTTCGCAAAGGCATATCTTTTTTACTTGGCTTGAATACTGCGTTTCTGCACGGCGGTTTTTTTAAGCTTGGCCTTTCGGGTAGCCTTGCGGATGGTTTCCTTCATGGTATCCCAGTATTCCTTTCCGTATCCAACAAGGATTTCACCTCCTTCGGGAATATTTTTCCGGGCAACGATAAACACCCGTTTACCGCGCATCTCATAAAATGAATTGTTGATCATCCCTTCCACTCGCGTAAAACCTTTGGCATCGTTGGCATAACGCGCCATCTTATCCTTGGTCGGGCGGGCATCGATGCAATGCTTGCTGGTTACGTACATAAAATAACCGCCCTTGCCTTTCTCTTCGCGTTTCAGACATTCTGACCAGGGCACTTCCTCGCCCTGATATTCAACCACCACATCCCCGCGTTTAATCGGGGCTTTGGTAAACAGGCCTTTTCCGGATCCCGGGAGGTTGGATCGTTTTACGTACAGCATATCGGTGTTTTTTGTAGTTTTAGGTCCTGCAAAATTAAACTCTTTTTAAGACCAACCATCTTGGTTTTCAACAAAATCAAGACGAGATATCCTGTAGACTCATCCATGCTATGACCGATTCCGAAAAATACATCCGACAGGTGACCAATCCTCTTTTCTTCCGGCTTTTCACCTTGAAAGAATTACCGATGCTCTTCCTGGCAGGCGTGAAAATCAAAGAGCTAAGCCCCGATCACGCCGTGACAACGCTCAGGTTGGGCTACCTCACAAAAAACCCGTTCCGGTCGGTTTATTTTGCCTGTCTCGCTATGGCTGCCGAACTTTGCCCGGGCATCATGGCCATGATGCATGTACACAAGGCCGATCCAAAAGTTTCGATGCTGGTTACCGGGCTGAAGGCTGAATTTACAAAGAAGGCTACCGGAAGGATCTTCTTTACCTGCAACGACGGACAAAAAATTGCCGGTGCAATTGCCCAAACGCAGAAAAGTGGAGAAGGTGTACTGATCGAAGCCCTGGTGGTTGGTAAAGATGAAGCAGGTGATGCGGTGGCAACATTTCATATTACCTGGTCATTCCGCAGAAAAGGATGAACCGGAGAACTGAAAATTAAATCTTGTTTTCTACCCGACGGAAGCGTTTCTGCTACTGTTTCTTTACCGGCGTATATTTCTTCTCCATCCCAACCGCTTCATCGTGAAATTTAATGTGTTTGATATCCTCTATCATCCGCGTAATTTCGGGAGCATAACGCCCATCGTAATAACCCCGTACACACCCCCTGGCATCGATCAGCACCAGGTCGTTCCCGCTCTTCCAGGGCATTGGTTTTGAAACGGGGCCAGGGCTGAAATAATTTTCTTTACGCAGGTAAGAAATATCGTTCTGATCGGGATAGGCCGTAAAACTCCGGTCCTTCCTTAACGCCATAGTGTCAGCATAGTTCGGGGCATGGTGCAGTGAATCATTTTTCCAAAGGCAGAAGAACACAAAATGAAGGGTGTCGAGTTCTCCTTTGTTCACCTTGTAATAAGCCTTGAGGGCAGCACAGTTATAACCATTTCTGACAGAATCGGGCTGGATGAATGCTGCAATGTACAAATGCCCGTGAAGGGCTTTGGAACTGAGCAATCCATGGGAGCTGATGTATGCGAAGGCCCCGATGGAGTGATAAACCGTATCGGTCTTTTCACGGCCGTTGACAGTAATGATACGTGTAGAATGGGCGCCGTAGTGAGGCACCCTTACATAATGGATGGTGCTGATCGCAAAAATCAGGTAGATGGTGATTGGCAGCAACAATACGGTAAGAAGAATGATGCCTTTTCTCATGTTGCTCGTTCGCCGGAGGCAGAACTACTATTATCCCAAGTTGTACAGCAGAAACGGAGTTCGCTGCTGCCCGTCCGACCGGCGAATCACTGACGTTCCCTGGCCGGGCGGGTATAGTGGGTTAGGATCCGAGGGCTGTTTGGGTTATCCCGCCGTTCCTGCGTGTTGGTAGCCTTTTCAGCGCGGATTGCATACTTCAACTGTAAAGTGCGGGATTATTCCTTCTTAGCGCCTTCGGCGGCATTCCCGGTTTTGACGGGAGCAGCTTCTTCATGCTCTGTGGCTTCGGCCTTTTCGAGCTCGGCAGGGGTTGGCATGGCGTATACTTTATCCGGAGGAGAAACTTTATGCACAGCGGAGTAATTTCCTTCGGTAACCGTTGCCATGAACACCAGGTACAGGATAAAGGTTGTGTACGGACCGATGATGATCCATTTCATTGATTTCACTTCATGCCCCAGGTGCATAAATGCATACACAATATAATATGCCTTCACGATGGTAAGACTGATGAAGATAACTTTCAGTGCGGTTTTATCAAACCCTTTGCTGGCTGCATACGAACCAAGCGAAAGTTCAAATACCGTAATGCCAAGCATAATCCAAAACACATTCCAGAGCCTGCGGCGTTGTTTCTTGCCTTCAGCCTCGTCGTGCTGGTCCCGGAGTTCATATTGGGGAAAGTCGTCGTGGAATTCCATAGTGTGTTGTATCTAGTGTGAGTACTTAAAAGTCGGAATGAATGATTACAGCAGGTAAAAGAAGGTAAATACAAAGACCCAGACCAAATCCACAAAGTGCCAGTAGAGACCAACTTTCTCGACCATTTCGTAATGACCGCGTTTTTCCATCACCCCTCTGGCCACCATAATAAAGATGGTGATATTGATCATCACACCGCTGAATACGTGAAACCCGTGGAAACCCGTGATGAAGAAAAAGAAAGCGCCAAACAGGGAGTTGCCGTATTCATTAAAGGTCAGGTTGGCTCCCTTTACAATCTGGTGAACCACTTTGCCATCCACAATCACATCCTTCCAGGCTCCATGTTCAGTGCCGGTAATGAAGTGAAACCACTCCCAGGCCTGTGATCCTACGAATGCAAAACCGCCCAAAATGGTGAGGAACATCCATTTCAAAACCGCATTCTTGTCTTTGCGGTGACCCGCTTCAACGGCAAGAACCATTGTTACCGACGACATGATGAGGATAAAGGTCATCAAACCCACATACGCCAGCGGAAGTTCTTTTTCAACAAAGGGAAAGTGATGGAATACTTTGGAAGGCTCAGGCCATGTACCCGAAAATTTGTGACGCATAAAACCGTATGCGCTAAGGAAGGCCGAGAATGTGAGTGCATCCGAGATAAGGAAGAACCACATAAACAGTTTACCATAACTAACTTTAAGCGGTGATACCCCACCTCCCCAATTTGCCGGATAATCTGTCGATGAGTGATCTGACATAAGAATATATATTATTTGGTTTGTGTTTGATTTAGGAGCCGTTTTGGATACTTAATCCGGCGGACAATTTTAACAATTATTTTTTAATTGGCATCTATTTCAGGCAATATATCTGATAAATAACAGGAAGAGGAACAAATAGATCCACAACGCATCCAGAAAATTCCAGAAAATTGCCGCGATCTGCATTCCATTGTAGTTCGTCTGCGAATACCCCCCTCTGGCCGATTTGGCAGACACAAAAATCAAGGTGATCAGGCCTCCAAAAAGGTGCATCAGATGTGCCCAGGTAAGTACATACAGGTATTGACCCGAGGCGATGCTTTGCTTGCCGGTGAAATAAATACCTGAATGATTTAGATCTCTCCAGCCGAGAAACTGAAAAATCGCGAAACCGATGCCGAGCATCAGGGTGATAAAAAGGAACCGGATAGGAGCTTTGCCTTTTTTTACAGCAGCCATGGCCGCACTCATGGTCACACTGCTGAACATGATCAGCGCGGTACTCACATAAAATTCGGCCGGCAAACGTATGTCTTTCCAATTGCCCCCGTTCAGACGGACAATGTATGCGCTTGTCAACCCCCCGAAAAAGATTACCATCGAAGCAATCCCAAGCCACATCAGCATGCGGGAGGCTTTTTCCCTGTTGAGCTGTTCTTTCGGTTGCATCCCGCTTTCTGTCATTGCAATCATCTTATTTTCCCATTAATACGGCCAGCTGAACTACCGGCAGGTAAAAGAAAGATCCGAACATGAGCTGTTGCGCTCTTTTCACGGTGCATTCCTTGAACAAACGAAACGCCTGGCAACAAAACATGATCCCCGCCATCAGGATGATCACGGCCGAAACCGGTCCGCACATCTTGAAAAGCACCGGACACAAACTGATAGGCACCAAAAACAAAGTATAGACGAGGATCTGAAAAGCTGTACTTTTGTCGCGTTCACCAGAGGGCAACATCCTGAAACCGGCTTTGCGGTAGTCTTCATCCACCACCCAGGCAATGGCCCAGAAATGCGGAAACTGCCAGATAAACTGGACCGCAAAAAGTACGATGGCCTGAATGCTAAAGTGACCCACCGCACCCGAAGCGGCAACATATCCAAGCATGGGGGGAATCGCCCCGGGGAATGCCCCCACAAAAACGGCAAAAGGAGTTCTGGGCTTAAGCGGTGTGTACACCAGGGTGTATAAAAAGAGGGCCAGGAATCCAAGTATCCCGCTCAAGGGGTTCATAAAAACCCAAAGGATGGCTATTCCTGAAATTCCGGTAACAGAAGCCAATATAATAGCCTCCAAAACAGTCATCCTGTTTTGTGGAAGTGGACGGTTCATTGTCCGGCTCATCAGTTTGTCGAGATCCCGCTCTATGATCTGGTTAAACCCATTCGATGAACCGGTAACAAGAAATCCTCCAACCACCAGCCAGCAGAGCTTCGCCCAATTGAGATGTTCGCCCGACCCGATAATAAACGAGATGGCTGCCGAGAAAACTACCAACGACGAAAGCCTCAGCTTGATGAACGCCGCATAGTCTCTCCACTTACCGGGAGTATGAATCTGATTGTCGATAATATGTACTTGGTCGGCCTGCAAGGGAGAAAATTAGCAATATGGGGTTTAAAAAGTCTGCAATTTTACTCATAATTTCCATACCCTTCACCGCTTTGGAGGGAATTTAGATGAGTTCGGGATAAGCAGAGACGAACAGGTGAAAGAAGGAGAGAATCAAGGGTCGGAAAATCCGGGGGCTGGTCAGGCTTAAGCCCGTACTAAACAGGAAAACAGAGCAAACAAAGGTTGAAAAACAACCATTACCTGCTCTGTTTCCTGGTGTTATACATGCCTCCCTGCTCTGCCGGCATACTGCCCTCATTTTCTAAGGGATGTCGGTGATAATCTTGATATTCAATACTTCTGGTTGGATGATGGCTGGATTTTTCATAGGTTTTTCAGGTGCTTGGTTCTGGTTTGAATCAAAAATTGATTTGTAAAACAATGTTGCAGAGCATGTACTGATCCGTGTCTGGAATCGGCCTGGATGATCGTATCCTGGGGATAAACCTGATATCCGAAAAAAGGATCTCTTACGTACATCCTTCTGACGTGAAGCGTGATTAATTAAACAGGTTAGGAATTGGTTCAAACCCCGTATGCATCCAAGGTTATTTGTTTAATGAAACGCATCTTTCATGTCTGAGGTTTCATCCGGTTCGAAAGTAAAAATCAGTTACTTCCTATTATTCTGCGATTTCATAGAGGGAGGAAATTTAAGTACTGGATATCGCAGATTCAGGCAAACAGAGTGGGAGTTTCTGACATGAAAATAATTTCAAGATCGGGTCACGCCGAACGGATTCCAGTTATCCTGTCAGGGTATCGGGCTCGACCCCTGGCTTTTTGAAGCATTCGGTACGAAAAAAAATCGAATTCAGACAGGCTTTTGGCTGTAAAACAGGCTGATACGGAGATTTCTGGATAGACGGATAACCCTCGTTCTGATTTGCGCCGTCGCCTCAGACTTATCCTGTCTCCATCGCTCAACGTGCTGGCCGGAGGGTTCAACTGGCTGACCTTCGAAAGCGTTTTCGGTTTCGATTGAAAAAGTGGAAGGATAATAGTGGAGGTTAAAGCCGCAGATCCCTAAAAAGTTCACCCGAGCAGCTTCATAACCTTAATACTTAGGAGGCGTAAAAGCTACATTTTGCCCTGCTAAAAATTATTATCTTCGCCTTCCGATCAAAGAAGATGATTTATGGCAAAATTCAGAAAGCAGGACGCATTAGATTACCACTCTCAGGGAAGACCAGGGAAGATTGAAGTAGTCCCAACAAAACCCTATAGCTCACAACGCGATCTTAGCCTTGCTTATTCACCAGGCGTAGCTGAGCCCTGTCTGCGAATAGAAGCAAACCCGGAAGATGCTTATAAATATACCGCAAAAGGCAACCTGGTGGCAGTCATCTCAAACGGTACAGCAGTGCTTGGCCTGGGCGATATCGGCCCGCTGGCCGGCAAACCGGTGATGGAAGGGAAAGGCCTGCTTTTTAAAATTTTTGCCGATATCGATGTGTTCGACATTGAAGTGGATGCAAAAGATGTAGACCTCTTTGTAAATACGGTGAAAGCAATTGCCCCTACGTTCGGGGGTATCAATCTGGAGGACATAAAGGCCCCTGAGTGTTTTGAAATCGAACGGAGGCTGAAGGCTGAATTGAATATTCCACTGATGCACGATGACCAGCATGGCACTGCCATTATTTCATCGGCAGCCCTTATCAATGCCTGTGAGGTTGCAGGGAAGGACATTTCAAAAGTTAAAATTGTAGTCAATGGGGCGGGCGCTTCTGCAAACTCCTGTGCAAGACTCTACATTGCCGTTGGGGCAAAAAAGGAGAATATCCTGATGCTCGACAGCAAGGGCCCCTTGACGACCGATCGCACCGATCTGGATGAGCACAAAAAATTTTTCGCGTCCAAACCACGGGGGGTGACCAATCTGGCCGAAGCCATGAAGGATGCCGATGTCTTTGTAGGCCTTTCGAAAGGAAATATTGTTTCCCAGGATATGATCAAATCCATGGCTTCTAACCCGATCGTATTTGCGCTGGCAAACCCTGATCCGGAGATCCCTTATGATGACGCGATGGCAGCGCGCACAGATATTATTATGGCAACCGGACGTTCTGACCATCCCAACCAGGTAAACAATGTCCTGGGCTTTCCATTCATTTTCCGGGGAGCGCTGGATGTACGGGCAACCCAGATCAATGAAGCCATGAAACTGGCCGCCGTGTACGCCATTGCCGGACTGGCCAAGGAACCGGTTCCCGATTCTGTAAACCTGGCTTATGCCATCAAGAACCTGAGCTTTGGCCCTGAATATATTATCCCAAAACCAATCGACTCAAGGCTGATCAGCACCGTATCGCCGGCCGTTGCGAAAGCTGCGATGGAATCGGGTGTGGCTCAAAAAACAATCACCGACTGGGATGGATATAAAAACGAGTTGACCAACCGGCTGGGCCTCGACAATAAACTGATCAGAGGCATTACCAACAAAGCTAAATCGAACCCCAAACGGGTGGTCTTTGCCGAAGCCGATCATTACAAGATACTCAAGGCTGCCATGCAGGTCAAGGAAGAGGGCATTGCAAAACCAATCTTACTTGGAAACCGCGAAAAAATCCTGCGTCTGATCGAGCAAAATTTCCTCGACCTGGCCGATATTCCGATCATTGACCCCCGGAGCAAGGAAGAGGACGAACGGCGCTATGCCTTTGGAGACATTCTCTTCAAAAAACGAAATCGGCGCGGATATACCCTTTTCGAGGCCCGTAAAATCATGCGCGAACGAAACTATTTCGGAGCCATGATGGTCGAGACTGGAGCTGCAGATGCAATGATTTCGGGCCTGACCCGCAGCTATTCTATGCCCATCAAGCCTGCCCTTCAAATTATCGGTGTGCAGGAAGGCGTCAGAAGAGTTGCCGGGATGTACCTCATGGTTACCAAACAAGGACCCTACTTTTTTGCTGACACTACCATGAATCTGGATCCTACCACCCAGGATCTGGTGGATATTACGGTGCTTACCGCGAATACCATCAAACAGTTTAACATCGTCCCGAGGATAGCCCTCCTCTCCTATTCCAATTTTGGTTCTGCCGAAGGCGAAATCCCGACCAAGGTGAGGGATGCGGTGGCAATCCTGCACCGCGATTACCCGGGAATGATCGTAGACGGCGAATTACAGGCAAATTTTGCGTTGAACAATGAATTGCTGAAAGAACAGTTTCCGTTTAGTGATCTGGTTGACAAAAAGGTGAATACCCTGATCTTCCCAAATCTTGCTTCGGGTAATATTGCCTATAAGCTGATGCAGGAACTTGGAGGGGCAGAAGCCATAGGGCCCGTACTCATTGGTTTGAAAAAACCGGTCCACATCCTGCAAATGGGTAGTTCGGTGCGTGAAATCGTAAATATGGTGACCATTGCCGTGGTGGATGCGCAATCCAGAAAATAGTTCAGAAAGGAAGAATCGTTATGATAGATTTTATCGAAGGAACATTGGTCGAAAAAACCCCAACATTTGTGGTAATCGCATGTGGAGGAGTTGGTTATGTGATGAATATTTCCCTCAATACCTCCTCCCGGATCGAGCAGGGAACAGCTTGCAAGCTCTTCACCGAGCAAACCTACGTACGTGATGATCTGCCCCGTTTTTATGGATTTCATGACAAGGATGAGCGTTTCTTGTTCCGTGCGCTAACTTCCGTTTCAGGGGTTGGAGGGAACAGCGCTATGCTTATGCTTTCTTCCCTTCAGGCTGAAGAAATACAAAATGCTATTACAACAGGAGATGTTCATATATTGAAAAGCGTAAAGGGGATCGGTGAAAAAACCGCACTCCGGATCATCGTCGATCTGAAGGATAAAATTGGGAAGGTTGCATTATCTTCCGAAAAATTGGTCTTTTCCGACAATAAAATTCGAAATGAGGCGTTATCAGCATTGGTCATGCTGGGTTTTGTTAAGAATGCAGCAGAGAAAGCGATCGACAAAGCCTTCAAAACAGAGGGCAACGTGGTCTCTGTGGAGCATCTTATAAAGCTGGCTCTTAAACACTTATAGAACAATTCTTGTATAAGGCTTTCAAATATAGTCTACTGGGAGCTCTTTCCCTGGCCATGCTCTCGGTTGTTTTTCTGACAACGGCGAAGGTAGGGTCTTTTGGTGCATACCCCAATCTCACCCACCCGGTTACGCTCGTTCCCGACACCCCGCTTGTTGACCTTCCATACCCTTATGAGGATCAGAGCGGAAAAGACCCGATGTATTTCAACAACAACAAAGGGCTCAAACTGCACGATCCGTCAAATATCAAAACCACGGTAGTTTACGACCCCGACTCCAACCAATTCCAGATCAACCAGAAAATGGGTGACCTGACCTACCGGGAACCCACTTACATGACCTACGACGAGTATGTGGATTATACCATGCGCCAGTCGCTCAAGGATTATTGGAAACAACGCGTTCATGCCGAGAGCCTGAACCAGAAAACACAGAAAGGAAACATTATCCCCCCGATAAAGATCAATAACATCTTTTTCGACCGCATTTTTGGAGGAAATACCGTTGATATCCGCCCGCAGGGATCGGCAGAACTGATCTTTGGTTCGAATACCAACCGTACTGACAACCCTGCGCTTCCGGTAAAACAACGAAGGATTACCACGTTCGATTTCAACGAAAAAATCCATCTAAACGTGGTCGGCAAAATCGGTGATAAGCTGAAACTGACCACCAACTACAATACCGAAGCTACCTTCGATTTTGAAAATCAAATGAAACTGGAGTATACCGGGTATGAAGATGAAATCATTAAGAAAATTGAAGCGGGTAACATCAGTTTTCCGCTTTCAAGCTCCCTGATCACAGGCAGTCAGACTCTTTTCGGGGTGAAGACCATTCTTCAGTTTGGAAGGCTCACGGCAACCACCGTTTTCTCGCAGGAAAAGGGGAAGAAGTCTGAAATCAATGTCACCGGCGGTGCACAAATTACCCAATTCTCTGTTTCGGGCGATGCGTATGATGCCAACAAACACTTTTTCCTTTCTACCTATTTCCGTGAACAATATAACACCGCACTCGCCAACCTGCCGATTATCAATACCCTTGTTAATATAACCCGTGTGGAGGTTTGGGTAACAAACAAAACCAGTACGACCGATAACACCCGAAACATCCTGGCCCTGACCGATCTGGGAGAAACCCGTCTCCACCAGCCCAACCGTCGTTTTGTGACCTTAAACCAACCGGCAGGGACCAACCCATCGAACAACGCCAATTCTTTATATTTCAAACTGGCCAACCAGGCTTACCCATTGGCTCCCCTGAATGCAAACACAACCCTTCGAAATATTAACAACGTGACGAATACGCTTGCGAGCCTGAGCTGTACCTCACCAAGCTGTGCAAATTTCCAACCGGTTGATGACTATGAAAAAGTTCAGTTTTCAAAAAAGCTTGGCCCTACCGAATACACACTTAACAAACGTTTGGGCTATATTTCCCTGAACGCCGCCCTGAACTACGACGAAGTACTGGCCGTAGCTTATCAATATACCATCGGAGATGCCATTTATCAGGTCGGTGAGTTTTCGGATGATGGGATCACGGGCGACAACGTACTTTTTGTGAAGATGCTGAAAAGCACAAATGTAAGCCCCATTGCCGATACCTTACTCTGGAACCTGATGATGAAGAATATCTATTCCATCGGGGCTTATTCGGTGAATCCTCAGGATTTCAGATGCGATATTTTATATAACAACCCATCCACCAGCACCGACATCCGTTTTATTCCAGAAGGCCCGATCAATGGAAAACCGCTGATACAGGTCATGAATTGCGACCACCTGGATGCAAATTTGGATCCGATCCCCGATGGAATTTATGACTTCCTCGATGGGGTGACCATTGATGCTGCCAAAGGCCGGATTATCATACCGGTGGTCGAACCCTTTGGGGATTATCTGGGGTTGAAGATGTATGACCCGGCCAATCCTACGGTAGCAGCAAAATATGTATTCAATGAACTCTATGACTCTACCAAAACAGCCGCACAGCAAATACAAAAGAAAGACCGGTTCAAACTCAGCGGGCAATACAAAGGAGCCGCCTCGAACGACATCTCGCTGAATGCCGTAAACGTTCCGCAAGGATCCGTAAAAGTTACTTCAGGAGGGGTCCCTTTAACAGAAAACGTAGATTATACGGTAGATTATGCCCTGGGCCGGGTCAAGATTATTAATGACGGGCTGCTGCAATCGGGAGCCCCGATCAAAATATCGCTCGAGAGCAACTCCCTGTTTAACATACAGACCAAATCGCTCATCGGTACTCACCTCGATTTCAGGTTCAACAAAGATTTTACCATCGGAGGAACCGTCCTGAACCTGACCGAGCGTCCGCTTACCCAGAAGGTGAACATCGGCGATGAACCGATCAGCAATACCATGATTGGCATCAATCTGAATCACCGTACCGAAGCCCCCTGGCTGACCCGAATGGTGGACATGATACCGCTCATCCAGACCAAGGAGATGTCGACCATCACCTCTGCCGGGGAATGGGCTGCACTGATACCGGGTTATAACAAGGCGATCGGGGCCGGAGGAACATCGTATATTGATGACTTTGAAGGCACCCAATCGGCCATCGATATCAAACAACCTTCTGCCTGGTCAATCTCCTCCATCCCGAACGACCCTGTGCTTTTCCCTGAATCGGTGTTTCTCGATTCCATCTCTATCGGTTACAACCGTGCACGGCTCTGCTGGTACAACATCGATCCCCTCTTCCTGAGGCTTGGCAATAGCATTACTCCTGCCAATATTACCAAGACCGACATGTCGAACCACTTCACACGTGAAATATTCGAGAACGAGATTTTCCCAAATAAAGAAAGCCCAACCGGTCAGCCTATCCCAATTGCTACACTTGACCTTGCTTTTTACCCGAACGAGCGTGGCCCATACAACTACGACGTAAAGCCTGATCCTTCGGCCCATTCATCGGGTCTCAATCCAGATGGCACCCTGGCCAACGCCTGGACCCGTTGGGGAGGCATGATGCGACAGGTTACAACCAACGACTTTGAGGCTGCCAACATACAGTTCATCCAGTTCTGGATGATGGATCCGTTTGATCACGATGGTGTCGACCCCAGTGATAACCTCAACCCGAATACCTCCGGTGATCTTTACTTTGACCTGGGCAGTATTTCGGAAGATATCCTGCGCGATTCACGGAAGGAATATGAAAACGGGATTGTGATTGACCCCAATAGCGGAGCCGCCTCGGGCTATGACCAAACCATCTGGGGGCGTGTTCCAAACGCACAGGTAATCGTAAACGCGTTTGCAAACGATGATTTCTCCAGGCTACGCCAGGATGTTGGTCTGGACGGAATGAGCGATGGAGACGAACGGGCCTTTTTTGCGAGTTATATCAACCGCGTAAAAATTGCATTCGGAGCCGGCAGCGGGGCCGCAGACAGCGCGAGTTTCGACCCTTCTGCCGATGACTACCACTATTTCCGTGGAACCGACTATGACAATAAAAGCATTGACATCCTGGGCCGTTACAAGAAATTTAATGGCATGGAAGGCAACTCAATCCCTACCGGCCAGACAAACGTATATGGATACAATGAAAGCTATCCGACCCAGTCAAACACCCTGCCGAATACCGAGGATGTAAACCACGACAATACACTCAACGAAACCGAAGCGTATTACGAATACCACGTAAAACTTACGGCAAACGATATTAAAGAAACCAATGTAGGGCGGAACTTCATTACAGACTATCACCAAAGCACAACTACGACAATTGATGGCAGATCGAGAACGATAGACTATTATCAGTTCAGGATACCGATTTCACAGTACACGAAAAAAATTGGCACGATAGACGATTTTAAATCAATCAGGTTTATCCGGATTTTCTTTAAAAACGTCAACGAACCGGTGATTTGCCGGATGTGCAAACTTGAATTTGTGAGGGATGAATGGAGACAATACAACTACTCTCTGCTTTCACCGGGCGAGTATATTCCGAACGACGAACTCAATACCACGTTCGATCTGGCTGCAGTGAACATTGAGGAAAACGGAAGCCGCGTACCGGTGAATTATGTGCTGCCTCCCGGTATCCAGCGTCAGCAAAGCGCAGCTACCGCAACCATCATCCAGCTAAACGAACAATCGCTTTCTTTAAAAATCTGTGGTCTCAAAGACGGAGATGCCCGTGCCGCATACAAAACCATGAACATGGATGTGCGCTCGTATAAGACGGTGAACATGTTTATCCATGCCGAAGCAGGCCCTGGAGGTGCAGTGCTCAATAATGATGACATCGAATGTTTTATCCGATTCGGGACCGATTTTACCGACAACTATTATGAATATGCCATTCCGTTGCTCGTCACCCCTCCAGGCTCTTACGGATCTGACGATGCCTCTTTGTTGAAAGTCTGGCCTGCCGACAATAACATGACTCTTGACTTCTCCCAGCTTCAGGATGCAAAACAGACCCGAAATACGATGATCACGCAGGGAAAAGCATCCCTCACTATTCCATTTACAACCGATCCGAAACCTGCACTGGGCGACCGCGTCATCACCATCATGGGAAGCCCGAGCCTTGCCGCTATTAAAACCATCATGATCGGGGTCCGAAACCCGAAAAAACAAATTGGCGGAGCTCCCGACGATGGATTGCCAAAATGTGCTGAGGTATGGGTGGATGAACTTCGTCTGACCAATTTCGATGAAACCGGAGGTTGGGCTGCGGTGGGCAGGATGACGGCCAAGCTCGCCGATTTCGGAACATTAAATGTTGCCGGCAACTACAGCACACCCGGGTTCGGAGGAATCGAATCGGGTGTCAGCACACGTCAAAAGGAAACAGATAAGAGTATAGACATTTCCTCCCAGCTGGAGCTTGGAAAATTTTTCCCCACCAAGGTCAACCTGCATGTACCTATGTTTGTCGGCTTTTCTGAATCAATCGCTACGCCCCAGTATAACCCGCTCGACCCCGACATTCTTGTTAAAAATCTGTCGCCTGATGTACAAAATCAACTTCGCAACGAAATCAATACCATTACACAAAGACACAGCATCAATTTTACGAATGTAAAAAAAGAACGCTCCAAGGGCACTACCAAGAAAGCCCGGTTTTACGATCCGGAAAATGTGTCGCTCAACTATTCGTATGCCGAGGTCCTGGGCCATTCGCCAACCATCGACCATTCTTTGCAAAAGAACTACCGGGGCGGTCTGGCCTATAATTTTTCCACTCAACCAAAAAATATCAAGCCTTTTGCCAAGAACTCCCTTCTGAACAAATACAAATACCTCACCCTGATACGCGATCTGAATATCAATGCCAATGTTACCAGCATGACGTTTACAACCGATATCAACCGCACCTACGCCGAGCAACTCGTTCGGAATACTACCGGGATAAGCGATGTACCCTTGGCCCCAACCTACAACAAAACATTCAGCATGACGCGGAACTATGACCTGAAATATGATCTGTGCAAAGCCCTGAAGATCGATTTTAGTGCCTTGAACGAAAGCCGGGTCATGGAGCCTCCGGGCCCCATCGATACGCAACAAAAAAGGGACAGTATCTTGAACAACATGTTGGGGCTCGGGCTTAACACCCATTATCACCACACCATCAACTTTAATTACACCGTACCTATAAACAAAATTCCGATCCTTGATTTCATAACTGCTACCGCACGTTATGGAACAAGCTACGACTGGCTCCGGGCGCCACTATCGGCCGACTCGATGGGAAACACCATTCAGAATTCACAACAGTGGACGCTCAATGGCCAGGCAAACATGGTGACCCTTTATAACAAGGTGCCTATCCTGAAAAAAATCAACAGCAAAAAACCGCCCGGACAAACGCCTAAAGCAGACCTGGTCCTTCCGCCTATCAAACCCAAGCCTGGAGCGCCTCCGATGACGAAACTGGATTCGATCAAAAAATTCAGGCTCGATTCAATCAACAGGGTCAAGCAGGATTCGCTCAACCGGTTAAAGAAATGGGACACCGACATTGTGGAGTATCTGGCCAGGGCATTGATGACTGTTAAAACGGTTTCGGTGAGCTATACTGAAAACAGGGGTACGATCCTTCCCGGCTATAACCAGGGATCTACAATCTTGGGCACAGGTAATAACTTCAACGGCCCGAGCGTGGGATTCCTCGTCGGCGAACAGGATCACTATGGCGGAAACCAGGCCCACTATGGAATATACGCGGCCGAACATGGATGGCTTGTCCATACCCAAAGCCTGGCCAGCCCGTTTGCCCGGACCCAGACAAAGAACTTTAGCGCACGTGCAAACCTGGAGCCAATACCCGATTGTAAGGTTGAACTGAATGCAAACATCAACCAATCTGATAACCGCAACGAGTACTACCGTTGGAACCCGGTCATCCAGGATTATACCAGCGAAACACCTGCAGAGGGGGGTAACTTCAGCATGTCATACATGATGATACGGACTACCTTTGCCACCAACAACAAGGACTATAGTTCTGCCCTCTTCGAGCAGTTCAGGAACAACCGGGCTGTTATCTCACAACGTCTGGGAGCAGCCAACAATGTGGCTAGTCCAGGCATTCTTTCGACCGGCTACAGCGATGGCTACAGCGCCGGCTCACAAGATGTGCTGATCCCCGCCTTCCTTGCTGCGTATACCGGTAAAAACAATGGATCGTTCACCACCAATCCTTTCATGTCTGTTCCAAAACCAAACTGGAGAGTTACGTACGATGGTCTTTCAAAAACCGAACGCTTTAAGAAATATTTCAAGACATTTACTCTCTCGCATGCCTACCGGTCAACCTACAGCATCGGGTCGTATGCGACAAACCTCGATTTCTTTTCGCCCGATGGAAGCATCTACACCAGCCAACGAAATGCCACAGGTGATTTTATTTCAAAATACAACATCCCTTCTGTGACCCTGTCTGAACAATTCAGCCCTCTGATCATGGCCGATATGACCTGGCAGAACCGGCTGCTAACAAAGATCGAAATCAAGAAAGACCGTACCCTTTCACTGAGTGTGACCAGCAACCAGGTTACCGAGCTGGATGGAAAAGAACTGGTGGTTGGTATGGGCTATGCCTTTAAAATGAAACCCCGTAAACTCTTCCCTCAATACCTCAAAGCCCCTGTCAAAAGCGATCTGAAGGTACGTATTGACGTTTCATACCGGAACAACGAGACGATTATCCGGAAGATAGACCCGGAGTATAACCAGCTCACATCCGGTCAAAACCTCATCTCGGTTAAATCCTCGGCCGATTATGTGCTGAGCGATAAACTCAGTATCCGTTTGTTTTGCGATTACATACGCACAAATCCACTCGTATCGACCTCCTTCCTGACGGCGAATACCAATATCGGTATCTCCCTAAGGCTTACCCTGTAATTTGCCAGAATAATAAAAACCTCCGAATTTTCGGTTTTTTTTATTTATCCCATATCTTTGCCAGGACTAACAAAGAAAATCTGATATGAATTTCCCTGAAAATCTGAAATACACCAAGGATCATGAATGGATCCGGGTAGAAGGCACTGTTGCTGTTGTTGGTATTACCGATTTTGCGCAAGGTGAACTTGGAGACATTGTATACGTTGAGATAGAAACCAAGGGCGAAGACCTGCAACACGAAGCCGTGTTCGGAACCGTTGAAGCTGTGAAAACAGTATCTGATTTGTTCATGCCCATCAGTGGGAAAATCACCGAAGTGAATCCCGGGCTTCAATCCAACCCCGAAGACGTTAACAAGGATCCGTATGGAAAAGGCTGGATGATCAAGGTGGAGATGTCTGACCTTGCCGAGTTAACCGGTTTGCTCAGCGCCGCTGACTATAAGAAACTAACAGGTCATTAACCCAGCCTTTATAAAAACATAAAAAAAGAGAGCGTACCTACACGCTCTCTTTTTTTTCATCTTTACTTACAGAATAAATGCCAAACCCGATGAACATCAACTGGACGCTGCTGGGCTTTTCAGAACTCAATGCCGCGCAATTGTATGAACTACTGCAGTTGAGGATGGAAGTGTTTGTGGTGGAGCAAAACTGTCCGTATCAGGACGCCGACGGCAAAGATGTTTCTGCCTTTCATCTGCTTGGTTATTCCGAAGAAAACCGGCTCATCGCCTGTGCACGGATTTTGCCGGCGGGTCTTTCGTTTGCCGAAGCATCCATTGGCCGGGTTTGCACCTCCTCCCTGGCAAGAAAAACCGGGGCCGGTAAGGAACTGATGAAACAGGCCATTGCATGGATCCTGCAAACTTACGGCCCTGTGCCTATACGCATCGGGGCCCAGAGCTATCTCCTCCGCTTTTATTCCGGTCTGGGTTTTGAGGTGGTGAGCTCTGAATACCTGGAGGATGGCATTCCGCATCTGGAGATGTTGCTGCTGACCAGGCACAATGATCTGTAAATCTGTTTTCTTGCCGATATGTACCTACGTGGGTACATTTGCCTGACTAACAAATGGCGCCAATTCTGCTATGTAACGCTGTTTAGAAATGCAAAGCTCGCTGCAAACCTTTTGCAGGATAAAGTGGCTGAAATCGCGTTCCTACATTACAAAGCTTGAAACCGACAAACAGGATATGGAGATCATGACTCCTCCCGTCTGCACATCACAAAGTGATCCGGCTAAAGGATAAGATAGTGTTTCAGGTCTGATGATTCCTTGTAGATGTGTACCAGAGATTACCCGGAGCGCCCCATTTGTTTCATCACAATCATCCTGATGGATCCGGAAGGTATAGATGCTTTCCAGAACATTCAGGGGTGGTTGAACGGCAATCTGCCCCTGCTTCTCACTCCAATGCACAAACCCGGTTACATCCGATTTTTTCTCAACCGAAATGGTGAGGTCCTGATGCCAGGAAACAAACCAATTGGATAAGGGGGGCTTATCGAAATAGATTGATTTCACCACAAAAAAATGGTTACCGGCAGTTCTCCTACAATCTGCATCATCGTTGGGTTCCAGATGATTTTTCCTGCACCCCAAACAACTTTCAGGAATCTACGGATCGCAAACAGATCAGCTGTTTTCCGGAAAGATGATTCATATTTTTCTCCCGCTTCAATAAGCGCAGAGAGAGCCTGTGTTTCGGCAACCGAAAAAACTCCATTCAGAATAGTATATCCATCTTGCTGAAGATTTTTTTGCTCCAGAATTATTTGGGATTTTTCTTATTCCTGAGCACTCATACAATCATCCCTGCCCCAACCGTTACATTGGTTCCTTCATCAATCAGAATCAGACTGCCTGTTATGCGGTTGTCGCTGTATTTGTCAGCAAAAACAGGGGCAGTCAGCCGCAGGCGGATGCAGGCAATATCGTTCAGCCCGATGTTCTGATCGTCGGTCAGGTGTTCGAGTGTGCTGGTATTTACCTTGTATTGAATGGATTTTACGACACAACGCACTTCTCTCGAAGTATGTTTTAACGTGTATTTCCCATTCAAGAGTAGGTTTGTCTCCGCCAGCCAGCAGATCATGACTTCCAGGTCCTGGGTTGCTTCCAGGCTATCGCTGGCCTTTACGATCATTTCGCCTCTCGACACATCCACCTCATCTTCGAGCGCCATCGTAATACTCATCGGGGCAATGGCAATGCTCAGCGGCGTTTCTGCCAGGTTCATGGATTTGATACGCGTCCTTTTTCCGGAAGGGAGTATACGCACCTCATCACCTGTTTGAAAGGGCCCTCCCGAAACGCGTCCGGCATAGGCGCGGTAGTCATGATATTCATTGCTCATGGGGCGGACGACGTATTGCACCGCAAAACGTGGCCGGGCATTGTTCTGATCATTCGCCACGGGCAAGGTTTCGAGCAGTTCAAGCAGGGCAGGACCTTTGTACCAGCGTGTATGTTCTGAACGCTCCACCACATTATCCCCTTTCAATGCGCTAATCGGGATAAAATGCTGATCGTTTACCGGCAAACCCGAAGCGAATGTCTGAAAATCGTTTTTTATCCGCTCAAACACTTCCTCTTTGAATTCAACCAGATCCATTTTATTGACGCAGATTATCACATGTGGTATACGCAACAGGGATGCGATATAGGTATGACGCATGGTCTGTTCGATCACGCCTTTCCGGGCATCGATGAGGATGATGGCGGCATTGGCAGTAGATGCACCCGTAACCATGTTGCGGGTGTATTGAATATGACCGGGGGTATCGGCAATGATGAATTTACGGCGCGGGGTGGCAAAATAGCGGTATGCCACATCGATGGTGATTCCCTGTTCACGCTCGGCTTTGAGCCCGTCGGTGAGCAGGGCCAGGTTTACATATTCTTCGCCTCGTTGTTCGCTGGATGCGCGTATGGCTTCATACTGATCTTCGAATATCGATTTGCTGTCGTACAGCAAACGCCCGATAAGGGTGCTCTTGCCGTCATCCACCGAACCGGCGGTGGTGAAACGGAGCAACTCCATGTCGAGGTAAGCAGAAGTTGAAAATGGGGTCATGGCTGTATCTTGTGTTCCGGGCGCGGGCACGGATGTGTTAAGTGTATTCATTGCGATTTGCTGTCTTTAAAAATATCCGGCCTTTTTCCGTTCTTCCATGGCCGCTTCCGAACGCCGGTCGTCTATACGGCTTCCGCGTTCTGTAACCCGGGTGGAAGCCACTTCCTGTATGATTTCTTCGAGCGTAGAAGCGGTTGAACCAACGGCCCCGGTACACGACATATCACCAATGGTACGAAACCGGACTACCTTATCTACTACCTTCTCCGACGACTTGAGTTGCACAAACTCAGAATGCGCATACGTAACCCCGTCGCGTTCAAAACAAGGCCGGGTATGGCTGAAATAAATAGAGGGGATGGCAATATTTTCGGAATAGATATATTGCCACACATCCATCTCGGTCCAATTGCTGATCGGAAAGATCCGGAAATGTTCGCCTGTGTGTTTCTTGCCGTTAAAGAGGTTCCAGAGTTCTGGGCGCTGGTTCTTGGGATCCCACTGGCTGAATTCATCGCGGTGAGAGAAGAAACGCTCCTTGGCCCTGGCCTTCTCTTCATCCCGGCGCGCCCCGCCGATCGCGGCATCGAATTTAAATTCTTCGATGGCATCTACCAGTGTAACCGTTTGCAACGCATTGCGCGATGCATGGATCCCTTTTTCTTCGGCCACACGGCCCTTGTTGATGGAATCCTGGACACTCCGTACCAGGAGCTTTGCATCGATGTGTTTTACCCACCAATCGCGGTACTCAATGGTTTCAGTAAAATTGTGACCGGTATCGATATGCAGGAGCTGGAATGGAATCTTTGCCGGCCAGAATGCTTTACGCGCAAGCCAGCTTACCAGGATGGAATCTTTGCCGCCGCTAAAAAGCAGGACCGGTTTTTCGAATTGTGCCGCTACTTCCCGCAGGATAAAGATGCTCTCCGATTCGAGTTCCTTCAGGTGACTTAGTTTTTGAGTATTCATTTACTAAATATTTTTTTTAAGATAATGTCAACCGATTCCTCCACGGGCAGATGCCTTGTTACGAGGATGAGATCAGGATTTAGGGGCGTTTCAAAAACAGCATCCACACCGGTAAAATCTTTGATCTCCCCCTTTCTGGCTTTGGCATAGAGCCCTTTTACATCCCTTTCTTCGCAAACGGCCAATGCTGTTTTTATATACACCTCAACAAAATCGGAGGCCCCGATTATTTTTTTTGCAGTTCTCCGGAGCTTTTCGGTGGGGCTTACAAAACAACAGATGGTCACCACGCCGCAGTGTACAAACAAACGGGCAACTTCTGCAATGCGTCGGATATTTTCGGTGCGATCAGTCGCGCTAAAACCTAAATTAGAATTGATGCCGGTTCGTATATTGTCGCCATCAAGCACCTGCGTAAGGATTCCTTTTTCAGCCAGCGCCTTTTCGAGCGCAACGGCAATGGTGGTCTTACCTGAGCCACTCAGACCGGTCATCCAGACGGCAATGCCCTTCTGTTTAAGCAGGTACTCTTTGGCTTCCCTCCCGCGTATTTTATCGGTTGGAAACAGATGTTCGTTAGGCTGCATAATCGGTACGTTGGGTTTCTTAAAAATAGATTGAGTTGGACGAAGGTTGAGCCGGCACCAAATAAAAAAAGCCTCACCAAATCTGGAAAGGCCTCATCACATCTTGAATGTCTTGTAAAGTCCTTCCGTAATCAACAACAGCACAACATACAGCACATCATTGGGCTGGAGGTACGAATTGAAAAAGAAAACTTTGTAACGTTCATAGCGCCAAAACTACATCAATTTTATCAATTGACAAAATTTACACGGGATATTAGCGCAGGGGCAAAATTTGGCGGGCATTATTCCAAAGGAGGCCGTGGCGATGTTGCTACAGGAGGCCGCGGGGCTTGAGGCGATTTTCACACATTTTGCATAATACAACGTGCATTATACATTTTGCATAACACAAAATGTATGATGGGTTTCGTATCTTTACGCTTATGAATGAACCCATCAACCCCTTCAGTCTGAGCTCCTATGCAGGACCCGAAACCTTTTGCGACCGGGAAACGGAAACCAAACGAATGGTTACCAATGCCGTGAACGGAGTAAACACTACCCTGCTCTCCACACGAAGGATGGGCAAGACAGGGCTTATTTACCATGTGTTCCACCAGCTCCGTAAGAGCCGGAAGGCCGAGTGCGTGTATGCGGATATTTTTGCCACACGTGATCTGAGAGGCCTCACCAATCAACTGGCGGGTGCAATCATGAAATCGTTTCCCGAACACAAGACCCTGGGTAAGAAATTCATGATCCTGCTAAAAGCCTTGCGACCAGTGATCAGTTTCAATGCCCTGAGCGGAGAACCCGAAGTAAGTCTTGACTTTGCCCAGCCAAAACAATTTGAGCAATCGCTTGCCGGACTTTTGGAATTTTTGGAAAATCAGCCGATCCGCATCGTTGTGGCTTTTGATGAGTTTCAGCAAATCCAGACCTACCCCGAAACAAACATCGAAGCCTTGCTCCGCACACTCATTCAGCCCTTAAAGAATGTCCAGTTCATTTTCAGCGGAAGCAACGAACACATGCTTGCCGAGATGTTTGGAAGCGCCAAACGGCCCTTCTTCAGCAGTACCCAGCCCGTGCATCTCGACGCTATTGCAGCCGACAAATATTCGGCCTTCATTCAAAAGCTCTTTGGCGATTCAAAACGAAAGATACACCCCGATGCGGTTGAATTCATTGTTTACTGGACACGGTTACATACGTATTATACCCAGGCCGTATGCAACCGCCTGTACAGCACAGGGGCAAAAGACATTACCCTGGAGTTCGTGCGCCAACAATGCAATGGTTTGCTCAAAGACCAGGAAGGTGTATTTGTGCAATACCGGAACCTGCTTACAGCGGTGCAATGGAACCTGCTCCGGGCCATTGCCGGCGAAGATAAAGTCTATCAGCCATCGGCAGGGGCCTTTATCAGCAAATACCAGATCGGCGCCCCGGCCAATATCCAGCGCGGCATCGAAGCCCTGATGAACAAGGAAATGATTTTCCGAACCCGGGATGAGCGTGGAGAATATTACCGCGTATCAGATTGTTTCCTGGCAAGATGGCTCGAAGGACAATAGAGCCAAGGTGTATTTAAGGAATACCGTAACGAACGCAGATTATCAGGATGAGGGTGCCCTGGCTCCAGATTTGCTTTTGTGCCGTGGTAGAAAGTGTCCTGGCTTTGGTTGCTTTTTACATCCGTTGAGTTATCCATAGCTGGGTACGATTGTATTGTTACCAAATATAGTAAAAGTACCTTTAGCTGTTTTGGGAAACGGCTCTTGGGAGGAATCTGCAAATCAATACGCTTTTGAACTGGTAAGCTGAGGCCGGGCGCTGCCGTCGGGCAGGGATAGCTGGTCTTTGGGAGGAACGTTGGCACGGGTGGGTGATAGAACGCCGAGCCTCAGGATTGTCAACACCCAAGCGTCTGGACAAGGTATTCGCCTTGGCTGTCTGTTGATTTGTTGTATTGTTGCTTAG
>JABDAO010000027.1:11569-30084 GCA_013289095.1 Bacteroidota bacterium | reverse complement strand
CGTATCCAGGATCTTACCCCCTGCAACAAGACAATAGCTGTATTCGCCACTGCTCAGGTCGGCTCCAAAGACCGTGAGTTGTCCGCTCGATTTATCGGTGAGTTCAACGATCTTAATGAGCTGCCCCCGCATGTTGTAAAAAAGCATCTGCGCGTTTGTGGTTGTTGCCGGCAGATGATAGGCAATTACCGTTTGCTCGGAGAATGGGTTCGGTACATTCTGATCGAGCACAACGGCGTTTTTATCAGACTCCTCGTTTGCGTTAGTCGGTATCGAAGGCCGGGAGTCAGACAGCGCTTTTACCGAACGTTCGAGTGCGTCGATTCGTGTTTGTTGTTCCTTGATTGCTTCGATGAGCACCGGGGTGAGACGGGAATAGTCAACCGATTTGAATCCCTGTTCATCGGTATTGACCAGCTCGGGGAATATTTTTTCCAGATCCTGTGCAATAACGCCCAGTTGTTTCCGGTCGTTGAAATGCATATCGGGGAATTCATCTTTTCGCATATAATAACTAACGCCGTTCACACCAAGCAGTTTATGGAGTGCATCAGCAATCGGCTCGATGTTTTTCTTGTACCTGATATCCGAACAGATCAATACACCACAGCTTGCCGTAACTGTTCCGGTAAAAAGACCGTTACCGGCAACATTTAATTTCTGGGTAGGAGCAACGGTCCCGATTCCGACATTGCCTGTGGCGTTGTTCATGACCATTCCCCAGCCACAGGTGGCGCCGTATAATCCTATATTTACGTCAGACTCCATCCCTACAAATGCCTCGTCGTCGGCGGGCGTTGTCTGATAAAACCAGATTCCTGCTGTTCCCAAAGAGCCTTGGCGTACGCGGATGCGGTTGGCAATATCTACCAACGCGCCTGCATTTCCTACATCTACTCCAATTCCGATATTCCCGTTTTTAAGCACTGTGAGTGCATTACTCTGTGAACTCCCCCCGCTACCATTGCCAATGGTGAACAAGCGGTCTGTTCCAACAAAGGAGTTGGTAGCCGACGGTGTATACGGTGTATTCGACATTCCCACCACTACTTCGTAAGCCGAGGGTGCAGTTAAGAGTGTTCCCAGGACAATGGAGTAATCACCTGAAGCTACCGAGGTGTATCCCATGGAAGTTGAATTATATCCCGATGCGGTTGTTGAGGAGCCTGATGCAAAAGAAAAGAGCCCTATGTTCGCATCATCCCATTGAGTGCCGGTAGCGCCACCAGCACGGAAGGCTGCCTTATTCTGATACCACATCATACGGTCGCCGGCGCCAAGTGACAGCGTACTTCCCGAGCCTAACGCACCTGAAAAGACCAACCCTGTCTTGCCTACAATATTCAGATCAGAAATGGGAGTAACGGTCCCGATTCCGATAGACGAACCAGCATTGAATAAATTGCTGGTTGCAACCCAGGTTGATCCAGAGTTGTAGAGTGTTTGACCGGTAGTTCCCACCACTCCAAAGGTGCCAGTGGCGCCTGTCGCACCGATGGCGCCTGCTGCTCCGTTACTTCCATTTGTTCCTGCCGTTCCGGTTAAACCGGTAGCCCCTGTTGCACCGTTTGTTCCATTGGTTCCTGCGGCTCCAGTCAATCCTGTGGGGCCAGCAGGCCCGGCAGCGCCTGCCGCACCGTTCGATCCGTTGGTTCCTGCGGCTCCGGTTAAACCTGTAGCGCCAGTGGCTCCAACAGGGCCAGCTGCACCATTCGCACCATTCGTTCCATTTGTGCCGGCCGGCCCTGTTAATCCGGTTGCTCCTGTTGCTCCATTTGTTCCGTTTGTGCCAGCGGCACCGGTTAGACCTGTGGGCCCGGTAGCACCCGCTGCTCCATTTGTTCCGTTTGTTCCTGCTGCGCCTGTTAAACCGGTAGGGCCTGTAGCACCCGCTGCTCCATTTGTTCCGTTCGTACCGGGGGCGCCTGTTAATCCCATGGCTCCGGTAACACCCGCAGGACCCGCGGCTCCTGCAGGGCCAGTCGGGCCTGTAGAGCCTGGTGTTCCAACAACGGTTTGCCAGGAACCGAGACCGGTTGCATCGCAGGTCAATACCTTGCCGGCAGCCTGTGTGCCGTCAACTACACGGATACTCCCCTGTATGTGTAAGGCCGAAGTGGGAGTAAGGGTTCCAATTCCAACCAATCCATTACTTGTTATCCTGATATTCGTTCCTCCGTTTGCACCCAGGGTGAGAGAGCCTGGTTCCTGGTTGCCAAGATAAACATCGCTGAAAGCCCCCGTACCTTTAATCACGAAACCATCACCCAGGGCCGTGCCTGTACTCGAACCGTTGGTAATCTGAAAAAGATTGGTTGAAGGGTTTGCTCCTTGAGCATTTACATGGAGGGATGCTTGAGGGGTGGTGATATTCACCCCAAGCACAACGCCTCCAAAATCGCCATAGATGAGTGGAATATTAGAAAGAGAACCGCTGCTCGCAATGTATAATTTATTATTACCGGTTTCCTGATATCCCGCTTCATATCCTAAAAACACATTGCCATTTCCGTTCGTCATGTTTGTGCCCGTACCCACACCGAGAAAGGTGTTAAAGGAGCCGGCATTGTTACGGCCTGCAAACTGACCGATATAGGTGTTCGAGTTACCGATAACGCAGGAATTTCCGGCATTGTTTCCAAAAAAGGAATTGTTGTTTCCGGTTTGATTGTTCACTCCTGAGTATGCACCCACAAAGCTGTTGTTTGTTCCCCCACCCGAGACAGAGTTGGCAACGCCGGTACCAACCCCCAGATACATGTTCGAGGGATCGTCGGCATTGATACTCATGAGACTGGCGCCTGTGGAGGATTGCAGACTCAAGATCGGTACGCCGCTTGTTTGTGAAGGGCCAGCCTGAATGATACACTGAATCGCATTGGTAGCCCCTTTTACATGAAGCCTGGCAGTAGGCGTCACTCCGATGCCTATGTTGGTCCCGTCGTTGTATAAATTTGAGGTGGGGGTCCATTGGGTCGTGTAATAGAGTGTTTGTCCGAAGCTACCGCCTGTTGAAAAAGTTCCGGGAGCGCCTGCAGGCCCTGTTGGCCCTGCCGGTCCGGCCGGACCGGTATTGCCGGTATTGGTTTGCCAGCTGGCATTTCCGCTTGCATCCGAAGTCAGCACCTTATTGGCGCCTTCTGTGCCGTCTACAATCCTGACCACACCTCTTACATCTAATTTTTGGGTGGGTGCACCGGTGCCGATACCTACGCGTGAAAAGACAGAGTCGCCCAGGGTTAAACAGTTTGTTTCGGTTACATGGGCGTTAGCGCCAATGGCGGTAGCATTTGTCAGGGTACCGAACCTGACATCGGCCCCATATCCAATCGCGGTATTGAGTGTGCCCGAAGCATTGCTCAACAAAGCACTATCACCCACGGCTGTGTTTTTACTGCCAGATAGGTTGTTGTAGAGCGAATATGCACCGGTAGAAACGTTGCTGCTACCGGTGGTGTTGGTATAATCAGCATTATAACCGCTCGCCGTATTGAGAAACCCGTTGCCGTTGCTGTTTAACGAGAATGACCCGGATGCAGTATTGTAGTTTCCAACATTTGCATAGAACAGCGAATGGCGTCCCACGGCCGTATTGTCTGCGCCTGAACTATTGTTTGAAAGGGCCCCGTTGCCCAGGGCTGTATTGGCGCTTCCGGTGGTGTTGGTGGTAAGTGCAATCCCGCCAAATGCGCAGTTGAAACTTCCTGTTGTGTTGGCATACAGCGTTGCGTTTCCGGCGGCAATGTTTCCGGTTCCGGTGGTGTTTGTATAGAGCGATTGAACCCCGATTGCCACGTTGGCATTGCCCGTACTGTTCGACCACAGCGTTTGGTAACCCAGCGCTGTATTGCTCACACCGCTGTTTGCAGACGCTGTGGATGATCCATACAGCGCCTGGTACCCGACAGCCACATCGGTATTTGTATACACCGATGCCGTACTGTTGGCATTATACATAGCTTGGGCTCCAAGGGCTGTTGCATAGCTTCCTCCACTATTAGAATAGAGGGCGCCATAACCGATGCCCGTATTATTTGTTCCGGTATTATTATTATTCAGAGAAAACGAACCGCTTGCCGTATTGAAGGTTCCGGTAGTATTTGAAAACAGGGCATGCCGGCCGGCCGCTGTATTGTCGGTGCCTGTTGAATTGTTATAAAGTGAAGTGTTGCCCATAGCCGTATTGGCATTACCTGTTGTATTGGTAATCAATGCAGCCGAACCGAAAGCGGAGTTGTAACTGCCTGAAGTATTGGCGGCAAGCGCTGAATTGCCGCCTGCGGTATTCGCAGTTCCTATGGTATTGGCATTCAATGCCTGGTTACCTATGGCCACGTTGATGCTACCCGAGGTGTTTGAGGAAAATGAGCCAGCCCCAAAAGCGGCGTTCGAATTTCCGGTGGTACTGATGTTACCCGACTGGTAACCCAAAAATGCATTCAACAAGGTAGGGTCAATTCTTCCTGAGGGTTGATTATTAACCCGTATATTAAATGGAATATTATCAACCGTACCAATAAAATTGGTTCCGTCAACTGTCGCTGTGTTGCCCAGCAGGGCCCAGGCATTTGCCGACCCGCTTGGCCCGGTAACACCTGTTGCTCCGGTGGGCCCTGTTAATCCTATAGGGCCTATGGCTCCATTTGTACCGGCTGTGCCTGTTAAACCGGTAGGGCCGGTAACACCTGTTGCTCCATTGGAGCCGTTGGTTCCTGCCGTTCCGGTTACTCCGGTGGCTCCGTTGCTTCCATTCGTACCAGCTGCTCCGGTGGCACCGTTTGTGCCATTGGTTCCAGCGGCACCTGTCAATCCGGTTGCTCCTGTAGCACCGTTGCTTCCATTTGTTCCGTTCGTGCCTGCCGTTCCCGTTGCTCCCGTTGCACCGTTTGTTCCAGCGGCTCCTGTCAATCCGGTTGCTCCTGTTGCACCATTGCTTCCATTTGTTCCGTTCGTTCCATTAGTACCTGCTGTTCCGGTTGCACCCGTGGCACCGGTGGCGCCATTTGTACCGTTTGTTCCTGCGGCGCCTGTCAGTCCGGTTGCTCCTGTTGCACCGTTGTTTCCATTTGTTCCGTTCGTTCCATTAGTACCAGCTGTTCCGGTTGCACCCGTGGCACCGTTTGTTCCATTGGTTCCAGCGGCGCCTGTTAATCCGGTTGCTCCTGTTGCACCGTTGTTTCCATTTGTTCCGTTCGTTCCAT
This sequence comes from Bacteroidota bacterium, assembly GCA_013289095.1. GTDB lineage: Bacteria > Bacteroidota > Bacteroidia > Palsa-965 > Palsa-965 > Palsa-965. Next base: position 24,883 of record JABDAO010000027.1, on the reverse strand, counting down.
TAGTACCAGCTGTTCCGGTTGCACCCGTGGCACCGTTTGTTCCAGCCGCACCTGTCAATCCGTTTGCACCAGTTGCACCAGTTGCACCCGTGGCACCGTTTGTGCCATTGGTTCCAGCGGCGCCTGTTAATCCGGTTGCACCTGTTGCACCGTTGCTTCCATTTGTTCCATTAGTGCCTGCTGTTCCCGTTGCGCCGTTTGTTCCATTTGCCCCGGCAACACCTGTGGGGCCTGCCGCACCGTTCACCCCGGCCGTACCTGTTGGTCCCTGAGGACCCGCAGCTCCGTTCAGATTAACCGACCACGACGAGAATGTGCCACTTCCATAAACATTAGCAGCAATCACTGTTAACGACATGGCTCCTGTACCAATGGTGTATGCCGTGACCGTACCTACCATATAATTCGAAGCACTGTTTGCAACAATGGCTTCCTGTCCAATAGAATAAGAAAGACCCGTGCCTACAATTAAATTTTGTGTTCCTGCTCCCAGTGTAAGCGTTGACGCGGAGGTGGTTTGGTATTTGTCTCCATTCAAACCTGTACTGCCGGTGGCCCCTGTTGCCCCTGCAGCTCCAGTCAAACCGATAGCCCCGGTAGCTCCTGTTGCACCCGTTGTACCGGCTGTGCCAGTAGCCCCTGTGGCTCCGGTTGTCCCATTGGTACCTGCAGTACCCGTTGCTCCGGCGGCTCCTGTTAACCCGGCAGCTCCGGTAGCCCCATTTGTTCCATTGCTTCCGTTTGTTCCGGCAGCGCCTGTCAAACCGGTTGCTCCCGTGGCTCCGGTTGTTCCGGTAGCACCGGTTAACCCTACAGCACCTATTGCTCCATTGGTTCCGTTAATGCCGTTTGTTCCTGCGGGGCCAGTTAACCCCGTTGTTCCAGTAGCGCCATTGGCCCCGGTTAATCCTGCAGCCCCGGTCAATCCGGTTGGCCCGGTTGCTCCGGTTGCACCATTCGTTCCGTTTGTTCCGGCAGCTCCGGTCAATCCCGTAGCTCCATTCGCTCCGTTTGTTCCATTCGTTCCGGCAGCGCCTGTCAATCCCGTTGCCCCGGTAGCTCCGGTGGCTCCTGTCAACCCCGCAGCTCCATTCGTTCCGTTTATTCCTGCAGCGCCTGTCAATCCCGTTGCCCCGGTAACTCCGGTGGCTCCTGTCAACCCCGCAGCTCCATTCGTTCCTGCAGCGCCTGTTAACCCGGTTGCACCGGTGGCCCCGTTTGTACCGTTTGTTCCTGCCTGACCGGTCAATCCAGTTGCTCCAATGCTTCCATTCGTTCCATTACTGCCTGCTATTCCAGTTGCTCCAGTGGCCCCGTTTGTTCCGGTTATCCCGGTAGCGCCTGTCAATCCTGTCGCTCCAGCGGCTCCGGCAACCCCTGTCAGCCCTGTGGGGCCGGTAGCGCCAGTTGTTCCTGCAACCCCAGCCGTACCTGTGGGTCCCTGTGGACCGGCAGCTCCGTTCAGATTAACCGACCACGACGAGAATGAGCCGTTTCCAAAAACATTTCCAGCCGTAACGGTCAATGTCATGGCTCCTGTAACAGGGTTATAGGCAGTGACCGTGCCTACCATATAATTTGCAGCGCTGTTTGCAACAATGGCTTCCTGCCCAATGGAATACGAAAGACCCGTTCCGACAATTAAATTTTGAGTTCCTGCTCCCAGTGTAAGCGTTGACGCGGAGGTGGTTTGGTATTTATCCCCATTTAAACCCGTGCTTCCGGTGGCCCCGGTAACACCTGTTAATCCCGTTGGTCCGGTAGCGCCTGTAACACCTGTTGTTCCGTTTATTCCAGCAACCCCGGTCAACCCTGTGGCTCCTGTAGCACCATTTGTTCCAGCACTACCAGTCAATCCAATGGCTCCTGTTGCACCGTTTGTTCCATTTGTTCCTGCAGCACCTGTTAATCCGGTTGCTCCTGTTGCACCGTTGCTTCCATTAATACCGGCTGCTCCGGTTGCTCCCGTAGTACCGGCTACACCGTTTGTTCCATTTGTTCCTGCAGCACCTGTTAATCCGGTTGCTCCTGTTGCACCGTTGCTTCCATTCGTTCCATTGGTACCAGCCGCTCCGGTTGCACCCGTAGCACCGGCTACACCGTTTGTTCCATTTGTTCCTGCAGCGCCTGTTAAACCGGTTGCTCCTGTTGCACCGTTGCTTCCATTCGTTCCATTAGTACCAGCCGCTCCGGTTGCACCCGTAGCACCGGCTACACCGTTTGTTCCATTTGTTCCTGCAGCACCTGTTAAACCGGTTGCTCCTGTTGCACCGTTGCTTCCATTCGTTCCATTGGTACCTGCCGCTCCGGTTGCACCCGTAGTACCGGCCACACCGTTTGTTCCATTTGTTCCTGCGGCACCTGTTAATCCGGTTGCTCCTGTTGCACCGTTGCTTCCATTAATACCAGCCGCTCCGGTTGCACCCGTAGCACCGGCCACACCGTTTGTTCCATTTGTTCCAGCGGTACCTGTTAATCCGGTTGCTCCTGTTGCACCGTTGCTTCCATTAATACCAGCCGCTCCGGTTGCTCCCGAAGCACCGGCTACACCGTTTGTTCCATTTGTTCCAGCGGTACCGGTCAATCCGGTTGCTCCTGTTGCACCGTTGCTTCCATTAATACCAGCCGTTCCGGTTGCACCCGTAGCACCGGCCACACCGTTTGTTCCATTTGTTCCTGCGGCACCTGTTAATCCGGTTGCTCCTGTAGCTCCGTTTGTTCCATTCACTCCATTTGTTCCATTAGCACCGGCAGCCCCAGTAGCACCCGTAGCCCCGGTTACTCCATTCGTACCAGCTGTTCCGGCAGCACCGGTTACTCCGGTAGCACCTGTGACGCCATTCGTGCCCGAAATTCCGGTTGCTCCTGTTGCACCATCAACACCATTTGTTCCTGCAATTCCTGTTGCGCCGGTTGCACCTGTGGCACCGTTTGTTCCGGCAGTTCCTGTCAGACCCGCTGTGCCTGAAGCTCCGGTTGGGCCGGCAATGCCTGTTGCACCCGTTGCACCATTTATTCCGATAGCTCCTGTTGCTCCCGTAGCTCCGGTTGTTCCACCATTGCCGCTTTTCAAGGCATACAAGGCATAGGGCACAGCCTGCATCTGCTGAATGCCCATGAGGATAAAGTTTGTCCCGCCTTGTACATCGATTTCAATTTTTAGAAAATGTTTGTCACCTCCCCAGTCTACATCCAGAATTGTAAGCACCTGGCTAACAGTGGTGCGGATCCCTTTTCCGATAACCAGGGTGAACAAACCGTTGGCATCGGTATTGGTAAGCTGTGTTTCCTGGTACATGATCGGGCCCGAAGCGCTGCTCTGTATGACCGAAAACCGGATGTTGATGGTTTTGTCGGGCAGAATATTTCCGTTGATATCCATCCCCGGAATTTCTTTTCCGCTTGCATCTACGGCTACGGCCTGATAGGTAATCCCATCTACAATCTGCCCGTAAGAGCGTATGCTGTAGAAAAGGAGGAACAGAAGGATTATTTTTTTATACACGGTTGGGTTTTATGAAGTATGTGTTTAACCTTTGGTTTATTATCTTACAACAGCTTCTCTGGCCCCGATTCCATCCATCAGAAATGCAAGTCCAAAACGAAACGAGGTTGCTTTGTTATAAAGATGTTGTCCGGGATCATACTCAAGCTGGTTGAGTCCGCGGGTTTCTCCAACTTCGAGAAAACAGGACGCAAAGGATGCGAACGTGTGCAGCACTCCGGCGTAACCGTCGATCCCAAAATCGGCAGTCTTGATCGATTTCTGTGCAATCATGTCGTAATAGTCTGTACCGATGGTCTGATTGGCCTTGTAGAGGTAACTGCCATACAAGGCAAGACCGGCATAAGGTCTGAATTTTAGTTTGGAAAGGATATAGCCCCCACCCAGGTTGCAGGTAACATAATGCAGATCCCAGTCGAGCTTTTCGGTATTCAGGATCGATTCGGCCCCGGCTTCTGCATTGCCTATTTCGGCCCGGAGAAAAAAGCCGTTGCTCAGCACCTTTTTGTAATTCATGGCATACGATGTTTTCAGGGCCGATGTCAGATTGGCAAGGGGTTTTCCATACGAATCGGTAAAGACAAAACCCGCAAAGACCTGATCGAAATGAACCGACAGATAATTTTGCGCGTTCAATCCGGCTGAAAGCAGCATGAAAAACAGGAGTATCTTCTTAACCATGGGCTGCAATTAATTTTGTTGAACACCGGCTGCCATCGCTATAAATTACCTGGATGATGTATTGCGAGAGAGGAAGGGAAGCTACGGTGAGTGTATAGGTTTCGGTGTTCATCCCGTCTTTTTTAAAGATGATGCGTCCCAGCAGGTCGGAGATGATAAGGCTGTAAGTATTGGTATTAAGCGGAATCTGTAACACCGCTTCGGTAATCACCGGGTTGGGGTAGAGCTGGAGCCCGCATGAAACAGCGCCAGGGCCTGGATACATGCCCTCGGGTTGCTGAAAACCCTGACGGAGTGTAACAGCCGAACCGGTAAAAACCTCGGTGTTTGATGCTTGTCCGACCGTTTGTTTCAGCGAAATACCCCCGCCAAAGCTCGTTCCTCCCACACACCCCATCGATTCGCGTTTCAGGGTCTGACCGGTGGATGAAAGGCTGCAGAGCATAACTACTGTCAGAAAAAGTATGATTTTTGTTGCCATCGCGTGGTTAAAAGGGGGCCCGGTTCAATGTTCAGACAGATATTCCAAACCCTCTGTACGCCCCAATCTTTTCAGGATCGGGCTTAACAGAAGTAAACAGAACATTAAACCCAGAGCCGGACAATAAATAAAGTGACAAAAAAACAAGGAAGAATCAAGGTCAATTGAAGGTTAGCTAAGAAGCGTTTGATAAGCGTGTGGAGCTATCCTTTTTTTGAATTAGAGAACGGCCTGGTCGGGCGTTGAAATCTCGTAACACCACGAATCTGGCCAGTGCCCTTGCTGCCGTAGAGGGGTACTTCGGCCGGAGAGCTATATTCAGCGTAATGCAGTCAACAAGGTTTGCCCGCCAATCAGATATTCGATAGATTTACACGATTCATTACGACTGCAAATCCCCCGTTCAACACAAATCTCCCAACCCATGGAAACCACAAAACCCGTGCTCCTGCTCGATCCTGTTGAAATACGGGTGCTTGGATCGCTTTTAGAAAAAAGCAAGACAACGCCCGAGTATTATCCACTCACATTAAATGCGCTGATGCTGGCCTGCAACCAGAAATCATCCCGAAAACCCATTGTGCAGTATGAGGAGCCGACCGTTATGATGGCCATCAACGGCCTTACCAGGAAGGGGTTGGTGGCAACCGCTACCGGGGGCGGAAGCCGGGTAGTAAAATACAAACACAATTTTGAGCTGGTGTATGCACCCACACCTGCCGAAGAGGCGGTGTTGTGTCTGCTCCTGCTCCGCGGGCCGCTCACACCCGGCGAACTGAATTCAAACGCCGGACGGCTGTATACGTTTGCTTCGCTCGAAGAAGTGTTGCAGGTGCTCGAAAAATTGAAACAAGCCGATACACCCTTTGTGGCACAGTTGCCCCGCAGTGCCGGTCAAAAAGAACAACGGTTCAGACAATTGTTTTGTGAATATCACGAAACAGAAGTAGAGACGCTGCTCCCCGAAACCCCTGATCCTGCAATCGAAGCAAGGGTGGAAACCCTGGAACAGGAATTGGCTGAGCTCAAGGCCACGGTGGCTAAACTGATGAAGGAGCTTTTGGGAGAAGGGTAGAAAACCGGATGATTGTTGGAAGCAGACAGATGTTCTTTGGAAGGAGATGGAGCGTCTCTCCTCATTTTCAGACCTCGGCGTAGTATCAAGTTGTTCATTATTAAGGGGGGCTCTAATAACTCCGTTTAAAGGAGTTTCACTTTTTCGTTTTTCCGTCTTCCGGGGCGGACGGATCTAAGCGCCAACGGATCTCGCCGATCGCCGTTAGCGCTGTTCTGACAGGCTGACGGTGTGAATGGGAACAGTGCCTTCGTCGGCCTCAGGCTGACGAAACCAAGCGCAAAGCATTGAGTTCATCCTCGGCGCAGCTTCAGACTGGCGCCATAGGTGAAGGAGAAGGAAGAACTGTGAGAACGGAGGATGTCTTATTCCTGGCTATGGTTATAAATCCGTTCGGTGTGATCGTCAACGCTCAGACGATCATCATCAACACGCAGAGGATCATCGTCAACGCTCAGCGGATGTTCTTCAACACCTTGATGATGATCTTTACCGCTTACAAGATCATCATCAACGCTAAGATGATGATCATCAACGCTCAAAAGATCATCTTCAACCCTAAGAAGATGATCATCAACCCTCAAAAGATGATCATCAACGCTAAGATGATTATCGTCAACGCTCAAACGATCATCTTCAACTCTCAAAAGATGATCATCAGTGCTAAGAGGATCATCGTCAACACTCAAAAGATCATCATCAACGCTGTGATGATTATCATCAATGCTAAGCAGATCATCATCAACGCTTAGCAGATGATCTTCAACCCACAAAGGAACTCGGCAGGATATCCGGCCCTAACCACATCAGGATTTTGCGAGGGATGCTTTCGGTTACACGCTGAACTACTACAATGGGGATTACAAGGCTGCGAGTGGAATGGTATGGAACAACGTATCGAACCGCTTTGAGGCATATGCTGGGCTCTCAGCATGCTCAAGAAGAACAGGTATGACCTCTTCAATGGCAACATCTCGGCAATGGTCACCACAATTTGTGACTCGGTGAACAATCCGCTTCCGCAAGGGATGGCATACCAATACGATCAAAGGAATTGATTTAGTCAAACCTGTTGAAACAGTCGCTCTCAAAAAAGGCACAATAATGCAACAATGGGTTGGTGAAGGTGGCGTAGGGAATTATTTTACTATACTTAACGTCTTAATAGTTTGCGGATAATGTCGTAAGCTTATCATTCGGCTTTCTCCACTTATTAAAGAACCGCTTTAAATCAAATCGTTCTTCCTCCAACGACTCAAAGTATCGATTATGAGTTACGTTTCTTCGTGTCAACTTCCAGAATCGTTCGATTGGATTTAAATCGGGCGAATAGGCTGGCAAGAACATTAATTCTAAGCGCTTCTTTATTCTTTTCAAAAAATCCACATTCATTTTTGCATGATGGAATCTTGCGTTGTCTAAAACCAAGACAATCTTCTTGTTGGTTATAGCCCTCTTTAGGATTTTCTCAAGGAATAATTTAAAGGTTATCGCATTGAAGGATCAATTGGAATATGAAATGGAGGGTTTGTGAAAGATAAATTGATTGGTCTAATTGAGCTTTCCTTGTTACAGTTCGATGACTTGGTAGCCGAAGGCAATAAGTATTTCTGCAAGGACAAAGAACCCGTGCTGAGTACAGTTAAGGTCTTGACTCTTTTAAAAGAAGAAGTACAAAATAATCCTGGTAATATTGACGAACGACTTCTTCGGGCAATGCGTAACGTGGGTTTATCTTCCTTCAGAACTTTTGAAAATACTCCTTTAGAACATTCCATTCCTCAGATAACAGGTATTCTCAGAAAGGAATTTCCTGAATACGATGATCTGGAGCCTTTGAATCGGGATTTCTGGAAAAAAGAATAAATGTATGACGGGGATTCACTACGGCTGCCTGAGCAGCCAGTACTAAGCCAAAATCCTTCCTCCCAATTGTGCATGGAAGCTGTTAAGAGTGGATAAATGCAAGTCGCTTTGGAGGTAACAATCTCTTGTCAGCCTTGTTGAAGTAAAACACAGCGGCGTAGAATTTTGAAGAATCCGGAGCCTCGTTTGCAGCATTGTTATTTTTCACGTTGAGCTTGTTCTCGTTGATTATTTTATCTCCGAAACGTTCCCATCGCCAGAAATATTCTTTTTAACGAGTGGACTGCCTTTATATTGCACAGAGCCACTACCCGAGATCGTTGTATTCAACTCATCCTTTACACAAACTGAGGCATTTCCATCACCACTGATATCAACCGTACACTTATTAATGTTTAGTTCAAGAGCGGATAGGCTACCCTCACCCGAAATAGTAAATAACACCTCGCTGATTCTTCCTTTCAGCATCGTTTTGCTGCTCCCATTCATGTCAGCGTCAAGCTGGTTTGCATTTAAATCAAGATTTAGTTCGGCTGATCCGCTTCCTTCTAGTTGCAGTTTATCAAACGTTAGCTTGGTTGTTGCACTCAGCTTTACATCACCAGACAATTCTATTTTATTCAGGTTTTTAAATGTAAGGTAGACTTTTAAACCCTTTTCACTGGAAAGGCTTTTGTTTCTTTTTGCTCCTATGACCAAGTCTCCTCCTTCCACTTTTGTTTCAATAAGACCAAGCAGGTTTTTATCAGCTTCTAGTTTAACCGATTCACTTTCGCCTTGGGTCAGGATTACTTCCCAGTCGCCGCTGACATCTATTTTATTAAATGAGGTTACCGGGCGTTGTTCCGTTTGCATGTTTCCATCACCTTTAACGCTGGAAGAATTGCAGGAAAGTAGCGTGCTTAATAGCCCCGCAACTGCAAGTGTTTTGAATAGCTTCATTGTATGTATTAATATTTTGAAATGTAAAAATAGGTTATTATTGTATACCCTATTTTCTGTGTTACGACACATCTTTTTGTTCGCTTTTAAGCTCTTTCAGACCACATTGTGCAAATGCTCAGGAGTCCAAGCTGGGGTGCGGCAAACGGTCACATATTCTTTTAAAACCATAAAAATTTTCGCAATCCGCTCAATAAAACTCACCATCCAATCAATGCCACTGGAAACAGGGGAAATAAATGTTATCTTTCAGGGAAATAGAGATACAGATATATATCAAATTTTCAGTAACTTTCAGGAATAACCCATTGCCTTTAAAACAACCTCTATTTAGAATCTACAGAGAATGCCGACCCAAATACCCATTCGGAAAATTATGTGCTTACCAGTTTTGTTCAAAAGGCCCGAAATCGTTGAACATTTGAGTTGAACATTTTTTTGGAGAATGTTCAACAAGCTGAAAGCCCCTGTTTACGGGGTTTTCAGGTGTTAGTTAGTGCGGACTGCGTCCGCCGTAGCCCACTGAAGCAGCGAATAGGAAGGTGCTTCGTGGCAATGGAACCTCTTTAATGCATCAGCCCGCCTACGCAGCTGAAAAAGCTGCTTCGGCGGGCGAAGTGCGGATAGGGGGACTCGGAAACGGGTTCGAGTCAATCAATACATTATCAGCTAGTTACATGTTATTTGAAAACATGTTCACTCTCTAAAAGGCCTTAAATGGGCCTTTTGGGGTAAATGTTCACGAGTTAGGGGGTAAGCAAACGATAGATTCTCCATTATTTAGTGTTTGCCCCTAATTCTTCCCTTGCATTTAGTGTCACCATTGATAGTAAACACTAAAAAGTTAATTATTTAGTGTTTGGTCTAATTAATGGCGTACATTTACTAGCCAAGTAAGCAACCAAACACTAAAAAAGCGAATAATTAATGTCCGAACCACTCTATCAATTTAATCCCGACAGGTTGAAGCCATGGAATGACTTGCCTTTATTGCCGATAAATGAACAACTCTATCAAACCGTTGAAATATTCGAGCAATTGGGAAGGGCAAAAGCAGCTTTGGGAAAGTTGCAGGGGAGGAGTATAGCGATTCCGAACCAGGGATTATTGATTAACAGCATTAGTTTACAAGAAGCAAAAGCATCCAGTGCAATTGAAAATATTTTCACAACAGACGATGAACTTTATAAGGCATATAGTGAAGAAAGCACCGATACGGAAAATCAGAATGGACCTGCAAAAGAAATTCTGAAGTACAGGGAAGCGCTTTGGAGCGGGTACAATTATCTGAAGACAAAGCCAGACTTTGACCGTAAATATTTCATCAATGTTTTTCAGGAAATAAAGGATACGAAAGATGAATTGCGCCTGCCTTTTATTGAAACAGTTATAAGGCAGGGTGGAAGTGGCAGTAATGCAGGACAGGTGAGCTATACACCTCCAAGGGGTGAACATATACTGGAGAACAAACTTGACAACCTGATAGATTTTATCAATAACGAGGAACGGTACAAAATCGATCCTTTGTTAAAAATGGCCATCGCACATTTTCAGTTTGAAGCGATACACCCCTTCAGGGATGGTAACGGAAGGACAGGGAGAATCTTTAATATTCATTATCTCACCCAAAAGGGATTGTTGGATTTACCCATTTTGTTTCTGAGCCGATACATAATGGACAATAAGGATGACTATTATTCAGGCCTGATGGGTGTTTCTCAAAGAGGAGACTGGAAAAAATGGATAATTTATATGTTAAGAGCTGTTGAAACCACTTCGAACATAACTTACCAGAAAATAAACGACATACTCTCTTCCAAAGACAGCATGCTCAATTACATCAACTCAAAAGAAAAGAAGATGCGGAAGACGGCAGAGTTGGTCGAGATGCTTTTTACTCAGCCATATATTAAAGTAAAGCATCTGACTGATGCTAGAATTTATTCGGAAGTTACTGCACGGGAACACCTGAATAAATTGGCTGAGCTGAAAATTCTGGAGAAGAAAAATATTGAGGGTAAGCATTATTATTTGAATCAGGAGTTATTCAGGATTTTATCGGAGTAGTTTCGAGTAGCCTAGAGAGAATAGTCTTATGGTTGAGACAGAGAAACCAACAAAACTATTTTTGAACCGAATAACGAAAGATATAAAGATATGGAAAAGATCAGAAGAAGAGTATTCGAACTATTAAAAATGATACAAGGCAATGGTTCTTTTGAAACATCTGGTATAAAAAACATTACTTCACCTGGCCTACATATTAAGGGTATAGGCGAAATCGGTTTCCCAATACCTCCTGTGCAAATTAGAGAGATCATTCAGATTTCTAAAAAAGCCCCATTTGGTAAAGGCCGCAAAACAATTACAGATACAGCAGTGCGTAGTGCCTGGGAATTAAATGCCGAACACCTGTCTTTCAAGAATGAGGAGTGGAAAGGTTTTATGGGACAAATTGTTGAAAAGGTGAGAACTGGTTTAGGAATTGAGAATACTTCCATTGCTGTATCGTTATATAAATTATTGATTTATGAAGAAGGAGATTTTTTTTTGCCGCATAAAGATTCGGAAAAGGAACTCGGTATGTTTGGCACACTTATCATTGGTTTGCCATCAAGCCACACTGGAGGGGAATTAGTGATCAGGTTTGATGAGAAGGAAAAGATAATTGATTTTTCTTCTCCAGCCAGTAATTATAAAATACCATATGTCGCTTTTTTTGCTGACTGTGATCACGAAATAAAACCAATCACTTCAGGATATAGAGTTTCCTTGGTTTACAATCTGATACAATCTCCGGACTCCCAAAGATTAGGACAATCAGAAATGAGTAGTCAAGTTAGAGAAATGACAGAACTTCTAAAATCAATGTCAAATTTTGTTGCCAATCAGCCGAAAGCGGTTTTGTTGGAACATCAATATACGCCTGCCAATTTTTCATTAAACAGTTTGAAACAGCATGATAGACCACGAGCGGAATTGTTGCTGGAAGCGGCCAAAGGGGCTGGTTATTTTGCAGAGCTTGGATTAGTTACTCACTATAAAATGGGAGCGTTAGAAGATGTTGATTATGAATATAATTATCGTAACCGAAGTAGAAATAAGCATGCTGAAAATTCAAGTGGTGGCGTAATGGGCGAAGTTTATGAGGAATACACCACCGTTGAACATTGGAGCAACGGGGAAATACCTGTATTAGGAACAATAGATATTGGGAAAGAGGATTTGATTACTGATTTTGAAATAGGTGGAGATAAACCAATTGAAGAGGAGGAAGAGGGGTTTACGGGCAATGCAGGAATGACCATGGAATATTGGTATCATTATGGAGCCATTATTTTATGGCACCAAAGTAAACATCTTGAATTGCTTTCTTTAGCTGCTCTGCCTGTAAGGCTTAACTGGTTGGAATATTATTATCAGAATTGGGATAATTTAGAGCTTAATTCGATTAAACATAGCAAATATATTGTTGCTCAATTTACTGAAACTGAGTTAACCGAACGTCATCTTTTTTTAACTGATTTTAGTATAGTTGCCAATTTTCTATTAAAATTAAATGACGAAAAATTCATTTTAGATCATTGCAAAACATTATTAAGTGCTGTTTTTAAAAACATACATGTAAATAATTGGATAGAGCTATTGCAATATTTTGACTGCAATATATTTACCTGCATATTTGAGAGGGTTGCCTGCAAAAGCGATATAGGTAGCGTAAATCATATTTTGGAAATTTTGAAAGCATTGAGTTTTGTTTTTCCCCAATCAGTAGAAGATTTCTTTCAGTACCATGTCAACTATATTCCAACCTATTTGGATACGATTGAGCTTTCTAAATTAAAGGAGGAATATAAATATGCAGAGGATGATAATGTGGCCCGGAAGGGGACGGTAACAGCAATCCTAAAAAAAGTAATAGACCTAAGTCATTACAAAGAGAAAGATGCGAATTGGATGAAGAATACGGTAGGCGTGATAGCAAAGTCGTTGTCACGAAATTATGTAAACAGTGTATTGGCTGTTATTGTGTCGAATGAAAAGGGAGTTCTTGCGGAGGCAATACGGCAGATATGTATTTCGAATTTAACTGACAGAACAGCTGTAAAACCAACACCCGAACCTGATTGGAGAAGAGATATGCCTGATACAAAAAACGATCGTGAAATTTGGAGTATTCTGAAATCTTTTATAGAATCGGCAGACACCCAGGTTTTTGAATATAGAAAAGCTCAGTCCTATAGAAGTGAGATGGAGTCTGCTATTTCTCGTGTAACTATTGATTTTAAAATAGAGACTATCAAAAAAAGTTCACCTCATGTTTTAAGAATCACAAAAACTCAAGCTGCTTATGAACGAGCCCTTAAACACTGGAAAGAGGATATGACAATTTTACAGACTTTACGTTACCCAGGCTAAGATATTTAAAATACTTGATGAGGGTAGGAGGGTGAGGGACAGGAAAAGAGGATATGGGTTCGAGGGCGTACTCTGCACTCAGCTCTCTAACAGTCAGCTGATGAAGTCTTTAGGAAGTTGAATTTCGTAAACATTTGCCGTGAACATAAAATTCAGCAATGTTCACGAACGAGAAAGCCCCTGTTTACGGGGCTTTCAGGTGTTAGTGCGGACTGCGTCCGCCGTAGCCCACTGAAGCAGCGAATAGGAAGGTGCTTCGTGGCAATGGAACCTCTTTAATGCATCAGCCCGCCTACGCAGCTGAAAAAGCTGCTTCGGCGGGCGAAGTGCGGATAGGGGGACTCG
>JABDAO010000027.1:0-11469 GCA_013289095.1 Bacteroidota bacterium | reverse complement strand
GGTGCTTCGTGGCAATGGAACCTCTTTAATGCATCAGCCCGCCTACGCAGCTGAAAAAGCTGCTTCGGCGGGCGAAGTGCGGATAGGGGGACTCGAACCCACACGCCTCGCGGCACCAGATCCTAAGTCTGGCTTGGCTACCAATTACAACATATCCGCCTTTGCTCTCCCGGGGTAACATGAAATGCGTTACACCAGGTGCATTTTCACTGGATTGGTCGCAAATATACCCTTTTTCCATTCACATTTTATAAACACCCGGTTCTTTGGCTTTCTTTATTCCTATTTTTGTTATCCGATGACCAAAATGCTTACCATAGATCCCGCACAGGTAAAGACCAGCCTCCTCCACAGTTATATGCTGGGCGCGGTGGCTCCCCGACCCATTGCTTTTGCAAGTACGATCGACAAAGACGGGAACCCCAACCTGAGCCCTTTTAGCTTTTTCAACGTGTTCAGCGCAAATCCTCCGATAGCTATCTTTTCGCCTGCACGCAGCGGGAGGACCAATACCAACAAAGACACCTTTAAGAACATACAAGAAGTAAAAGAGGTGGTTATCAATGTGGTAAACTTCGATCTGGTTGAGCAGGCATCGCTTGCCAGCACCGAATACCCCAAAGGAGTAGATGAATTTATCAAGGCCGGTTTAACGGCTGTTCCTTCTGAAAAAGTAAGGCCATACAGGGTGAAGGAAAGCCCGGTTCAGTTTGAATGCAAGGTTCGTGAGGTGATCGAGCTTGGCGCCGAAGGCGGAGCAGGCAACCTGATTGTATGTGAGATCCTGCTCATGCATATCAACGAAGCCGTGCTGGATACACAGGGTCATATTGATCCCAACAAGATCGATCTGGTTGCCCGGATGGGTGCCAACTGGTATTGCCGGGCATCGGGAGCAGCCTTGTTCGAAGTGGCCAAACCCCTTCTTACCAAAGGTATAGGCATTGATTCTATCCCAGCCCATATACGCAGCAGCAATGTGCTTACCGGCAATAACCTGGCCCGGTTGGGAAATGTAGAGCGCATACCCAACCCCGGCGAAGTGAGCCATTACAAGCAAAGCGGGGCCATTTCAGAAGCCTACGAATTGTATGGCCGTAATCTTTATAAACTCGAAGATCACCTGCATCACATCGCCAAACGCCTGCTCGACGATGGCAAGGTTGACGAAGCCTGGAAAGTACTCCTCTCGGCCGAAGAAATTTCTCAACATTAATCGATTTTGATCTATATATACCAAGTTTAATTTATCCATATCCCTTAAAAACCATCACCATGTTTAACATCACAGGTACCCTCAAAGTAAAAAGCGCCGAACAACAGGTTAGCGATAAATTCAAAAAACGTGAATTCGTAATCACCGATAATTCATCCCAATACCCCCAACATATTTCTTTTCAACTGACCCAGGATAAATGTGGTCTGATAGAAGGGTATAAGGTGGGCGAAGAAATGAAGGTGTTTTTTAACCTTCGCGGACGGGAATGGAAAAGCCCGAAAGACGGAGAAATGAAATATTTTAACTCGCTCGAAGCCTGGAAAATAGAAAAAGCCGGAGCCACCCAAGGCGGAACGTCGGCCCCTGTTTCTGAGCCTGATGTCACTTCGTTCTCTGCATCAGAAGGGGAGAATGACCTTCCCTTCTAAGATTTTGGAATTGGGGTATACGATTTGGGTTTTTGTTCCCGGATTTAAGATTTTCATGTTGTCACACTGTTTGTTACACACGGGCTTTTTTGCCGTTGTGGAATCCGATTGTATATGGTCAGAGAAAAAGTATTGATTACCGGCGCTGCCGGTTTCTTGGGTTCGCATCTGTGCGACCGCTTTGTGAAGGACGGATATCATGTCATCGGGATGGATAACCTCATTACCGGCGATTTGAGGAATATCCAGCATCTGATGAAACTCGAACAGTTTGAGTTCTACCACCACGATGTGTCTAAATATGTATTCGTACCGGGTGAACTGAAATACATCCTTCATTTTGCCTCTCCGGCCAGTCCTATTGATTACCTGAAGATCCCGATCCAGACCCTTAAAGTAAGTTCACTCGGTACGCATAACCTCCTTGGGCTTGCGCGTGTGAAGAAAGCACGTATCCTGGTGGCTTCAACCAGCGAGGTGTATGGTGATCCGTTGGTGCATCCTCAGACCGAAGAATACTGGGGCAATGTAAACCCGGTTGGTCCGCGCGGTGTGTATGACGAAGCCAAACGGTTTATGGAGGCCATCACCATGGCTTATCATACGTATCATGACCTGGAAACGCGCATTATTCGTATTTTCAATACCTATGGTCCGCGTATGCGTCTGAACGACGGACGTGTATTGCCCGCCTTTATTGGTCAGGCGCTGAGAGGCGAAGACCTGACTATGTTTGGGGATGGATCGCAGACCCGCTCGTTCTGTTATGTGGATGATCTGGTGGAAGGCATTTGCCGGTTATTGAAGAGCGATTATTCGCAGCCTATGAATATTGGGAATCCCGGCGAAATTACCATTCGTGAGTTTGGCGAAGAGATCATCAAACTCACCGGTACTTCCCAAAAACTCATCAGTCTCCCGCTACCTCAAGACGATCCGAAACAGCGTAAACCCGATATCACCAAGGCTCAGACCATCCTCGGCTGGCAGCCTAATGTGAGCAGGGCTGAAGGGCTGAAGATTACTTATGAGTATTTTAAATCCCTCTCAAAGGAAGAATTATTTAAAAAAGAACACCGTTTCGCGTAGCTCCGGAAGTTGTTTTTTTGATTCGTCATCATCTTGTTTAAGCTCCCCAATAATGCTTAAGCATTTCAATGTCAGGATATCAGGCAAGGTACAAGGTGTTTTTTACCGTGCCGCTGCACAGCAAGAAGCATTCAGGCTTGGCCTCCGGGGGTTTGTAAGAAATGAACCCAACGGCGATGTCTATATCGAGGCTGAAGGCCCTTCAGAACAGCTGACAGCACTGGTCAGTTGGTGCCATACAGGGCCTCCAAACGCAATCGTTTTGGAGGTGCATGTCGTTGAAGCTGAGCAGGGGCTCTATACCGTATTTGAAATACGCCGGTAATGAGTGGCTTGTTTTTCGTCACCCGAAACACAGCCGAACGGGGCTCTTCGAAAAAACGGCAAATAACTCAATTCTTTCCTTTTTCTTGAATGAAGTGCTTGCAGATTCGCAAATTTTTATATTTTTGTATCCTATATGCTAAGTATGTCTCTGTAAAAAGAGATCACTCACTTGCAATGCTGTTTACAGACAGAGCGCTGAAGGGATTCTTCTCCCGAATCTCAAGTTTATTTTTAGATCCCACGTATGGACAGAGGATATTACGCTCACCCCACTGCAATTATTGACGAAGGATGCACGATCGAAACAGGCGTTAAGATCTGGCACTTCTCGCATATCATGCCTGGATGCAGGTTGGGCGAAAATTGCAACATTGGTCAGAATGTAGTCATCTCGCCCGATGTTGTACTCGGCCGAAATGTCAAAGTGCAGAACAACGTTTCCATTTATACCGGGGTCACCTGCGACGATGATGTGTTTCTGGGCCCGTCAATGGTCTTTACCAATGTAATCAATCCACGCAGCGCCGTGAACCGAAAAAGTGCGTATGCCAGGACCCATGTCGGTCGGGGCGCTACAATCGGCGCCAATGCCACAATCGTTTGTGGACATGATATCGGCGCCTTTGCATTTATCGGGGCCGGAGCTGTCGTTACCAAAACAATACCTCCCTATTCACTCTGGATCGGCAATCCTGCCAAACAAGCCGGTTGGATGAGCGAATTCGGCCTGCGTCTTCAGTTTGATAAAGAAGGCCATGCCA
This sequence comes from Bacteroidota bacterium, assembly GCA_013289095.1. Taxonomy (GTDB): domain Bacteria; phylum Bacteroidota; class Bacteroidia; order Palsa-965; family Palsa-965; genus Palsa-965. Next base: position 7,645 of record JABDAO010000027.1, on the reverse strand, counting down.
CCTGCCCCGAATCCAAAGAGAAGTACGAACTGAAAAACGGTTCGGTCAGAAAGCTGTGATTTCTAAACCGTGCAGCCTGTTTCTTTTTTTCTGAAGTAAAAACAACCCGAGCGATGACGAAAATAAAATTTGCAGTAATAGGGCAAGGTCACATTGGAAAACGCCATGCCGAAATGATCCGAAGGGACAATGATTCAGAATTGGTGGCAGTATGCGATGTGCTGCCTGCCCCAAAGCTAGGACTGGGTGAGATCACTGAAAAATTCTATACCTCCATCGAGGATCTGCTTGCCTCACATCCGGAGGTGGATGTGGTGAATATTTGCACTCCAAATGGTTTGCACGCCACTCATTCGCTCAAAGCGCTGGAGGCCGGGAAACACATCGTATGCGAAAAGCCGATGGCGCTGCACAGGAAGGATTGTGAGACCATCCTTTTTAAAGCCCTGCAAAACCACAAACACGTTTTTTGTGTCATGCAAAACCGTTTCTCACCTCCCTCTGCCTGGTTGAAAGAACTCATCGTGAGCAAGGCCATCGGCGATATTTTTATGGTGCAACTTAATTGTTACTGGAACCGGGATGATCGATATTACAAAAAGGGAGGGTGGAAAGGAACACAGGAACTGGATGGAGGGACCCTGTTTACTCAATTTTCGCATTTTGTAGACATTATGTATTGGCTTTTTGGAGATATAACCGATATTCAGGCTAAATTTGGCGACTTCTCGCATATCAACTTAACCGAATTCGAAGATTCGGGGTATGTAAATTTCAAATTCACAAATGGAGGAATGGGGGCGATCAATTATTCGACGGCAGTGTGGGACTCAAATCTGGAAAGCAGCCTGACAATAATTGGAAGCAACGGTTCGGTGAAGGTAGGTGGACAGTATATGGACAAGGTAGAATACTGTCATATCAAAGATTATGTAATGCCCGAACTTGCTCCGACAAACCCGGCTAACGACTATGGATCGTACAAGGGGTCGGCCAATAATCATGCGTATATCATCCAGAATGTGGTTGACACGCTTCAAGGCAAGAATACCATCAATACCAATGCCCTGGAAGGAATGAAGGTGGTTGATATAATTGAACGGATTTACGCGTGTCGAAAGCCTGGCAGAAAAAGTTAACCCCAGGAGCCTGTCTCACAAAGCGGCAACAAAATCTTTAGTCCACAGTGGGTAAATCATACGTTAGCAGTCGTCAGATTCAACAAAACAAGCATGATGTATAAAAAATTGATTGATAAAAAAGCGACTCTGGCAGTTATTGGCCTTGGTTATGTCGGACTTCCGATTGCGCTGGCATTCGCAAAAAAAATAAAAGTAATCGGCTTTGATATCAATGAGAAGCGTGTCGCCTCGATGAAAAAAGGGATTGACCCGAGTGCAGAGCTTGGGAAAGCCGATTTTAAGGGATGCGATATTACGTTCACCGCCTCTCTGGAAGACTTGAAAAAAGCCAATTTTTTCATCATCGCTGTGCCAACCCCCATTGATGAACACAATTTGCCCGACCTCAAACCATTGATAGGCGCCTCTACCACCGTCGGGAAAGTCTTGAAAAAAGGAGATTACATTGTATATGAGTCAACCGTTTACCCGGGCTGTACGGAAGAAGATTGTATACCTGTTCTGGAGCAGTGCTCTGGCCTCAAATTTAGGCAAGACTTTAAGGCAGGCTATTCGCCCGAACGCATTAACCCTGGCGATAAGGAGCATACCATTACAAAAATACTGAAAGTGGTTTCTGGTTGCGACGCGGAGTCGCTCGATGTGATTTCGAAAGTCTACGAAATAATTGTGGAGCCTGGCGTACACCGGGCAACAAGCATAAAAGTGGCCGAGGCCGCCAAAATAATTGAAAATACGCAGCGTGATGTGAACATCGCGCTGATGAACGAACTCTCCATTATCTTCAGCCGGATGGGAATCAATACATACGACGTGCTGGAAGCCGCAGGTACAAAATGGAATTTTCTGAAATTCTTTCCTGGGCTTGTGGGCGGACATTGTATTGGCGTTGACCCCTACTACCTTACCTACAAGGCTGAATCGCTCGGGTATCATGCCCGTGTTATTAATTCGGGCCGATATGTCAACGACAGCATGGGCTTTTATGTTGCAAAAAACCTGGTAAAAAAAATCAGCGCTGCCGGAAAAAACATCTCCAAATCAAAAGTGCTGATTATGGGCGCTACCTTCAAGGAGGATGTGAGCGATGTGCGTAACTCCAAGGTTGCTGATATTGTCAAAGAATTGAAATCGTACGGGGTTGCCGTAGATGTGGTTGATCCGCATGCTGAGTCGGATGAGCTCAGGCATGAGTACGGCTTCGGTCTGAGTGTTGCCGGAAAAGGATATGATGGGGTGATCGTGGCAGTCAACCACAAAGCCTACCTTGGACTGGATGAAAAATATTTCAAGAAAATACTTTCGCCCAAAGGCGTGCTGGTTGATGTGAAGGGCATTTACCGGGGCCGGTTTAAAGATCTGACCTACTGGAGTCTTTAAGGGATGCCGGTATTTTCGGCTGCGTAACCGGGTTGACCCTCGCTATCCAGGAGCCCTGAATAATTAAAAACACGAAGAAGCTGATGCCCATGAAAAAAATATTGATAACAGGAGGAGCCGGATTTATTGGTTCGCATGTTGTGCGCTTGTTTGTCAACAAGTATCCGGAGTGCCGCATTATCAACCTGGATAAACTGACCTACGCCGGCAACCTCGAAAACCTGCGGGACATAGAAGCCAAACCGAATTATGAATTTGTAAAAGGGGATATTACAGATGCCGGTTTCGTAAATGAGCTGTTTGAGCAACGCAGGTTTGACGGCGTTATTCATCTTGCCGCCGAATCGCACGTCGATCGTTCCATCTCCAACCCACTGGAATTTGTCATGACCAACGTGGTCGGCACTGTAAACCTGCTGAACGCTGCCCGTCAACTTTGGTTGAAAGGGGATTCAGCCTTTTCTGCTTCCAGGTTTTACCATGTGAGCACCGATGAGGTCTATGGGTCGCTTGGCGACACGGGTTTGTTTACCGAAGAGACAAATTACGATCCGCATAGCCCTTACTCGGCATCAAAAGCCAGTTCCGATCATTTTGTCAGGGCCTACTATGATACCTACAAGCTGCCTGCTGTCATCTCCAATTGCTCCAACAATTACGGCTCTTTTCATTTTCCGGAAAAGCTTATTCCCCTGGCAATCCATAACATCAAAAACAACAAACCCATCCCGGTCTACGGCAAAGGAGAGAATGTACGCGACTGGCTCTTTGTTGAAGATCACGCCCGTGCGATTGACGTTATCTTTCACAAAGGCAGGAACGGGGAAACCTATAATATCGGAGGCAACAACGAGTGGAAGAATATAGACCTGATCCGTTTGCTCTGCGAAATCATGGATCGCAAACTGGGGAGAGCCCAGGGCGAATCTGCAAAACTTATCAATTTTGTGCTCGACAGGGCCGGGCATGATCTGCGGTACGCCATCGATTCATCAAAACTTCAGCAGGAGTTGGGCTGGAAGCCATCCCTGCGTTTTGAAGAAGGACTTGAGAAAACCGTGGAGTGGTACTTGACCAATGAAAGCTGGTTGAACAACGTGACCAGCGGTGATTATAAAAAATATTACGAAGGTCAGTACGAACGACGTTAGCATCCATCTTGTGTACGAAAAGCCATACCATACATCATCTATCTCTGAAAAGAGTTTTCTCGTTACCGGTGGAGCTGGCTTTATCGGGTCGAATCTGGTTGAATACCTGATGCGCCATGGGGCTGGAAAGGTGGTTGTGCTCGATAATCTGGCCACCGGTTTTGAAGAAAATATCCGCCCCTTTCTGCATGCCTCCAATTTCAGTTTTGTTAAAGGTGACATTACGAATGTTTCAGACTGTTTAAAAGCCTGTACGGGGGTTGATTTTGTTTTTCATCAGGCTGCCCTTGGCTCTGTACCCCGTTCGATCGAAAACCCCCTGGCTACACATATCAACAACGAAACGGGTTTTATCCAGCTGATGCTGGCTGCCCGTGATGCCAAAGTAAAACGTGTGGTCTATGCCAGTTCTTCTTCTGTCTATGGCGATATTGCCGATCTCCCGAAAAAGGAAGAGCACATTGGCAAACAATTATCTCCGTATGCTGTTTCAAAACGGGGAAATGAATTGTATGCCGAAATCTTTGCCAAAACTTACGGCATGGAGATTTTAGGACTCCGCTATTTCAATATTTTCGGCCCCCGTCAGAATCCGAAAGGAGCGTATGCCGCCGCGATTCCGCTATTCATCCAATCGCTTTTGAAAAATCAATCACCCAGCATCAATGGAGATGGAGAGCAGACCCGTGATTTTACGTTCGTCGAAAATGCGGTTCAGGCGAATATCAGGGCCATGTTTGCTGAAGGCGTAAACTTGCAGGGCGATGTGTTCAACATTGCGTACGGTCAGCGCGTTTCTCTCAACGAGCTTATCTATATCCTGAAGGAGCTCTGTGGAAGCAAGGTTCAAGCCTTTCATAGGCCCGACAGGGCAGGTGATGTCCGTGATTCGCTTGCTGACATCAGCAAAGCAGCCTCCTCGTTTGGATATTTCCCTGCTGTCTCCCTAAAAGAAGGATTGAAACACACCCTGGAGTGGTTTCATTCGCTTAGCCCTGAACCAAGCAGCGCCACAAAATAGCGCTTGGCGGTTCACCCTTTTTCCTTTCCCTCAACCACCTTGCCGGTACCTCATTTACCTTACTGTGGCAGAATATCCCACTAAATCGCCGAAAATTTCGGGTCAAAGTCGTTTTTTGGGAAGTAACCCGTTTTAGACCCTTTCTTAGTCATTTTAAAGCCCCGATGGCTCCCGGGATGAGCCTTCAAATGGAAGAAAACTCTCCTGCAGCCGATAAAGGGTGTATAGAAGTGTCTGGAAACTGTAATGCTTGGTATAAAGACTGAATAGAATGTGATAAAGTGTGTATAGAATGTGATAAAGACTGTTTAGCGCTGTATAAAGGGTGAATCACCCCTTCAGAAGACAAACTGAAAAACGGAAACGTGTCTCTGCACCCACTGGCTGGACCAACAGGCAGCAGTCATTCGATCTCTGCTCCCCCCCCAGCTTTTGACATTGACCCCAAATTTCATACAAAAAGAATCGAATATTTATTGTTAAATTTATCAAGAGTTGTTCGTAAGTACCTCTCTGGGAGCACTAACGAAAGCGTATTTTTGTTCAAACCGAAACCCGATGTCAGAACTTAAATATGCCCGACGTATTGCAGCCCAACTGGGCATCACTGATAAGCAAGTTATTGCAACCATAGCGCTCCTCGACGAAGGAGGAACCATTCCATTCATCTCCCGTTACCGCAAAGAAATGACCGGGAGCCTCGATGAAGTATTCATTGCGAACATCCGTGATGAGGTAGAGCGCCTTCGCACACTGGACCTGCGCCGTGAAGCGATTCTCAAATCGATCCGTCTGCAGGAAAAACTGACTCCCGAACTGGAAGAAAAGATACTGGAGGCCCAGACCATGAGCCGTCTGGAAGATTTATACCTGCCGTTCAAACCCAAACGCCGTACGCGTGCCACCATTGCACGTGAAAAGGGTCTTGAGCCCCTGGCACAGTTGCTCTTTGCTCAGACCAGGTTTGATGTTTCGGCTGAGGTAGCTAAATACCTTGATGCCTCAAAAGAAGTGCACGATGCCGAGGAGGCGCTGGAAGGCGCTCGGGATATAATGGCCGAATGGATCAACGAGAACACCGAGGCCCGGGATAAAATCAGACAGTTGTTCAGGAATAAAGCGGTTATCCGTTCGCGCATCATGGGGGGTAAAGAAGAAGAGGCTGCCAAGTTTAAAGACTATTTTGAATGGGAAGAACCACTGATGTCTTGTCCATCACACCGTTTGCTCGCTATGCGGAGGGGAGAGAAAGAAGATTTTTTAAGTATTGATATTGCTCCACCCGAGCAAGATGCATTTGGGATACTTACTCAGCTGTTCGTGAAAAGCGCAAACGGCGCTTCTGAGCAGGTCAGACTGGCAGCCGAAGATAGTTACTCCCGGATGATGCAGGTGTCTATTGAAACCGAAATGCGTCTTGTCACGAAGCAGGTGGCAGAAGAAAAGGCTATCCAGGTATTTGCCGACAACCTGCGGGAACTGCTTCTTTCAGCCCCGCTTGGTCAAAAGATTGTGCTCGCGCTTGACCCCGGGTTTCGCTCGGGCTGTAAGCTGGTTGTCTTAGACAAACAAGGCAAGTTGCTGGAGCATACGGTTATATACCCGCATGAACCCCAGCGTCAGATGCGCGAATCAGAATCTGTTCTCCTGGCGCTCTGTATGAAATACAATGTTGAATCGATTGCAATCGGCAATGGAACAGCAGGAAGAGAAACCGAAACATTTGTGAGATCGCTCAAGACCTTGCCGAAAGATATTTCCGTAATTATGGTCAACGAGAGCGGGGCTTCTGTCTATTCTGCTTCGGAGGCTGCCAGGGATGAATTTCCGGACGAAGATGTAACCGTTCGTGGATCTGTTTCTATCGGACGAAGGCTTTGCGACCCGCTGGCCGAGCTGGTGAAGATCGACCCCAAGGCTATTGGTGTTGGGCAATACCAACATGATGTAGACCAAAATAACCTGAAAAAGAAACTCGACGAGGTCGTTGAAAGTTGTGTGAACGGGGTAGGAGTGGAGCTTAATACGGCAAGCAAGCAACTGCTCACCTATGTGTCTGGTGTTGGCGCTGCCGTGGCACAAAATATCATTGATTACCGCAATAAAAACGGCCCGTTTAAAACACGGAAAGATCTTCTGCATGTTCCCCGGATGGGCGAAAAAGTATTTGAACAAAGCGCCGGTTTCTTGCGCATCAGCAATGGGTCGAACCCCCTTGACAAAAGCGCTGTACACCCCGAAAGCTACCACATTGTTGAACGGATGACCCAGGACCTGAACTGCAAACTGGAAGACCTCATGGCAGATAAAGAGCTCCGTCGGAAAATTGTGCTTCAGAAATATGTGAGCGATAAGATTGGTCTTCCGACGTTGAATGATATCCTGAAGGAACTGGATAAACCAGGTCGCGACCCTCGAAAAAGTTTCGAGGCTTTTGTCTTTGAAGAAGGGGTGAACGCCATCGGCGATTTGCGGCCAGGTATGAAGCTTCCCGGAATCATTACCAATGTCACCAATTTCGGTGCCTTTGTCGACATCGGGGTTCATCAGGATGGGTTGGTGCATATCAGTCAGTTGGCTGATTCTTTTGTGGATGACCCAAACAAGGTGGTAAAAGTTCAGCAACAGGTGTTGGTTACAGTCACTGAGGTAGATGCCAAACGCAAACGCATTGCCCTCTCTATGAAACAAAATCCCGATATCGGAGGCGTTTCCAGAGGCGGAACCGAGAACTACAAAACAGCTGCTCCGGCGAATACCGAATCTGATCTTTCGCTTAAACTGGCCGCGTTAAAAGGAAAATTTAAGTAGTAACGCGACTTTCAGTAATTTGATTCAGAGCGGATTAGCTGAATGTCTTCATTTTATCCTTAAATTCGTTGAAACTCCTGCTTCTCGTTGGAAAGGGCCCTGAAGGCTTTTCTCGTTTGGCATAAATCTGTTTTTCCAGC
>JABDAO010000026.1 GCA_013289095.1 Bacteroidota bacterium | reverse complement strand
AAGTATAGAGACCTCAACTCCCCCCTTTTATCCGAGCTATCTAATTTGAATAATAAACACATTACCTAAAAAAAGGGGAAGAAATGCCAACGCTCAGCAGTAGCAATTTTGTCCAATCGCAGAATAAAAGAATGTGAAATTTTACTAATTTTACGCTATGAAGATGCCTCTTTTCTGGTTGATGCTAGTACTATTTCCCATTACGTATTTTTCGCAATCGCTGACAGATACGACTTCTATAAGAGCAGAAATGTCCATTCGTTTTTGTTTGTCGCCAGGCTTGGGAATAGCCCAGTATTATTCTAATGCCTATACTCAGAAGTTATTCTCAGATACATACTCACCTGTCAGCATCTTGAATAACAAACCCTATATAATAACTGGCTCTCCCATAGCGGTAAGCAAAATCACACAGCGAAATTATTTTCAGTCCAATTTTTTCGTTTCTCCTGTCTTTAGATTCGGAATTTCGATTGTCGGAGAAAAAAAGAAACCGCTAATATTCGAGCATTTGATTGAGTTTGGCTTGATGCAGTGTTCAGGAACTTACACATTACAGGTTAAATACAATGGAGTGTGTGGCCAAGGTGCATTTTTTAATTCCGGCACCTATAATGATTCAGTTACTGCTAAGTACAGACAATTTATCTGGTTTCTGGGATACAGCATCCAGCCAAGTTATAGATCATATTTTTTATCACTGGGAGTTCATGCGGGCTTAGACTTTGTGAAAGTTAGTCAACATACAAACCAGGCTGAAATCGGGATATGGAATGATGCTGACATGGGAACACATGGTAGCGAATCTGGAACAGGGCAGAGAGACACAACAGTGAAATTACACATCATCGAATTCCCCCTCCAAATTGGTATTGGAAAAATTATTAAAATCAGAAAGCTAATTTTTAAACCTGGAATTTATTATACCTATTTAATCCATCAAGCCTGTGGGGTTTATTCAGTCTCAATAGATGTTCTTTTTGATATTAAACCTAGACAGGGGTATGGTTCGCCTGGATCAAGTTATTGAATATTGGGCGTTAATTTAAATAGCAATTCCCTGGCCAGCACAAGTGGACAATACAGTCAGAAAACCTCAACCAGAGCATCAAACTTCTGTAATTTAATAAAAACATTATCGCAGGATCACCTTTTGTGTGAACACACTACCCTTTCGAGAAATAACTTTTAGATAATAAATTCCCTCTGGAAATGTACTCATGTCAAGATTCCATGTATTCAATGAATAATCATCATTCGAATATACCAGTTTACTACGCGTATCGTACAAAAATAACTGACCGGTCGTCCCATCGACTGTGCTGGCAATAAATAGACCTGTGTTTGGGTTCGGCTGAACAAGAAGTTGAGTTGAATGATTTGGTTGACTTGTGGACGTAATGACTGGCTGATTTGGTGTTCCGCGACTTGTCTTTGATTTAGGAATCACAACGTCTGGATTACATGAAAGAAGGTGATCAATACGGGCCGTAAAGTTTGAAACTACTCATAATAATGCTAATCAGCTAAAAATCAGCTTTGGTTAATGATACACTACTGTTTAGGTCTTGCAACTCAAACGTAACTAAAAGGGGAGAACCTATTTCAGGAACTTCTCTTTGTTTTTCAAATTCAATGTATTAACAGAGGTGTTTTTCGATTATTTTAGTCGGACACCAATGATTCATAGGATAAAATTCAGGAGCATCACCCTGTCCATTTTCGAGTTTACATATACCAAATATTCTATTTAGCGCTAATCATCCTAAATGCCAAAAAGGCAACTCAACGCCAGGCCAAATGAGTAGAGACGCCCTGCGTAGGTGTAGTAATAGTTAAATGCATAATTAGGATTCAACGCTGCATTATTTGATGCAAATGAACAACGGAATACGGCTTCAAGACGCAATTTATACCACGCTCTTTTGTTTGCATCCACCCCTGCTCCGATTTGTCCCTGCGTATTAAAAGGATTAAAGGGATTATAAATACCAGACAGGGCTGGACTAGGCGGCGTTACAACCCCGAGGAAATATTGATCAGGCGACACCTCCTGAGTTTCGCCCTCATAAAGGTAGAGGCTTGGCGATATGCCAACGGAAAGATAGGGTCTTACCTTTTTATTCGAAAAATAATAATTCAATTTAAGGGGCAGGTCTAAATAAATTAGCTCATGTCTGAACCATACGTTTTGGTTTGACGGGTATCCTCCGGGACTAAAGTCCGGGTACAACGTCATTCCATCTTTGTTGCTTATTTGTACACCGAAACTGATGCTAAAGTGCGTGTTTATCTGATACAGAATATCGAGCCCTGATGTTGCTGAGGTCTTAGGCTGAAGCTTGTACTGCCCCGAAACCAGTGGCTGGCTGAGGATAGCAGAGGAGAGATCCAGTGAATTAAGGCGACCAACAAACAGTTTTTTCCTGCGAATGGAATCCTGGGAATAGCTTAATGAAATTGAAAGGAAAATGACGAAAAACAAAATCCTATACTTTTCAATTTTACACGGTTTCATTCTCATTATGCTTTTCTTGTGATGATTTAGCAGGTATTTACAAATAGATTCGTCCCCAATTACGTCAGCAGCCATACCTATTACAATTAATACTACTCATTTCCAAAGCGACGCACTATTGATGTATAACCTTTTGGGTAAGGACTGATCCCTTATTTGAAATTACCTTAATATAATAAATTCCTTCAGGATAGGAGTTCAAATCAAGATTCCAGGTACTCAGTGAATAATCACCGTTCGAATAAACCAGTTTTCCACGCATGTCATATAAATAAAGTTGCCCGGTGCTACCATCTGTTGTATGCGCAACAAATAAACTCGTGCTGGGGTTAGGTTCAACTGCAAGTTGATTGCCATGCCCAGACTGAAAGGGAGGATTAAGTACTGTTTGCATTTGGCCCGGATGATTTGTCTTTGATTTAGGAATCACAATGTCTGGATTACATGAAAGAAGGTGATCAATACGGGCCGTAAAGTTTGAACCACTCATAATACCCATCTCGCCAGTCATTGCCACTTCATTACCGGCAATAAAATTAACATTTGTATTTGGATAAACAAGGTCATTTGAAGCGGTGAGATTCCTGGCCACGTGATAATCTAAAGGGTAATCGCTATTATCTCCGGTTAGTTGATTACTTGTAGGCGACATTCCGGTATACGATGGCGGTGGCGTAGGGCTGAGAGAAACAGGATTATTTGCTGGGAATGTTTCGTCATAAAAGTAGTTGTTGCTCACAGATAGTCCCTGGCAGTTGCCTTCCATGTCGTAGATGGTTGCCTGACCATCACTGTTTCTAAGCGTCACTAATGCAGCATTGCCCGTGCCAGGGCATTTCTTTAAACAAGCCATCAAACCATTTTGCCATTTCTGAGCAGCAGTGAAGTCATTAAGTGAGCTTGTTGACCCCGGACCTGTAACATATGTTTGACCGTTTGGCATATTGTTACCATCGGGAAAAGCCTGCCAGCCTGCCAGCGTAATTTTTGATAGATTTTGATCAACTTGATAAAGGAGAAACTGTCCATCATATCCACTATGTGCAAATACCTGATCATAACCTAAGCCTAGAAAGTCGCCACTGGTGATACCATCCCACTGAACCTGTAAGCCAACAGGTTGAGGAACTACATATGAGTATAAAAGAGAGATTGATGTTACTCCAGGATTGATGCCATAAATATTTAACACACCTGTTTGGTCCGTGATTGCTAACTCCAATGCACCAGTGTTGTCGAAGTGACCAGCAGTCATGCCACCAATTTGATATAACGGGACAGATAGATTAGTGCTTACCAGCATAAAGTCAGCAGATCCGGGAGGGGCATTCGGCAGATATTTTAAAAGATTAAACTGGCCATTCTGATTTAATAAAAGCAGTTCATCAGCTGGGTTAGAAGGTTCAAACTTCCCAGCTGCCACAGCGGCGACAGTAAAATTAGCCTGATATGGAGCTCCTGTATTCTGAATTGAAGAAATAGAAGAGCCGATCTGTTGCATTATATCAATTCCTCCATTAGCATCAATCGCGATCAGGGCATCAGGCCCTCCAGCAACACCGAGAAATTTTCCTGATGCCATAAATTTTACCGGATTTGCCAAAACTGTACTTCCTGAAACTACGGGAGTTTGCATGTGGGATATTGGATCAACTGCTGATATGCCTATTGTATTGTTATATATATTCGCTGTTGCCACTTCATAGTTCTGATTTCCAAGAAAATCTCCGCCTGAAACCGCAGCCCAGTGTTGAGATGCCCCAGGCCAAACCGAAATGGGGTTGAAAATATTAATGTAAGTGTAACCAAATAAATTGGGGCCATTTTCGGCTAAAGTAAGTTGCGAGTATCCTTCAATACTTGGGTCGTTCGTAGGTTTGTAAGTTGGCGAATATAGTGAGTTGTAGGCATAACAATCGGATATAATGCCATAGATATAGGGATTAAATTCAGTGTAATAAGTATAACCACCAATTATTGGAGATACGATATCCGATGAAACATCAGTGTCCAATCCATCAACACCACAGGGATCGGCTCCTGCAATACCTCGGCTGAAAGACAGAGGGCCTTCATAGATACGAGTGGCGAAAGTCATTGCGAATTGATGAATCCATGTGCTATTAAAATAAGCTGATGTACCATTTGGTAAAGCAAATTTATTGCAAAGGTAGGCAAACCTAAACGTTGCTTGCGCATGACTATCGTCCTCAGCAAATTGACCGGGATTATAATCTGATGACCAAAAAAGGCAATAAGGAAAACAAGGGTTTGCAATTATTTGACTCTTGAGAAATCTTGCAACCCCATCAAGTTGACTTGCATAATAGCCAGGGCCACGCGCCGCATAAACTCCTTGAGCGTCGAATATTTCGTCAAGTAAAATGAGGACAGAGCCCATGCTTGCCTGCATATTTACCTGCCCAAAGGTATTTGCCGAGCTCTCATCATCGTTTATATATCCGTCAGCGGTAACCGTGGCTCCGGAAAGCCCCTGTTGGTTCGTAGGGTTTAATGTGCCGATCGGTACATTAACATTGTTATTAAAACGTGGAATTTCATTCCACCAATCAACGGTTTCGCAACACTTAAAAGAAAGCCAGTATGCTAGATCACCATAATTTCCTAATGTGCTTGGATCAGCAGTTGAAACTTCCGAGGGAAGGGGCAAGGTTGTTATCCCAATAAAATCAGGGTCATTTGTCATGGCATAGATGAAAAGAACCAGTGGGTATAAAATGTTTGCATCCTGCGCTAGCTCATGTTCAGTTTCAAAACAAAATCCATCTTTCGAATTATGGCACCAGCTTTTACTTGTTCCATTTAGCAAATTCCACTGCCTCAACGCATTCGTGCCTGTTGATGAACACCCATTTAGTAGATTCGCTTTGTAAGGATAACCAAATTCAGTTGCACCAGGGTCTGCACAAATATTTGGGAGATTATCATCTCTACGGTCCATAAATCTTTTCGCTTGAATTGCAAACCGTTCAATATATTTTAAGTCTTTGGTTGATTTATACATATTAAGATATCCTACGAGATAGCCAGGACCAGGTCCAGAAAGCCAAATATCGGTATTTGAGTACATAGACTGACCCTGCCCAGAAAACGCACTATTAATTCCGGGGCCATTATCATAGGCATCAAACGCCTTCCTAAATGTTTGCCCAACCATCATCTCTGAAAAAAGCAGAAACACCCCAATAATAATTTTAGTTCTCATGCTGTAAGGATAAGGGTTATTTCAAAAAATGAATACCGTAAATAAATTGAAAGTTTTGCCAAAATGCTTTTGTAGAAAAAGCCCGCCTCTGCTATTATTGAACAACAATCTTACAGGTATTCACATCTCCCCCATCCCTTACCCTCACAAAATACATCCCCTTAGGGCAAGCGCTCAAATCAATATTTCTTGTTAGTGCGCCATGTCCGCTATTGGTCTGGGTTTCGGTATAAACCTGTTTTCCAACCAAATCAAACACGGCTATTTCGGTTTGCTGGCCCGTTGTGCCTTTCAGTGCTATTTGAAAAATACCGTTGTTGGGGTTTGGAGAAATTGTGAGGCCGGTGGTGCGGGTGTTTTCTTCGATTCCGGACGGAGTTCCCGACCATTTTGCAATATTGATAGTTGGCACACCTCCTGCTGAAGTGAAGTTACAAGCGGCATAGAGATCCTTGCCATGAACTGCTAAAGCTTCAACAACTGGTGCAGTGAGTGGCCCACAAGTTGTTCCAGCCATTCCAGATCCTAACGTCGACCATGAGGTGCCATTCCAACCGGCAATATAATTTGCCGGACTTCCACCAGCATAGGTAAATGCGCCACCTACGCAGAGTGAGGTGCTATCAGCTACAAGGGCCAGGGGCACGTAATTCACTCCTTGACCGAGTGGAGACCAAACTGATCCGTCCCATTTGGCAATCCAGTCTGCATAGATTGTGCCCGCTGTGTCAAAGATGCCTCCAACATATAAATCCGAACCAACCATCGTCAACGTTTCTACGGCTCCATTGACACCTTTGCCCAATGCGCTCCATGAAGTCCCATCCCACTTAGCTACATTATTAACAGGCACACCTCCTGCAGTTGTGAAATGTCCGCCTGCATATACATTGGTGCCAGACACCGTAATGACATTAACTGCTGAATCCAATCCTGACCCGAGGGAGCTCCAATTCGTACCATCCCATTTAGCAATATAGTTGGCAGATGCACCTCCGGCCATCGTAAAATTACCGGCCACGTATAAATCTGTTCCGATAACGGCACTGCAATTGACATACGAGTTGAGGCCCGTACCGACAGTTGACCATGTTGTGCCATTCCATCCAGCTATATAATTCACGGCCGTTCCACCCGCATTCGTAAAATTTCCTCCAACATAGAGCTTTGAACCAATGGGTGAAAGTGAAAATACTCCGCTATTCACACCTGAACCCAGGGGCGACCAAGCCGTATCATTCCACATTGCGATGTTTGATGCCGACTGGCCACCCGCCATTCTAAAGGTACCCCCTGCGTATAAATTATCGCCAGAAAAGGCCAGGGCGTAGACGGAGCTATCAATACCGGCTCCCAGCGGAGACCATGATTGAGCGAACGCGATCTGAAACAGTGGATTACAAAACAGTAACAACGTCAGGATGCTTGTCCTGGCAAAAAGAGTCTTTGTGTTCATTTGCAAATGTTTTTATGATAAATACTGGAGGCAAAAATAGCGATGTTTGAGTTAGCACAATGGAGTCTCAATTTCAATGATGTTTCCTCAATTCAGCAATTTCTTTATTGAGTTGATCCTCTCTTTTCTCTTGTTCCACTTTCATTTCATTCATCTTCTTATTTTGCTCAACCATGTATATTGTCAACTCCTCAATTTTTTTGAGAAGAATAGCATCCATGGCAGCTACATCAATTCCGGTCTCCTTCACGTCTTTCTCAGAAGGAACATTTGGCAAATGGTGCTCCTTTTTATAGTAGGCCTCAACCTCTGTCAAGGATGGAATTTTGTAAGTGTCGGCAAAAACATAATCTGCCCAGTTATTCATTGTGATATAACAAGATTGAGCAACCATTTTACCCGATACGGTTAAAATGGCATCAGCATTGATCGTTCCTGCTGTCTGGATTTGTGTTCCAATGTGTGTAGGTCCAAGAAAGACATTTCCACCGCCTGATCCGGTACAGAGTGATACATTTCCGCCACTGCTTCCGGTACAAATAGCAACACTTCTACCGCAGGAGTAATTGATCAACAATCCAGAGGTATTTCCTCCCGGGCCGAGTACCATACTTCCTCCATACTCAATCATTCCGTTTGCACCATCAAAGCCCATTGTCAGGGGGTGAAAGGTATTCGCTGCATCATATCCTCCACAAACAAGGGTTCCATTAAATCCATTAATTGTTGTCAAGTTAGCTGACCCACAGAATAAAGTAGCCGGTACCATATGTCTTAAATTACTTCTCGCTGCATTCGCACTATCCCCAAACAAAAACATCTCCGGATTTCCTCCACCAGCCGGAATGTAGGCAATAGTCTTGCTTCCTCCAAAATTCAACCCTCCCTGGGTCACAAAATTGCCCCCAATAACCAGGTTCGAATCAACCAGCAAGGTACTGTTGGTATGTATCGGCCCTGCCACATCCATTTTGTATTGCGGAGAAAGCGTACCAACGCCAACATTTCCGCTGGAATTAGCATTGAGTATGGTGTTTTGTTTCTGGCCCGGCAGGCTTTGTATATACAAATCGGATGTTGCCGAAAACTGGCCAAACCCATTTTGGTCTGTTGCCAGGGTTACGCCTCCGGTTTGTCGTAATCCGCTTACAAATATGTTGCTGGCAGCCATCGCACCTGCTGAAACAGAATCGGCATTTACCGAACCCGAAACAAGGGTAGGACAGGATAACGCCTTGCCCAGTTTTAACCCCTGACTCAAGGTCATATTACCGTTCACTACCACGTCCGAATCGGCCGTGAATAATCCTTTCGATTCTGTTCTCCCGCTGCTTAACAAGCTGCCGTCGGCAATGAGTTGCCCGCCTTCAACCGTGCCTGATGATGTGACAGATGGAGTTGTGAGGCCGGAACTTACATTTAGTTGCGAAACATTTAAACTCCCGTCTACATGCAAAGTGCCCGTGGTATGAATATCTCCGGTTACATCGAGCGGATATGCGGGAGCTATTGTCCCTATTCCCACAAGGCCGCTTGCCACATGCAAGGTTGAAAGAAAGTGGATGCCCATACTCTTATGCGGGGCGTTGGTAGTAACAATATCCTGCCCGATGTTCAGATCGGGGGCTGTTATTGCCCCTCCAGAGGTAATGGTTCCGTTCACCACCAGGTTCGAATCAACAGTCAACGCATTGGCAGTTAAGGTTCCGGTAGTAGTTAGTTTACCATATACGTTCATATTCGCGGAAGCGCTTCCCACTATGGGAGAACCGATAACCACCGAATTTGATGAGGTTGCAACACCCCCGGTAAGCGTCCAACCCGATGAGTTGCCCGCAGGGCCCCAGGTTCCATTGCCCATCAGCACATCGGTTGCATTACCGCTAAAGTTAAGCCGGGTCATTAAACCCGTGCTGCCTGTTAGCAACAACCCGTTGCCGGTGCCGGTATAGGTATCAAACAAAATGCTGCCGTTGTTAAAGAAATGCATCTTTTCGGCATTGTTGGTACGGATGGATATGCCTACCGTATCGGTGGTTCCCAGAAAATTGGTATGGGTGCTGGTCATGGCATTGCCTGTTAAACCCCAGGTGGTTGGAAAGGCCGAAACCGTGGTTGTACCCGGACCGCTTACCGCACCGCTTACATAGATGGTAGCGCTTCCACCTACCGAGGCCCCACCGCTGGTGGTTAAGGTGCCATTGATAATAAACGAACCATTGTTGATGAGCGTGGCTGAGCCGCTGAGGGTTACATTACCGTTGATAATTGTCTTACCATTGTTAATAAAGGCCGTTCCGCCCGACATGGCAAGGGCCCCGTTAAGCATTTTTACGCCTCCGGCATTGATCACCATGTTTCCGCTTCCGCCTATGGTTAAGGTTGGGGTGGTGATAGTGAGTGTATCGCCCGATTGCACGGTTATTTTTGCGCTGCCCGAAATGGCTGATAAGGAAGCGGCCGAAGTAAGCGAGTTGTAAAGCGTTACGGTATTGCTCCCGCCCAGACTTGTGCCCGGCGTACAGGCACAGGCTGCACCGGTATGGCTTGCCGTGCTCCAAACCGTCGTTGCATTCGCCCAGGTTCCGGCCATACGGGTATAATAATTGTTTTGAGCATTTACTTCAGGATGATTGAGTATAAGCAACAGCAGCAACATACCGGCTCCTGCATACCGCCCCAAAGCCACAGAAACAAGATTAGAGCTGCTGCAAGGATTTTCCGGGGGGGGGGTACGTTTTAATCTCATACGGATGTTGTTAGTTGGATGAAGCAAGTGTAAACAGGATAACTATAGAAACCTACTATCTAATGTTTTTAAATTTTGCAATATTATTCATTCTCTGTAACCTTTTTGGAAACGTACTGCAAAGGCTTGATAGTATTGAGGAGTTGCCACCGGGACTAAAAGCTTACCGGAAGCCTGAAATTGGCCCGTGTCAGTGTTACGATGACACGGTATCTCTTATAAAATCCAATTTGCAGCTATTAAGGGCTTAAAGTCGTCATCATTCTGGGGTCAAAAGGTCCGGACAGAACCCGAATTTGCTTGTTTTCAGGAAAACGCAGCATGCTTTTTTTAGATTTAGGGCTCGTAAACCAGCCCCAATTCGTTGGCTTTGCTAGCCAACCTACTGATAACCAGAAAAATAAATCTAAAAGTGATAATCCGTTGTATTTCAATTGAAAAACATACTTTTTCAAGGATCTTGTCACATTCTTTGCTTGATAAAACACCGATGCGAGAGCTTTTGGATCGACCCTTAGAACAAGATTTCAAAGAACAAAACGCTATACAGTTGAAAATCAACCTGGTTTAATCGGACAGTAGTGACAAGAAGACACTCTTTAGATGCAAGCAGACTCTCCTTAGATGCAAGCAGACTCTCCTTAGATACAAGCAGACTCTCCTTAGATACAAGCAGACTCTCCTTAGATGCAAGCAGACTCTCTTTAGATCTAAGCAGACTCTCCTTAGATCTAAGCAGACTCTCTTTAGATGCAAGCAGACTCTCCTTAGATACAAGCAGACTCTCCTTAGATACAAGCAGACTCTCCTTAGATACAAGCAGACTCTCTTTAGATACAAGCAGACTCTCCTTAGATACAAGCAGACTCTCCTTAGATACAAGCAGACTCTCTTTAGATCTAAGCAGACTCTCTTTAGATCTAAGCAGACACTCTTTAGATCTAAGCAGACACTCTTACATATATTGTCTGTACAACTGGCACCTAGATTAAAAATATTCTGTGCTGTAGTATTAGTACTGAACGGATTTGAATGATTGATATTTGTGATAGGATCATTCCATGAGTTTCCTATGGCTGCAAGTTTGAGTGGCAATGTGAGTTCAGAGATACTACGTGCTTCAATTGAAAAACAAGGTATTGCAACTGAAACAGGACAGATGCAACTGAAACACACCTTTCCAGGTCTTGTTACAACTGGAATACAACGCATTGCAACGGAAATACGATGTGCCGCATTTCTATTACAGTGTAAAGTTAGCCTCACGCTTCTTCCTTTTCAATACAGTCGTCGTCAATACACCCTGTTTGCTCAGCAAAACAAGATTCTTTGAAACCATGCGCAAACGGGTATATGTTCAGAACCGATTTCCCTGGGGCTATAGAACAGACTACCTGGGCGGGGAAGCCCCTAAATCAGTACCTTTGTACCCATTGCTCTCAACAACAGGGCTTTGCACCGAGTATGAAAAAGAAAATCGAAATCCTTTCTCCCGCCAAAAACCTGGTACAGGGCATGGCTGCTATCAATGCCGGTGCAGATGCGGTGTATATCGGGGCCCCGCAGTTTGGGGCACGCTCTAACGCAACCAACTCGGTTGAAGACATTGCCGAAATGGTTAAATATGCCCACCTGTTCAAAGCGCAGGTTTTTGTGGTCATCAATACCATTTTGTACGACGACGAACTGTCCGATTGCAAAAAACTGATCCATCAATTGTATGACATCGGGGTAGATGCCCTTATTGTACAGGACATGGCCATACTCGAAATGGATCTACCCCCCATCGTGATCCATGCCAGCACCCAGGCCAACAACCGCGACCCGAAGCATGTTAAATTTTTGAAGGATGCCGGTATGAAACGGGTTGTATTGGCCAGGGAGTTGAATTTAGACCAGATCAAGGAAATAAGCGCTGCCACCGATGTGGAGCTTGAGTTCTTTGTTTCGGGCGCTCTCTGTGTTTCATTCAGCGGCAATTGCTATATGAGTATTGCTGCCGGCGAACGCAGCGCCAACCGCGGCTCGTGTGCTCAAAACTGCCGTCTGCCCTATAACCTTACGGATGGTACCGGAAAAACCCTCCTCGCCAACAGCCATTTGCTGTCTATCAAAGACCTGGATTTGAGCGACCAGCTGCCCAATCTGATTGAAGCCGGGATCACTTCTTTTAAAATAGAAGGTCGGCTGAAAGATATGGTCTATGTTAAAAACAACACGTCCTATCTCCGCAAAAAACTGGATGCCTTCTTAGAAAACAACGATACCTACCAACAGGCTTCTTCGGGAAAAACGCATTATAACTTTGAACCCGAAATGGACCGGAGCTTTAACCGGGGCTACACCGATTATTTTGTGAACAAACGCACCGAAAAGATCGGGGCCTGGGAAAGCCCAAAATCGCAAGGCCAGATCATCGGGAAACTGCTGGAAGTAAAAGCAACCGGTTATGTGATCGAAAATTCCGGGAAACTGAACAATGGCGACGGGCTTTATTTTATCAATGAAAACGGAGAACCCGATGGAGTGCAGATAAACACGGTACACACAAACCTCGTCGTCCCCAACACCTTCAGGACCATTAAACCCGGGACAGTTATCTATAGAAACTCCGATGCTTCATTCAATAAACTGGTAGAACGCGAAGACAGCACTGTGAGGAAAATAAGTGTAACCCTGCAATTCACCGAAACACCCGCGGGTTTTGAACTCTTTGCCAGGGATGAAGATGGTCATGAAAGCCGTTGGGTTTTGGAAACGGAAAAAGAACTGGCAAAAAACGAGGAATCGACCTTGCCCAATATCAAAAAAAATCTTTGCAAGACCGGAAACACCCCATTTATTGTAGAAGATACAGAAATTGTGTTTTCGAAAAACTGGTTTCTGCCGATCTCCCGGATAAACGAAATACGGAGAATTGTGCTCGAGCAATTAATCGATATCCGGATCAGGGATTACCAGCGCGAAGAATTTCAGATCACAAAAACAGATCATCCCTACCCTGTTTCCAAGCTTGATTTTACCTACAATGTGTCGAATCAATCGGCCCGTCAGTTCTACAAACGACATGGGGTAACCGAAATAGAAAAAGCCTTTGAGCTGCAATGGGACCCCGGAAAGGCACGGGTCATGACCACCAAATACTGCGTGAAATACGAGCTGGGCAAATGCCCCCGTTTCCAAAAAACAACCATGGGCGAAAAATTGGTCGAACCCCTGACCTTAACGCACGGTGAACGGGAGTATAAACTCAAGTTTAACTGCAAACCCTGCGAGATGGAAATTTGGGAAAAAGATGCCGAGCTCGAATTTGATGACGAGGATTAACAGACCCCGCTTTCTCCATAAACCCGCATTATGTATTAGAAGCAGGCATTCGCGCTCAAAAGGCCAATTCCTAATGAATAATGCGGGTTAAACCGTAACCAAATTTATTTTTTATACCCGTTCAGCTTTTTACTTCAGATGCTTTATGCCCGCCTATCGGGAAAATAAGTTTGATGCCAATATTCCGGCCCATGTTGTAAACACCTTGATTTTGCTGTGTTACGGTTACTCCACGCCCGTTGTAGGCAAGGAAATATTGTGCCAGGTTCAGGTGATCGGCATAGGCCACATCAGTGAGGTTTGTGCAATTGATAAAGAGCGAACAGATCACCCGTTTTGTTGCCGGGTTTACAAAATTAGTCCCGATACCTGCGTTGTACAAGGTGTATGGGGCCGAAGGCAGTTCGGTATAAAGTGCACTGTAAATATTGTTTTGTGCCCAGTATTTTGCAAGACCGAATTTGATGTAGGCGCCTTTCAGAACAGCATTCCCCCGGTCGGTAAACTTTATCTTGAGCTCGCTGGTAAGCCGAGGGGCCGGGGTCCAGGGAATATGCCGTGTGGAGTCTGTTTGATTCGGGAGATAGGAATAGATATAGGTAAACCCGTTGTCGAGCTCAAGCCATTTGGTATCGGCGGGATGTATATTGAAATACCCCGAAACTCCGGCAATGATTGCTACGTTGGATAAGAATTGGTAGGCAGGGAAGCCCAAGAGTATAGAGTCGCCTCCGCTTTTGGCCGAAAGCCGGTCGGCAAAGATGAAGTTGTTGATGTAGTTGTAAAACCCGTCGACTTCAAAACTTACATTCTTGCCGTTATTTCCAAACGCAAGATCGGCCTGATAGCCTTCCTCGGCTTTGAGGTTGATGTTCCCTAACTGAAAGGCATTGGAACCAATGTTCAGGCCGTTGCTGGTCAGTTCATTGATGGCCGGCGCCCGGTAACTCTTTGCAAGATTAAGTTTTACGTAACCAGTGCCAGGCAGTTGATAAGATGCCCCGATACTTCCCGATCCTCCGGTGTAGGTATTGTTGAAACCGTTAAACTGCAAGACGGCGCCTGGCGTAGTTGCAGAAGCCTGTGCCTGTTCTTGTGTGTTGGGATTTGTGAGGTACATGGCCTGACCAATAAAGTTACTCCAGTCATACCGTATCCCACCGCTCAGGGTAAGCCGTTTAAAATCCTTTTGTAAAATAGCGTAAGCGCCCGACTGAAAATCGGTGTAATTGGGTATCTCATAATTAGCAATGTAAGGCGCCGGCGCCCTGGCAAGATTGCTTTCAAATTCATAAGTCCCGTTGATGCCCGTGGTCAGCTGAATGCCCGTTTTTTCGCCGGTAACCTGGTATTTTAACGAATATGGGATATCGTGTACATCAAAATTTGCACGGCCAACAGAACCGGTGTCTATATCATAGTGTACGCTTTCGGTGTACCCAATGTCTATCCCGATTTTTCCTTTCCCCGCATTGATGCTGGTTTGCCACCAGGTCTGGTATTCTTCCAGGATCTTATCGCTTGCCGCAGTTGGGTCATAGGCCAGAAAATTAGCCCGTGTCGGGTAAATTTGCCCGGTACTGAGGGGGACATTAAACAGAAACTTCCCGCTGGCGCTGTCGCGGTTGCCGGTAGGCACCTGTATGCGTCTGTAGAGTGCGCTTACCGATAAACGTGAATAGCCCCAGGACTTGTTGACGCCCAGGGTGAGGCGTGCATTTTCCTGTTTCCAGGCCGATCCCCAGACATACCCGTCTTTGGAGTTCGAATAATCGTGCGCCTCTTCATTGCTTGCCCGGATATTCCAAACCAGGCCGTTCGTATTTCCACCTATGTCTTCCGAATTTCCGATCAGGCCATTGTTGGTTTGATACTCGCTGAGGAGACTGCCTTGCACGGTTCCGCTTTCTGCAAAAGGTTCGGATTTGAAACTGATCACCCCTGCCTCGGCGCTTGCTCCATACTGAAGAGATGCCGGGCCCCTGATAATCTCGACATTGTGTACCGCATAAGGGTCGATCAGGATGCCGTGATCATCTCCCCACTCGAAATCTTCCTGCCGCTCACCATCCAACAACACCAACACCCGGTTAAAACCCAACCCGTTAATCTCAGGCTTGGTTGTGCCAACCCCTTCGGTTGTCATGCTTATGCCCGGCTGGAGCGCGATGGCATCAATGACCGTACTCGAAGTATTCTCCAGCAGGGTCTGGTGCGAAATGATGGTTACGGGTACCGGTGAGCGTTGGGTATTGGTAATATTACCCAGCGCAGTAATGATTACCTCGCTGGTCGAAAAGCTTGAGATGCACATTTTGCAGTTACACGTGCAGGGTTCATTGTTTTTAATAGTAACCTTTTGATTCAGGGTGGCATATCCCAGGATTTGCACCTCCATTTCGTAAGTGCCGTTGGGAATTGAATTCATAATAAAACTGCCTTTTGAATCGGTTGTTGCCCCTAACTTGAGTTCGGGGAGATAAACAACCGCCCCTTGTATAGGCTGGCCTCCTGCCGAATCTATGACCGTGCCGCTGAGCGATTGTGCGCGGGTAAAATGAACGAGCAACAGCAAGAATGCCGTTAAAGCCCTTATGTTTCTTTTCATGTGAGGTATATTAGGTCGGGGGTAAACCCCGAACAAGGATGAATTTTTCTGTTTTTTTTGCACTGCACAGATGCGTCATACAACTCCCAAAGAGGACGTATGCACGGTATGCAGCTGCGAATGACCGGATCTTTTCCTGCAAAGGAAGATTTTGGCCAATGAATGGAAGTAATGCTTAGACAGAAGGGGGATGGAAAACAGAACCGTTTACTCCGGGAAGAAGCGAACTGAGGTAAGGAGAGGTCAAATTTTTTCGGCCTGTAACGGTGAATGAAATAGTGGTTGCCAGGCTGGGGAAATCCAACAGGATTTCATTTTTGAGGTTCGGAACGGTTGATGACTTTTGCTTTGCATCGTCTTCGGCAAGCTTCTTTGTGAGGTGACATTTACCGCAGCAATGCATCATGGGCTTGTCTTTATTAACGCAGTATTCCTGCGTAATTTGAGTCTTGTTCAGTTCATAGTGGATCACTATGATAAACTGACTAAAATTGGCAGTTACAAAAGCAAGCAAGAGGAAAACAGAGAGGATGCGTTTCACGACAGATAAATCAGACTGTACAGCAAAGGTATAAATTATCTGCGTTCTATCACGTCAGGATGGTAATGCTTCTTTTTGTAATTAAGGGATCAATAAAAAATCAAGAGGTAACCGCCCGGCCACTATTCGGCCCAAAAGGCAGGCGTATGCCTGCTGTCATAAACGTTATACCTGGATTTTGCATTAGCCGTGTAACAGGCTAATGCAACGTGCGTTAAGCCTTGTGTGTGTCCCGATATCTATCGGGGCGGTTCTCCCGCTGGGTGCATGTGTTGTCAGCCTTTTGAGCAGGAAGGCCGATTCCGAATGAATAATGAGGGTTAAACGGGTAAGAAAGAAAGTTTTGTGATGAGCTTCCCGATTTTTTGCTTCGTACGTTTTTCGGTTAGTTCATGAACCCGGGAGGAGAGGACAGAGATGAAATCATGCAGGTAACGCTGTGAAATAACCGGAACGATCTGGTGAGTAAAGACAGGAAATTGACCGGCGCTACAACACGCAAGCAATCTGAGCAGAAAGAATTGGGCATTGTCTGAGCAGCCGTTTTCAGAAGCCAGGATCAACAGTATTTGCAGGGTATATTCTTTTGTAAGCCGTGTCCCCCGGTCGGCTTTGTCAAGTATCCTTGACATGCTCTGATAAACGCTCCGGGGATTTATGGCCGCAATGATGCTAAGCCCTGTCATTGCTGCCTCAACGAGCAAATCATCATCACTGTCTAATAACGACACAAATTCATTGCTGAAAGAAGAAATCAAACGCGGCTCGAATTTCCCGATTTCACACAAAATCTGCACGCATTCGATCTGTAGGTTGCGGTCCTTGCTGTACAGATTGCGTACCAGGTTCTGCACTTCTTTTCGGCCCCTGTTCATTGAAAGAGGGGCCTCACTATGCTTGTCGGCCGGGGTGCGGTTTGTTCCTGCTTGTTTTGACTGGGCATTGATGGTTTTCATGGCTTCTCATTTAAAGGTGGAAATGAAGATGTGTCCAAAATCGTAACCGTCTGTAATTCTCTTTCGCGAGGAGCTGCATGCCGCCCTGCTTTGATCAAAAATGATTTGTCGTTTGTTGTTTCGGGTTAGCCTCTGTACAAAGATTGTTTATAAAAGCAGTCTGGACAAGAAAGATATACCAATGTGACATCCCGGTCTACAAGCTCGCGCGAATCATTAAAGCATGTATATTATATGGTACATGCTACAACTAAATACAACAACCGTCTTATCCTGGAGCTGCCGGGGCCGTATTTCTACGGCGGTTAGTCAGGCCTCAGCGAATATTCGACAGACTCATACGTTTATCGGTTGGCCTCAAAACCCAAGGGCTGCCCGGATTTCTTCTATCGTTACGAGAAACACCGGAAAAGAAGGCATCTTCTTAAATAATCAAAAAAGGGACGTAAAAATCAGGCAGAACGCCGATCTTATCCATATACCGGCCTGACATGAACAGCATGATGGGAGTATGGGGAGAAATCGGGGCTTTCATTTACTGCAGGCTGCAAAGGCTTGAAAGATATGGCAGCTGAGCAGCCGTTCTGATGCACGGCTGGCCATTTGTGCGAATGATTAGATTAATCACGTAGCCCCGCCAGCATTCAGAGGAGGGGATGAACCGGGGCAGATCCAGTTGGAAAAATTCAGCTATCCGCTTTCTTTTTCTTACCCTTTCTATAAACATGTATTGCCCCCAGACACATGACCAGACCTAACCCACCTCCTCCAAAAAGATCCATCCAGGCGCCCTGGTTCCCCTCTATTTCAGCTTCGTTGGTGGCCTGTGGGTTGTAGAGAATCGGAAGCTTCGCACCTCTGGCATAATGGACAGAATCTTCATAAAACACATTCGATTCGAACGTATGTTCCCTCCCATCGCTGCTGCGGTATGAAATAAGCGGTATATAGGTGGTCGTAGAAGTAGTCGACGATTTATTCCGCCGTTTCATCTTCACCACCGTGCCTTCGGTACGGATGCCGTGAAGATCCAGGTTCCGGTTCAGTATAAACCCGATAATCCCGGCTGCAAGCAGGGGGATTCCGAGAAAGAAAAGGAAGAAAACAAGGCCGTTGTTGTTTTTCATGAGTCAGCGCTTAAGAAGCATGGAAAGAACATAGTTACGCTTTTTAGGCTGATTCTCTTTCTCTGCCGATCGCTTTTGTGGCTGAACCCATCCTTTCGGGGTAGCAGGGTGTAGGGTGAAGACCGGGGTAAAACCCGAACCGGGAAGAACTCCCCGCCTACCCCAAAAGGGTCATCTACAGCCATCCGCTCATCCAAACCCTCAATCCACTCATTCCCGACCTCCTCCGAACGAAGATTTGTTACTTTTGATCATCCCTGCTTTGATATTGTATACCCAGACAACCTGATATCTATGAAAAAGACATACCTCCTAAGTCTGTTCCTGCTTGCCCTGCAGGTAAGCGGCTTTTCCCAGCAAGCGGAAACAAAAAAAGCCATCTCCCTGTTCAACGACGGCAAATTATGCCGAAGGAATTACAATGATGACGGGGATAGCCAAAAAAAGCGGCAAAGACGAAGACTGGGACCTGGTCATGGAGATGCATCAAAGCCGGGTGAAACGTTCAGCAGACGGAACGCTACAACTCAGCCTAACATTGTTCAACGTTAAAGAAATGCCCTATGAGCAGGCGGTGAAAGAACTAATTGCTGCCGCCCTGGAAGGAACTAAAAGAGCAAAAAGCCCCTATGCTTCACAGGACCTCAGAAATTATCTGGTCGATTATCAGCCTGATTCAGTGGTCCCCAAAGAAGCAAAACAGTATTTTTCGGCCGCCGAAGATTCGTTTAGCCACAAAAAATATACCGATGCAATCTGTCTGTACCGCAATGCACTCAAAGCCTACCCAGATTATTACAAAGCGAATATCTACCTGGGCGATTCATACTGGTATCTGGAAAAAATGGACAGCGCCTTGTTCTATTTCAGAAAAGGCATCGCCCGTTGCCCCGATCTGCTTGAACCAAAAAAATATCTGGTGGACGCACTTGCCTATGAAAAAAAGAATGAGGAGGCAAAGGGCGTTTGCATCGAAGCCATCTGTATTTATCCGGATGTAAGTATGTTTGCCAAATACGATGATCTCCTGAAACGGGAAGGTAAAAAACTCAACATGCACTGGATGCCTCGTGACTTCGATCTGAACACGTGTTCGAAACAGGAAGGCACAGGAAAACAATGGAAAGCATACCGAACCGCAAAAGAGGATGTACAGGCTTTTTGCGGCAAGGACGGAATCTTAATGCCAAATACTGTCACAAAACAAAAATACCTTGAGGTGTATTGCTGGGAAAAACTCCTGACCTCAGGGAAGGAACTCCCCGAAGAATTTGCATTCGCAAAGAAGATGATGGGAGAGGGATATCTTGATTGTTATGTGTTTGTTTCGATGTTCCACCAGGACGAGTACGGGCAGTTTACCGATTTCATGAAAACCAACAAAAGCCGCGTAGCCGATTATATACGCAAATACCTGGCAGAATGAGGGCTGCCCTCCCTCTTCCTAAAACCCCCGTTTTCTGTGCCAGCCACCCTGGGCACAGAATGTTGCTTACATTTGCCGGTAACCTTACCAGCTGGTTCCCTGGGTTCTGAAAACCATGGCGTGCTCTTCTTCCCCGCGTATGCCTGCATCCTTTCTGAACAAAGGGGCTTTGCAAACAGGTGAAACCGGAAACACTGCCGGCATCATGGGTAAGCAGAGTCTCAGGACCTGATTTACGTGAGATCAGACACAGAGCTGACCGGAACCGGAACCTACAATGAGCATCACAACGTTTAAAGCATTCGGCAGCCGCAATTACCGTTTATACTTTATAGGGCAGAGCGTATCGCTTATCGGCACCTGGATGCAGCGCACCGCGGTGTATTGGGTGATCTATGTCCAGACCCATTCCACCTTCATGCTGGGATTAACGGCTTTTGCCACCCAATTCCCCTCCTTTGTGTTGTCGCTGTTCGGCGGGGTCGTGGCCGACCGGTATGACCGTTACCGGGTACTGCTCTTTACGCAGCTAGCATCCATGGTGCAGGCAGTATTGCTCACGCTCCTTGTTTTCTTCAATCAGTATACCGTTGCCGAAATCATGGGCATCAGCATACTCCTGGGTGTCATCAATGCCTTTGATGTGCCGGCACGGCAATCGCTGATACACGACCTGGTTGGTAAAAAAGAAGACCTGCCGAACGCCATTGCCTTGAATTCATCCATGGTAAACCTGGCGCGGCTCATCGGGCCTGCCATAGCCGGCATTGTCCTCGAAAAACTTGGTGCAGGCACTTGCTTTTTGCTCAATGCCATAAGCTTTGTAACGGTTATTGTATGTCTGCTCCTCATGCGTCTTCCGAAACAAAACCCCCAGACACATTCAAAACAGGCCATGGGCGAACTCCGCGAAGGACTGATCTATTTAAAACATACCCCGGCCATTGGTCTTATTATTCTGTTGCTGGGCTGTATGAGCTTGCTGGTATTGCCATTCACAACACTGCTTCCGGTATATGCCAAAGAAATTTTCAAGGGAAATGCGTCCACATTCGGTTATCTCAACAGTTTTATCGGACTGGGCGCAATCGGCGGCACCATTTACCTGGCATCGCTCAAGACCGGAGCAAATCTTAAAAAGATCCTTTTTGTCAATACCTTGATTTTTGGATCCGGTCTCTGTCTGTTTTCACATACCACAATCCTGCCCCTGGCCTTGTTTTTTGCAATGATTTCGGGGTTTGGAATGATGTCGCAAACCACCATCTGTAATACCATTATACAAACAACCGTTTCGCCCGAAATGAAAGGACGTATTATCAGTTGTTTTGCCATGGCCTACTTCGGGATGCTTCCCCTGGGAGGTTTGCTGATTGGATCTGTTTCAAATGTCATCAGTACCCCAACCACCATTCTAGCCTCAGGGGTCACAGCCATCCTCATCGCTTTGCTGTTTTCAAAATTCTTGCTCACAGGCATCGTGAAAACCGGTGTCAGCGTCTGATCCCTGTTCCATCCTCTGCGTACCCCCGGGAACCTGTATCTGGCCGTTGGCAGGAAAATAACAGATCTGTGTAAATATTGGCCCAAAATACTCACCAACGCCCGGTTTTTTAAATATTTTTGCGATTCGGGCCCTGAACACAAAACCCGTTTTTTTCATGGCCCCCTATGCCAATTCCTGAGAACCGATACATCTAATATTCATAGCTATGGCAGTACCCAATAATTCAGCGTATGAGAAATGTCATATCTGGAATTTTTCGACCATTGGAGGAGTGAAGCGGGTACATCTCGAATCGGGCGATGACCTGGTTAACCTTCCATCACTCGACCCAAAGTTGTGGACTGCCCTAAGCTGCCCGGTTCATGGTCTCGAAATCGATCAGCGCACGCTTGAGTTGATAGACAGCGACAACGACGGGCAAATCAGGGTTCCCGAGGTGATCGCGGCAGTAACCTGGATCCTGTCGGTGCTAAAAAATCCGGATGATTTATTGAAACAGGAAGGCGCACTTCCCCTCTCGGCCATCAATGTTGAATGCGAAACAGGAAAAACCCTGCTCGGGTCGGCCACGATCATACTCAAAAACCTGGGCCTGGAGGATAACACCGTAATTACCGCTGAGGAGACTTCGGACACGGCCAGGATTTTTGCTGCCTCCCGGTTCAACGGCGACGGGGTGATTACCGCAGATACCCCCCAAGACCCCGATCTGGTTATCGCCCTCAACGATATCATGAAATGTGTTGGATCTGTTCCCGACCGTAGCGGAAAAGATGGAATTGACGAAACCCTCTTAAAAAACTTTGGTGATCAGTGCGTAGCGTATCAGTCGTGGTATGACCGCATAGAACTCGACCGTGCCAGCATCCTGCCTTTTGGCGAAGAAACTGAAACGGCCCTGCAGCTCTACCTGGCATTGAAAGCAAAGGTGGACGATTTTTTCATCCGTTGTCAGCTCGCTGCCTTTGATCCGGCTTCTGCAGCCATGCTAAACCTGCAGGCATCGCGTGTCGAAAGCATTACCGCAAAAGATCTTTCGGCCTGTCTGGACGAAATTGCAACCTATCCCATCGCAAAAATTGAAGCCAACAATGTCTTGCCCCTGGTAAACGGAATAAATCCCGCCTGGGAAAAAACCCTGGCAGGTTTCAAAAAAACAATCGCAGATGTATTGTTCGCGAAACGCGAAACCCTTACCGAAAATGAATGGAACAGCATCGGTACCACCTTTGCCGCGTATCAGCGCTGGAAAGACGGAAAAGAAGGAGGGCAGACCGACAGCCTCGGCATTGCCCGGGTGCGTGAAATGCTTTTTCAGGATTATGCGGGCCGCCTACAGGCGCTCATCGCACAGGATAAGGCCCTTGAAAGTGAGGCAAACGGGATCATCCTGGTCGATAAACTCGTGCGGTATTACCGCGATTTGTTTACCGTCCTGAAAAACTTCGTCACTTTTTTTGATTTCTACCATGCCGGTACCAAGGGCATCTTCCAGGCCGGAACTTTATACATTGATCAGCGCAGCTGCGACCTCTGCATCAAGGTTACAGATATGACGAAACACAATGCCATGGTATCCTACAGCGGTATGTACCTGCTCTATTGCGAATGTATATCCAGGGCCACCAACGAAACGATGAAAATTGTGGCCGCCCTGACCAACGGAGATATCGACAACCTGGTGGTGGGACGTAACGCCCTGTTTTACGACCGCAAAGGACGCGACTGGGATGCAACCGTCATCAAGATTGTTGACAACCCCATCAGCATCCGTCAGGCATTTTTTTCACCCTACCGTAAAGTATCGAGGTTTATTGAGGCCCAGGTAAACAAGGTGGCAGCTGCCGAAGATGAAAAAGTAAGTTCGGGCGCAAAAAAGGGAATTGAAAACCTCCCCTTGCACGACGATGATCCGAAGGTCAAGAAAGTTCCTTCCGTTCCTTTTGACGTAGGCAAATTTGTCGGGATCTTTGCCGCCATTGGTCTCGCCCTGGGAGCTATAGGCTCGGTGCTTGCGTCTTTTGTGGCGGGCTTTTTAGGTCTGGTCTGGTGGAAGATGCCGTTTGCGTTTGCGGGTGTTTTTCTGTTGATCTCCGGACCATCCATGATCATGGCTTTTTTGAAGCTGCGCAAACGCAACCTCGCACCTATCCTGGATGCAAATGGCTGGGCCATCAATGCGCGCGTTACGCTCAACATTCCGTTTGGGAACTCGCTCACCTTGTTGGCTGAACTTCCGAAGGGGGCCAAAATAAACCTGAACGACCCGTTTACCCAAAAGAAAAAGCCCTTGCTTCCCGTCCTCCTTATTTTGGGCGTTGTGGCGGGGATTGTGCTATTCCTGCTTTGGAAATATCAGTTTATCCATCTTCATTACTAAGGGTTGAATCTTTTTGAGCGTACTTACCAGGTCAAAATCTTCCAGGGCCTGTTTTTGCAAATAGGCCAGATCCTTTGTTGTCAGCGGTTTTTTCAATTTCACCTGCTGTGCCTGAACAGGGGCCAGGTTGACAAGGAACAGTGCCAGAAAGAAGGTGTGTTTGATCATCCGACAAATATAGAATCAATGCGGTCACCAAGGCGTGGGCTTTACACCTCAACCAATCATGCGGCAACAGCGGATTAAGCCGATAGCATGACCCCACTGGTTAATGCTTACCTCCATCTGTTTCCTTAACCTCCTCCTGCAAGGTTATTCCGTTTTCTTTTAAGTAATCATAAAACTCCTGACGTGTCTGGTAGACCTGTACACGATCTGTTGGGTACGGCGAATACCCTCCGGTTGAACGCCAGGATACCTCTACCTTAACAAATTTCCCATTTATTGCCGCAAGGCCTTGGTTTTTAGGAGTGAGCACTATATCAAGTAACCCTTGTAGATCGATTGAGAATGAATTATCTGTTTTCGCAAACTTGTGTCTCAAAGAGCTGGAATCACTTTGACTACCCAGGATGATGTACCTGGAGCCAACCCCACCAATGGAAGGTCCAGCGTCGTGCGTATGATCGCCTTGGGTTGTAATAATATTTATTGTGCCTACATGTAGGCTATTCTCTCCCTTAAATATTTTTTGCACTTGAAAAGTTGTGGATGCGAGCGAAACTCCACTTTGATCAGGAAAAAGCTCTTGTTTTAAGACAACTCCCTCAAAAATATAGGGCGATTCTTTGAGCAAGACCTGATGTTCCGTAGGGCCAGATGCCCTGGTTCTTGGTTTGGCATGGATTGAATCCTGCGCTTTTTGTGCAGAAGACGATGCAATAAACAAAAGTGTGAATACGGTGGTTGATAGCGTGCTGATGTAGTTCATCTGAAATAGATTTTATTGTTTAATGAATTTAACTGACTTTATTTCTCCGTTTACATTAACGATAAGCATATAAACGCCTTCGGCCAGGGTCTGAACATCAAGGCGGTCCTGATAACTCCCCGCAGCCTTGCCGGACGATGTACGCATGGAAATTTCATTCCCTTTACAATCGAGAATTTTAAGCTGCACATAGGCCGGGGTGCTGAGGGCATAGGATACGGTGAGGTACCCATTCCGTACCGGGTTTGGAAAAACCGAAAGATCAGGGCTGTTGCGCACAACGGGGTCCCGTATTTCTGCCTGCCGTGAATTACAGGGTTTGGTTACCAGGGAAGAGAGACCGGTGCAGCCATAAACAGAGGGGGGATCAGCAATGCTTGTCTTGATGATATCGCCGGCTCCGGCCAGGGTTGCTGATCTTCCATGCGGCGCATCAGTCCCGCTTTCGAGGGTTGGTCTCGAATCAGGATCCTGCTTATAATACATCAGCGAGAGCGGATCGTTGATATGATCAAGCCCTATGGCATGCCCCAGTTCGTGAAGGATGGCATCGTAGAAAAAGGGGCCGTTGCCGGTTACGTTGCCGGTGGTATCATAGTCCCATTTACCGCTATAGGCAGGATTGATGCCTATATCAGCTTCGTTGCTAAATGCAACCGAATCGTCTGTGCTGTAACAATATGGGTTGTACCAATTTGTTGTTCGCATTAATTGCTCTTGATTGCTAAAATTAAAGTGAGCAATATAAATTGAAGAAATAGAATCCCATTTGGTTGTTAATCCGGCCTGGTCACCCGCCAATACCCAGTTAACACCGGTGCGGCAGTTCCATTCGTGAATGGCCTTTTTCACACAGGCGTATGCCAGGGGATGATGGGAGATGCTGGTATCGCAGCTGAAAATATAAGTTCCGGCATCATTTGCTGCAACAAGATTTGGGCGATAAAGTACACTGCTGGAGGTGGTATGAAAATTAGTGATGGAATATGTAATTTGAAGTGAATTTGAATGATCGGAGGTTAACCCTGCTGAATTTGTTATTGAAAAGGAACCAGTACCCGGCGTAAAGCAGGTGTCTGTTGTATAGACAGATGAAGGCATCCTGATTTTTATCGCATGTTCCGACCAGGATAGAATATTGGATGGGTTCAGGGCCTCAAGTTTGCTTCCGGGCGCTACCCCTGCATCTGTCACCGAAATCGTCCCCGGTTTGTTCCCAAAACCATACCCGCTAATCGAAAAGATGGATGAATTGGGAGGTTCGCTCTTTGCATTGGTGCCGGCATTGGCCGGGTCAACCGGAAGATATACTACCGGGGAGCAGGGGGTGGAACTGATGCCGGCGCTATACGAAGCTGTGTTGTAGGCTGTATTTACAAAGCTATGCTCGGTCACCTGGGTGGTGGTGTCGCAATAAACGGGCTCTCCAAGGCTATCGGTGGAGCATTGATAGCGCCAGGTGCTGTCGCGCAGGGTTGTTATGGTATCTGTGAAATAGGCTTTTAAACCGATGTCTGCAGGTGAGAAGTCAATGGTTCCGGCATTGCAATCGTGAAGAACAAAGACAAGACTCAGTATGTTTTGAGGGGTGGCACTCAGCTCAAAACCGGCTGTGGATAGTTTTTGAAGATCGCCCAACTGTATCTGAATTTTATTCCCGGAGAGGGTTGTAAGGCCTACCGGATAGTTGCCTGCCAGGGCCGGATCAGCCACAACGCTTATACCCGAGCCCACTGCATCGGGAGAAAACACATCGGTTTCAAATTGTATGTCAAGTGTACAGCTGCTGAAATGTGTGGGCACGGTGGATGCTGCCGTTATAACACAGGTGACAGAACCAGGATTCTCACATGTGGTTGTAACCAACAGAGGATCGAATGCAAAAGTAATATCGGCAGTTGTATTTTTTAAAGCACGAATATCCGCTCTGTTCAAAACCGGCCTATCGGCCTTCGTGTCAAACCTCTGGTTGGAGGCAGGAATAGCCTGAGCCATTTGTTCGAGGGGTGGAACCAGCAGTAGGGCAAGAAAGAGAATTGGTTTCTGAAGAGAGAGGGCCCTGAGCCATACATACCGTATCTGGGCGGTTATTTCATTCATGAGGAGTGGTGTTTAGTATTTTACATCTGATGAACTCTTTAAGTATGAAATAAATGTAACGCACTGTCGGCACCCTGCACATGATCTCTGGCACACCGGACGAAGAAGTTGGTCACTCCTGACGTCTGTTTGGTGTTTATCCCGCATTTAAAGACATTGGAAAAACAGAATCAAATTGCTAACTCTTGCAAGGGAAGCCTGTGGAGAAGAATTTTGGAATCGCTTGTTTTTAGTCGAGTTGAATCAAAACTATTGGGTGATAGCACCCCGCCTTCGGCGGGGTGCTATCATGTTTCGTTGGCTCTGCTATTCAGTGAATTAAAATGAGCGCATCTCTGATATCCCCTTCCAAACATTCCCTCTCCGTGGGAGAGGGTCAGGGAGAGGTCAATAAAACGGGGTTATTAGAGATGCCCATGAGTTAGATGGGATTTTTCAGCTGGAGTCGGCAAACGCGCTGAAAGGGCCGCCAGCTCTCAGGAGCAGCGGCCTGCCTGCCATAGCTTGGAGGCTTGCGCGACGGTAGTCAGGAATCACACAATAGGCCAACGCACGGAACAGTAGCGCACTGCGTTTCTACTGTTCATTTTGGGTTTATCTCTTTGGGTGTGCCCAGGTTGCGGCTTGCCGGGTGCTGGCGCCTGTAACCCCGTTGCCTCCCGGTATTTTGATTTATTCCCAAATAAGATTACCTTGTCCTAAGAAAGCATCCAACTGCCTTCCTCAAAACTTATTCAAAACAGTATTTCCCGCATGAAAAAGATTTCATTTTTCCTGATGGCGTCAGTGTGCATGCCCTTGTTGGCCCAAAGCCAGGCTGCATCCGGCACCACCCCTCCCAACGCTTCTAAAACCGGGTTTTCGGTAGCCTGTCTTTCAAAAACGCCCTGGAATACACCCGATGGAGTGCCTTACAGGCAAGTTCCCGGTGCAAACCTGGGGGTTACTTCGTTTGAACTTCTGGATAACAACCGGGCCGCATTTCTTTCGGATGCCACTTCTGAAATCCTAATAATAGATAAGACCAGCGGCAGGACACAAAGCAAATTTGCCGTTGTTCCTGCTCCGCGCGATTTCGTTTACGATCAGGGTTTCTTTTTTGTGCTCGGCGAGAACCAGGTTACGGTATATACCGAACAAGGGTCGGCGGTAAAAAACATGGCCTTCCCCGATGGGCTGAAGGGTGTGGGCAGGATTTTTCGCTACAACAATGCTACCTGGCTCCTCCTGCCTTCCGGCAATTGCATGTTGCTGGCCGCTGACGATGGTCTTTCAAACACCGCCATTTATAAAGGCTGGATTACCTCGTCCGGCAATTTCATCAATACCGCGATAACCGGTCACAACACCTATTCTGTTGCGGTACATACCGTAGACGGAAAAGATCTTGTACAAACATTCCCGACCGACAAGAAAGTGGCCGGTGTGTATGTGGTGGGTTCCACCGCCAACCGTATCATGCTGGATGTCCAGACCTATGTAACCGAAAGCCCTATATGCGTTGAACGGCATCTCGTTTCCATTTCGATGTCGGGTTCAGAAATCGGAGAACTAAAAAGCGATCTCCACGTTCCGGATCTCTATTATGTATTATCCGACAAAGAACTTTCGGTTGCTCCCGATGGAACGGTCATTGAGATGATCACCACCACCCAGGGCGTTGTGTTGGTATCGCTTACCGAAACTGAATTGTCCAGGGCCCTTACTTATCCTCCAGAACTGCTTTCTGCAAAATATCATTTCAACGACCACCTGGTACAGGTGCGTGAACAAAAATAATCAACCCCTTTAATCAGGATATTCATGAACATTTTCAGACCGCTTTTCTCCCAACACCTGTTCACCACAGCGCTCGTGTCTGCATTCCTTGTACTGGCCTGCAATACAGACGCACAGACCATCACCCGCCAACAGATACATATCAATGCAAACCCTTTTACGGCATACTCCTTCACGGCTTCTGCGGCAAATATCCAGAACAATGTGAATTGCGCTGCGGTTGGCAATATCATTACTCCTTCCTGGGTAGTGGTTGGAAACAACACCCCTGGCATGACGTATTGCTGGGGTGGGTTTTCGACTCTGCCTTCGTACACCGCCGGTTTGATAAACGGCAAATCGGCAGGCGACAATGATTGCACCACCAACGGCGATTGCTGCGAAAGCTGCGCGCTGGGTGTAGACTGCTCGGGCTTTGTTTCGCATGCCTGGGGCCTTTCTACCAAATACAGCACCAATACGCTTGTAAATATTTCAACAGCCTATGCCAGCGCTTCGGATGTAAAAGAGGGCGATATCTTCGACCTTCCCGGTTCGCATACCCGGCTTGTCGATACCAATTATGTAAATGGAAACTTTATGCTCATGGAATCATCCGGGGTTGATTGGAAGGTTTCATACCGTGCGTACACAACAGCCCAGCTTACTTCGTACACTCCGCGCTGGTATGTAAATGTCGATACCCTGAACGCCACCTGCAACCATTTCTATGAAACACTTCCGTATTCTAATTCATTCGAAAATGTTTGGTTGATGGATACCTGCAACAGCGGCGCACAACGCAGCCCGGATAAATTCTGGAAAAGCAATACAGGCGGCACTACACCCAACGGCGATGATTTCTGGCACCGCAATGATTATACGGGCGGAGACTGGACAACCCCAACCAGCGGAATGTATACCCCTGCCGCATCCAACGGAAGTTACAGCGCCAGGTTCCGCAATGATCCTTCTCCTGCAGGTTCCACAGGCCAGATGGATCTCTACCTCAATCTTTCGCAAACCGGCACAAAAAACATCCAGTTTGATTATATCCACAACGAAGCTTCCCCTTCGCCCTTTGCATTCAATGTCCTGCTTTCGACCGATGGGGGCCTCACATTTCCAACCACATTGATGAACATTACCAATGCCCTGGTTTCGACCTGGACTACACAAACCATTTCAACAACGGCTACCTCGGCCACCTCGGTACTGCGTTTCAGCGTTACCGACAAAGGTTCGGCTGATGTTGGAGTAGACAACCTTACTGTGAACCCGGCTGTTGTTACCGGTATAAACGCACTGAGCAACGATGAAGCATTCAACCTCTTTCCAAATCCTACCGATGGTTCGGTGTTAAACGGTATACTGTCTGAACCCGGCGTTGCTCAAATGGATGTACATATCTATAATATCCTGGGAGCTGAACTCGTGGCCAAACAGGTAATGCTGGATGGGAAAAATTTCTCCATCCAACTCAACAACGAACTTCCTGCCGGCGTTTATCTGTTTGTGGCCAACGAGGGCGGGAAACAATTCAGGAAAAAAGTTGTTGTGAAATGATTTTTTTGGGTGCTGCTGAGGCAGCACACTTTTCCTTTGCCCTACACTGCTACGTAACAGATGCTTCTGCTTCGTCCATACACTCTTGTGCTTCGTCTTTTGCAAGTAGTTGGCGAAACCTATCGGTAACAAAGAGAAATGCACACCCGTAGAGTTCATAGCACGCTTGATCGCATAGTATCTATTCATCAACCCCACGTACGACCAATGGTACGAGGGAAGGCTGGCTCAGATGTAGAGTTTGGATCAAAGATCGGTGTCTGTGTCCACAACGGGCTGACGTATCTTGATAATTTGAGCTGGGATAGTTATAACGAAACAGGAGATTTAAAGACAAGTTCAGAAAACCACAAGAAACGAAACGGATACTATCCGGCTAAAATCAATGCAGATCAAATTTATATCACTCGAGAGAATCGAAACTGGTGTAAAGAACGCAACATCCTATTGAATG
>JABDAO010000025.1:27252-32618 GCA_013289095.1 Bacteroidota bacterium | reverse complement strand
CCTTACCGATCAGTTCTTCGTTAACCTGGGCCACGGATAAGTGTTGTTGGTGATTGCCTGTAAATTTATCCTTTTTTGGGGAACCGGGATCATCGGGTTTGTTTGTCTTTTTTGTCTCAAGTCGGGTTTTGGTGCAGATTTTAACCCGTATTGTCTTTAAAATGCTTGAAATATCCGTAAATTTGGGAAACGACAGAAAGCGGATTAATCTAAGCCAGAAGAATAGAGTCTTATATAGGTAACCAACTCGTAAATCACATGGACCGTAAAGAATTTTTATCGCTGCTTGGTATGGGAGCAGGAGCAATTACAATAGGGGCCTGTCTGAATGCGTGTTCAAAAACACCGGTTGTAGCAGCTCCTCCAACGGTTAATTTCAACCTCGATCTTACACAACCCGCTAACAGCGCCCTGACAACCCTGGGGGGATATATGTATGCAAACGGTGTCATCATTGCCAAGACCAACCAAGGGGCATATATAGCCGTGGCCGAAATATGTACCCATCAGGGAAGCACGATTATTTACCAAAGCAGCATAGACGATTTCTTTTGTCCTTCGCACGGTTCTACTTACGCTCCGAACGGAAAGGTCGTACAGGGTCCTTCTGTCACCAATCTGAAACAATACACCACCCAATTGAATGGTAATTTGCTCCATATCTGGGGATAAAAAGAATTGGGATTTAAGGAAGGAATAGTATAACTTCTTTGAATTGATGAATTGGGATTAGAAGCCGTAAAAATTCAATCTTTCAATAATCCTTCAAGAAGTCCCCAATCGTAAATCCCAATTCCCAAATAGAAAAAGCCCCTTTCAGTTGCGAAAGCAACTGAAAGGGGCTTTTTTCTTGGTGCCCGGGAAGGGAGTCGAACCCTTAAGGATGTAATCCAACGGCTTCTGAGACCGCAACGTTTGCCAGTTTCGCCACCCGGGCCTTTCATTCATACTTCCGGCTGGCGTTGCCGGCAGTGTTTCATTCGTTCTTCTCTTACTCTTTCTTCTATTCTTGTGCCCTGGACGAGAGTCGAACTCGTACGGTTGCCCGCCACCCCCTCAAGATGGTGCGTCTGCCAATTTCGCCACCAGGGCCTAAACGTTAAATTTTAGGAGTGCAAAGATATATTATTTTCTTACAATCGGTGTTTTTGGGGAAAAGAAAGCTTTTGGAATCCCTATCATCACCTCAGTTCGAGTTTCTTCACCACCTGCCCCAGATCGGTCAGGATTTTGACTTCATACATGCCTGCCGCGAGCGAACTGATGTCGAGGTTGGTATAGCTTTGTGCGCCGCTTACCATTGTTGAATAAACCAGGTTTCCGGGCAAACCATATACCCAGATGCTTTTTACTGTATTCGACGGTGTGAGGTTCAGTATCTGCACTCCGCCGGAAGCAGGATTCGGGAATAGGGTGACAGAAGCTTCGAGGTTGGCAGGAGAGGGGATATTGGAAATCTCATTGTTGGTCGACAGAATCCATAAGGTAGGATCAAAAAGCCCGTACTCGGCCGTAAAGTTAAGGTGGGCAGTGAAGGTCTGGCCCGAAAAGGCATGGTTTAGGACCAGAGTGGTGTCATGTCCATCGCCCGAAAATTGAATCGGAACAGGCATCTCGAAGAAGGCAACCGAGGGGTCGCTCTGTGTCTGTCCAACGGTGATTGTTACATTGGGCCCGTCCTGGCTCCAGGTAATCTGGTAGGATGGGAAGCCTTTATTGTAAAACCACTCGTTGAAAAAGCTGGTCAGGTTCTGCCCGCTGGCGGCTTCGAGGTGACGGATGAGATCGGGTGTGCGGGCATATTTATAGGCCAGCGTTGTATCACTTTGATAATTATGCAGGGCCTTGAAAAATGTGGCATCGCCCAGTTTCCAGCGCAACATGTGCAGGAGCATGGCGCCTTTGTCGTAACTCAGGCTTCCGCTAAAAATACGGGTCACGGTGGTGGTATCATCCACCCAAACCGACCCGTTTGGCGAAAGAGCTGCCGCCTCGATGGCGCCTTTCTTCCAGTTCAACCAGTTTTCGGGATAAAAATTTTCTTCGGTAAGCGCTTCGAAATAGGTTGCAAACCCTTCGTTTAACCAGATATCCGTCCAGCTGCCCAACGTGACCCGATCGCCAAACCACTGGTGGGCGCATTCGTGGGCAAGCAGGTCGTGCGAGAAACCGCCTACAAAACTCATGGTTTGATGTTCCATGCCCCCGTTCCAGCCAAACTCGGCATGTCCGTATTTCTCTTTTTTGAAAGGGTATGGGATGGTGAGGCTGTCGTACAAGGTGATGGCATTGATAATCATCGGCGTACTGCTTTGCGCCCAGCTCAGATTTTCGGGATATACATAATTCAGCACCTCGAGTGTATCGCCCGATGCAGGCATGGGAACATAATCAGAATAGATGGCATAGTTGGTTACCCCGATGGCCACAAGATAAGCCGCAACCGGATAGCGGGTTTTCCAGTGATAGGTTGTTAGCGTATCTACAGTAGTCTTGCTTACCAGCAGACCGTTACTGGCAACACTAAATTGTTGAGGGGTGGTGACAAGCACATCGAGCGAATCGATCTTGTCGGTGAGGCTTTGTTTGCAGGGCCACCAGTCTTTTGCTCCATAAGGTTCTGAGAGGGTCCAGATAACCGGCGCCCCGGCATGAGTGCCCTGGCAGAATGAACCGAAGCCTGTTGCACTGGGTACGCCGTGATAATAAACCGAAAGGGAATCGCAGTGGTTCAAGGAAACATTGGCCGGGAGTGAGATGCTGAGCACATTGCCATTACCCTGGGTATAACTCAGATTTTGACCATGATAGCAAACCGAATCGGTACGGAGCGTATCGCTCATGTCGAAGTGAACGATGCCAAAGTTGGGAACCGTTGGTTTGAAATAGGTGGTAATCTTGCCCGAAATAAAATTAACGGCAGGATTAACATTCCATTCGCAACGCTGGTAGACGAGGTTATAGTCGTTTGCAAAACCAACAGAACGCGGCGATAAAAACTGCATGTGGGTCTTCATCTCGGCTTCGATGAGGTTACAGTGCTGATCGGCACAGGGTATTTCCTGGGCAGAAACGTAGCAAACAGAAAAAAGAAAGGAAACAGACAGTAGCAGACGTTTCATCAATTCCCGGGCTTAATCGGAGTCTAAGTTACAGAAAATTAGGGAGAAAGCATGAAAAAGGGAATGTAAATTAAGCTGTACTTTTCGTATAAACACCTCACTTTTTTTGCTAATCGAATAACCACATGCTAAAGCGCAATGTCATGTAGTTAAGTAAACAAGATGCAACAGAAATACAGTATATATAGCACAGCTAATTTTACAGTTTCAGGAAAAAGAGGTGTTCTGGCAGACGCATTTAACCCGCTGGTTACAATCTCGGTCTCTCGTATATACACTCCTCTTGTTGTTCGTATATACACGCTTCTTCTACATAAATACACCCTTCTCCATCGTAAATACACTCTTCTTCTTCGTAAATACACCCTTCTCCTTCGTAATAACACTCTTCCCCTTCATAAATACACTCTTCTTCTACATAAATACACCCTTCTCCTTCGTAAATACACTCTTCTTCTACATAAATACACCCTTCTCTTTCGTAATAACACCCTTCCCCTTCATAAATACACCCTTCTCCTTCGTAATAACACCCTTCTCCTTCGTAATAACACCCTTCTCCTTCGTAATAACACCCTTCCCCTTCGTAAATACACCCTTCTCCTTCGTAATAACACTCTTCAACTTCGTAAATACACCCTTCTTTTTCGTATACCGACTCTTTTTCTTCGTCTTTACACTGGTGCTTTTGTGTATTGAGACACTTTTCCTTCGTCCGTATGCGTTCCTCCCTCGTCCCCGTCTCTGCTTCTCCCTTCAAACCATGAGCAACAGCAAAATTCATCATCACACCGGGGATCAAGGGCCGGAAGGAAGAAAAATTATTGAACGTTTCACAACACGTCCCAAACCTTGCTCATCCCTCAAAACCCGGGCACCGAACCTTCCCCTTTCTGCCCAAGGAAGGGATTCGGGTTCAGAAAGCGAAGTGTGATTTCAAAGCCTCCCCGGTCGGCGCTGGCCGAACGGAGTTCGGAGGTGTTTACATCATAACTCAGCCCGATGGCATAGTTTGAATACTCCATCAGCATGGTTGCCGCAATGGCATCGCCTGCGCGGTAATAAGCGCCCAACGAGAGTGCCGCCCCTTTTTGATAACCGGTGTATTTGCTGTCCTGTTTCAGTTTGTACCGCAGCATCATGCCTGCATAGAGTTCCTGAGCCGGGCCCTGTACCATATACTGAAACCCCGGAACCAGGGCAAGATTACCGGCAGGCAGACAGATCAATGCATCCCCATGCAGCACATATTTAATATCCAGTTGTGCGCCATCGGCATAAAAGCTGTCTTCGGGGCGGTTGGGATGAAACACGGCTGCCCCCAGATTTATTCTCAAACCCTGATTGTCGTTCACCTGCGAAGCACCGGTAGAATTAGTATAGGTCCAAAGCAGGCCTGCGCCGCAATCGGCAAAGCTGTGTGCCGTATTTGTAAGCGTTTCATTGGCCGGGAGGCCTGCATCATACGCCGAGCCATTGTATTGACTGCCCGTGCGGATGTTTTCCAGGCCCAGACTTTGTTGTGCAAAACCTCCCTGGAAACCGGCCCCCAACGTGTTTTGCGCATTCAGATGCAGATGATAGGCGGCTGTGAGGTTAACCTGGGTTGTAGAAAGGGGCAGGTCTCCCGATTTGTCGGTGTAGAAATTGATGCCTGCCGCCCAAAAGCCTTTTTTTATTTTCTTTCGGTTTAAACGCATATCGAACGAGGCTGCCGTAGTTTTAAACGGACTGGCCACGCTCTGCCACTGCTCCCGGTAATTTACAAACGCTGCGAGCTCATGCGACGCACCTGCCTGTGCCGGGTTTTGTGTAAGCGGCGACATGTCGAATTGCGAAAAATGCGTGTCCTGGGCCAGCAGAAGGCCTCCTGGCTGAATGATTAAGAGCGCAGCCAGCAGGCATGCGCCAGGCAGCTGAGAAAAGCGCTTCTGTTTTTTAGCGGTCGGTTCTGAAACCAGGTTTGTGGTCTTCATCGTTTTTCGGTTTAAAGTGTTTTTCTGAATTTTGTGTTCGTTGATGCTATCGTGATCGTACCTGGTTACCTGACCAGGTTGATATTGCCCTTTTGTCTGATCACCTTGCCCGATGCCAGTGTAGCATCGAGATAATACACAAAGGCGCCGGTATCCAGGAGTTGTCCTTTATAGGTTCCGTCCCAGCAAAGCTTCGGGTCGTTTGTTTCAAAAACAGTCTCCCCCCAGCGGTCAAATATTTTCAGAGAAAGGGTTTGAATACAGGGGC
>JABDAO010000025.1:0-27242 GCA_013289095.1 Bacteroidota bacterium | reverse complement strand
GTATACACAGAGTTTGTCATTCCTGCCATCGGCATTGGGAGAGAAATAATTGGGAACATACACTTCGCCGCATTCCAGGCTTAACGCTACACAGGATTTGCTCTCGCAGCCGTGGGCATCGGTAACCGTAACACAATAGGTAGTGGTGGCTGGAGGTGTTGCTTCGGTATTTGCACACGTGTCGCATGTCAGGCCCAGAGCGGGCGACCAGGAATAGGTACCCCCTCCGGTTGCATGAAGCACGGCGCTTTGCCCAATTTGAAGGATCTGGTCGCTCCCCGCGTTTGCTGTTGGCCCGGTAAGTGTTGGGGCAAGCGTTACCGTATCTTTCTGAACATTACCCGTTGCATCCTTTATCGTGACCACGT
This sequence comes from Bacteroidota bacterium, assembly GCA_013289095.1. Taxonomy (GTDB): domain Bacteria; phylum Bacteroidota; class Bacteroidia; order Palsa-965; family Palsa-965; genus Palsa-965. The sequence goes on along the minus strand of JABDAO010000025.1, from coordinate 26,874 downwards.
AACTGCCCGGGCACAGGCCAACGGCAGCAGGCGCTGTTTGAGGGGGCTGGGTGTTCCATGAATAGGTGAACGGGCTTTCTCCTCCCGCTATCAGAACGCTTGCTTTACCCGTACAGCGCCCTGTACAGAGCGGATTTGTTTGTGTAAAGCAGGCCGAGAGCACATTGGAAACATATTTTCCGACAAATGCTTTTACGCCGCTCCCGTAATAAGGAAAGGTAAATGTACCAATGTTAAAAGGGTCTGACAGGTACATACTTGCGAGGTAAATATCATTTAAGGTATCTGCGAGAATAATGGGGTTCGATCCGTTCGAGAGTGATAAAGCAGAGAGGGCGTTTCCGGAGGAGTTTAATTCGACCATATACATAGACGTGCAACCACCCCAGCAGTTGCCTGTTGCCGGTAGCAGGTTGATCGAGCCAAACCTAACCGAAGGGCTTGACATTCCTCCGGTTAGCCAGATATTTCCGCAACGGTCGGCAGCTATATAGTTGCCTGCATCGCTTTGAGTTCCGCCAAAACCTTTCGCCCAGATTACATTTCCATTCGGAGCGAATTTGGCGATGAAAATATTGTCTAACGCAACCGTTGTGTTGTTATTTAATACGAAGGATCCAAAGGTGATGGTAGAACTCCTGAACCCTCCGGTAATCAACACATTTTCATTCGGATCGAGACAAAGCGAGCCGGCTCCGTCAAAACCACTGGTTCCTCCGGCAGCAATAGCCCACAACACAGTGCCATTCGGATCTAATTTGGCAAGATAAGCGTCGGAATAGAGTCCTGCTGTGCCCGTTGTGCTGACAAGTGTTATTGAACCGAAATGTAAGAGCGGGCTCGAGAAATCTCCCGTCACATAGGTATTGCCGAGGTGGTCTGTACGGATGGCCGATACATGGTCATTCGTGATCCCGGGGGCTGACTGGGCCCAAAGCACGTTTCCGTTGTTGTCGAGTTTAGCAACAAAGATGTTGGTGCCCGAGGTCTGGCTCATGTTTTGAAGAACGATGTTGCCAATGGTCATGTTCTGGTTGCCGAATGCACCGGCAATGAGTATATTGCCTGTAGGGTCAACACTGATCGATGTGCTATAGACAAAAGTCCCCCCGGTAACTTTGGCCCAGAGGACATTTCCGTTCGGATCATACTTCACCAGGAACATCTTGTCTCCAGGGGGGCTGCTCAGCGTGATTGATCCAATGGTCAGAAGCGTATCGCCGGTCAGACCGCATTGGTAGATATTGCCCTGGGTATCTGTACATACCGACATAGGCTGCTCTATATTTTTGTGCCCAAAGCTTTTTCCCCAAAGGGCGTTCCCTGCGGCATCGAATTTAAAAAGATAGGCCTCGGTGGCGCCGGGAGGGCACCCCAGATAGCCGACTGTCTGCGAACCAAAGGTTACCGCAGCTGTGTCATAAAAGCCGGTAATAATTACATTTCCTGCAAGGTCTGTGCATGCGCTTGTTAATGTTGATGAACTGTTTCCGCCTGCTGCATTCACCCATTTCCATGTCTGTGCTCCACATAATGAAGACGCTGTGAGAAATAATATAATTGCGATTACTTTTGTTAAAAATTTGTTTTTCATGGCTCGGCTGGTTTTATGAATTTGTATTGACGGTTTTTTAAGTCTCATCCGGCATAGTCTGAACAGGCCCTAAATAAAGGCATGCGTAGGGCGCTCGAAGCCGAATGAGGCAATTGTTTGTTGAGTGGCACTGCTCGTCGGGGAATAGACCGGGGAAATATCTATCAGGGGAATAGGGTAAATAACGAGAACAATCGTTGGATTATTAATTTCAATTCAAATCTTTTTTATTAAGTTCATGAATGGGGTGTGGCCTTAAAGAGGATCCTCGCTATGCGGAAGGATCTGATCTTGTGTTTGGCTTCTTTACGGATATAAAACTAGATTCTTCGGGTATTTACACCAAAGTCAATTTCTATTTATCTTACCTGTTCAGGAAGAGTATTTGAGAAAGAAGGCGAACTAATTCCTTTGCCAAGATGAATACAGCATCCTGTACTCAGATGTCTTAACTGGAGGATAAATGAGTTGTTTGGAGGATGGTAGTTGGGATGGTTGTAAAAGTGGCATTGAAAAAAGTTGAGGAATACGTATTAGAAAAACCGGGTTCGGTTTTGTGGGCGATCTGTCAGTGCAATGGTATGGAATGGAAAATGGGACAAAATTTGTCCCATTTTCACGATCCGGCGGATGGTTCTTCATCACGGTGAAGGAGCCGGATTACGGGGTCAGCACAAGGCTGCCACCAATGTAACATGGCGCCAGACCATTTACACCGCTAAGATAAATTAGCGGAAATAGTTTTCAAAATATTTTCTATAATTTTTTAGCAACTCCATCGGAGAACGGGTTCTCCATCACGGAGCGAGAAATGGTTTTTGATGAAACTTTCTCCCAAACAAAAAGCGGGTCGCCCCGCTATTTGTTTGGCTATAAATATGATAAAAATCAATTCATCATCTCAAAGACGCCTGCGGCTCCCTGACCGGTGCCCACACACATAGTCACCACACCGTATTTCTTTTTACGGCGTTGCAATTCTCCGAACAATTGAACGGAGAGTTTAGCGCCTGAACAGCCCAGTGGATGCCCAAGTGCAATGGCTCCGCCGTTTACATTCACCAGCTCGGGGTTGATCTTCAGTTCACGCATCACAGCAAGGCTTTGGGAAGCAAAGGCTTCGTTGAGTTCGAACAGATCGATCTGGTCTTGTTTCAACCCGGCCAGTTTCAATGCTTTTGGAACTGCGGCTACGGGCCCTATACCCATGATACGCGGAGGAACACCGGCTGCGACATAGGATACCAGGCGGGCGATTGGCGTTAAATTATTTTCTTTCATGAATTTTTCGCTCACGACCATCACAAACGCCGCTCCGTCGGATGTCTGCGAAGAATTTCCTGCAGTAACGACGCCCCGTGCATCAAACACTGGTTTGAGTTTGGCCAGCGCTTCGAGGGTTGTGTCGGCACGGGGGCCTTCGTCGGTGTCAACAATAAACTCGCGTATTTTTCTTTTCTCGTGTTCGTCGAGGCAGTTTTCTTTGACAGTAAAAGGCACGATCTCGTTTTTGAATTTTCCTTCCTTGATGGCCTTCATGGCCTTGAGGTGGGAGTTGAGTGCAAAGGCATCCTGATCGGCTCGTGTCACCTTGAATTCATTGGCAACTGCTTCGGCGGTAAGACCCATGCCCCAGTAGTAATCTGAATGTTCCTTTGTTACTTCATAGTTGGGTACAATCCTCCATCCGCCCATGGGTATCATGCTCATCGATTCTGCTCCGCCGGCCACAATGCAATTGGCCATTCCGCTGTGAATGCGCGTTGCGGCGATGGCAATGGTTTCAAGACCGGAAGAACAATACCGGTTTACGGTCATGCCCGGCACCTTATCGGTATTGAAGGCCATCAGGGAGATGAAACGGGCAAAGTTCAGACCTTGTTCGGCTTCGGGCATAGCGTTTCCAACAATGAGGTCGTCCACCTGTTCATGGGCCACATTGGGTACTGACTTCATGAGGTGGCGGATCACTTCTGCCGCCAGATCATCCGGGCGTGTAAAACGGAACCCTCCGCGGGTGGCCTTGCCTACTGCACTTCTGAAACCGGCTACGATGTATGCGTTCATAGGAGTGTATGTTAAGTTTTAATTCTGTATGTTCTGCAACTTTTTAGAAAAGGGAAGCAGGGATTGATAACGATTTTCTATCGGCAACAACACGTCTGCTCTTAATTTCTCAGCACTTTTCCACCTGTAAGGATACTCTGTATCCGCTCCAGTGTCTTCTTTTCACCGGCCAGAGAAAGAAATGCTTCTCGTTCGAGGTCAAGCAGGTATTGCTCGCTCACGAGCGTAGGTGAAGAAAGATCTCCGCCGCAAAGCACATACGCCAGCTTTTGTGAAATTTTGACATCGTGTTCGGAAATATAATGGCCTCCCAACATCGAGTTGGCGCCGAGGTATGCCAGCCCAAGGGCTTCTTTCCCGAGTACGCGTATATCTTTGCGTCTGGCAGGCATGGTGTAACCGGCATTGGCCAGTTCCAGACACTCGCTTTTTGCTTCGGCAAGCTGACGGGCACGGGAAACCACAACCAGATCGCGTCCTGGGCGCAGATAACCCAGATCGAACGCTTCATAACCCGAAGTGCTCACTTGTGCCTGACCGATGGTGAGGAAGCGTTTGCGGAAGGCATTCATTTCGATATCGCCTTCCTGCAATTCGTCTGAAAGACGCAGCGCAAATTCTTTCGTACCTCCTCCGCCCGGGATAAGGCCAACGCCAAATTCAACCAGACCGATGTATGATTCGGCATTGGCTACCACTTTATCGCTGTGCATGCTCATTTCGCAGGCTCCACCCAGGGCCATATTATGCGGTGCAAGGACAACCGGTATAGAGGAGTAGCGAACACGCATCATCGTGTTCTGGAAAGCTTTGATCGCAAAATTAAGTTCATCCCATTCTTGTTCCACAGCCATCATAAAGATCATGCCAACGTTGGCGCCTGCTGAGAAATTGGCTCCTTCATTCGAGATAACCAGCCCGCGGTAACTCTTTTCGGCCATATCTATCGCGGTGTTGATACCTGCAATGACATCACCTCCGATTGAATTCATCTTCGTGTGGAACTCGAGGTTCAAGATGCCATCGCCGATATCGGTAAGCGTAGTGCCCGAATTCTTCCAAACGGTCTTTGATTCACGTATGTTTTCAAGCAGGATAAATTGCTCCGTACCGGGAATGGTCTTGTATGTTTTGGTTGGAATGTCGTAGTATTTACGCGCACCGTTTTCGAGTTTGTAAAAACTTTTTGCGCCGCTTGCAAGCATCTCATAGACCCATGCTGCGGGTTTGTTGCCGGATGCTTCCATGGCTTTTACGCTCTCGGCAACACCCAAGGCATCCCACGATTCAAAGGGCCCCAGATCCCAGGCAAAGCCAGCGTTCATGGCTGCATCGATCTTGTATAGCTCATCGGATATCTCGGGGATGCGGTTGCTTACGTATGCAAACAAACCGTAGAAGGTGGCGCGGTAAAAATCGCCTGCCTTGTCCTTGCCTGCAACCAATACCTTCATCCGCTCGCGCAGGTTGTCGATAGGTTTGGTGGCTTCGAGTGTTGCAAATTTTACTTTCTGGGCAGGTTTGTATTCCAGTGTCTTCAAGTCTAAGGCACAGATCTCCGATTTGCCTCCATCACCTTTCATCTTTTTGAAAAAGCCTTGTTCTGTTTTTGAACCCAGCCATTTGTTTTCGATCATTTTGTTGAGATAGCCCGGGATCTTAAAGATTTCGAGCTTCTCATCGTTCGGACAGCTGGATGCAACGCCGTTGGCCACGTGCACCAGGGTATCTAAACCAACCACATCGGCTGTACGGAATGTAGCCGATTTCGGGCGGCCTAATACAGGGCCTGTAAGCTTATCGATTTCTTCGACCGTCAACCCCATCTTTTCAACCAGATGGAAAAGGCTCATGATGCCGAACACGCCAATACGGTTAGCGATGAAGGCCGGGGTATCTTTACAAAGAACAGTGGTCTTGCCTAAAAACTTTTCGCCGTATTCCATCAGGAAACGGATTACATCGGGCGATGTTTTGGGAGTAGGGATGATTTCAAGTAATTTGAGGTAGCGCGGAGGGTTGAAGAAGTGGGTCCCGCAGAAATTTTTCTGGAAATCGTCGCTGCGCCCTTCGTTCATCAGGTGGATCGGTATGCCGGATGTGTTTGAAGAAACGAGCACACCGGGTTTACGGAATTTTTCGACGAGGGCAAATACTTGTTGTTTGATGTCAAGACGTTCGACCACTACTTCAATGATCCAGTCGGCTGAGGCAATGTCTTTCATGTTATCGTCGAAGTTGCCTGTGGTGATCCGACGGGCAAATGTTTTACGATAGATAGGCGAGGGGTTCGACTTGAGCGCAAAGGCCAGGGCGTCGTTTACTATTTTGTTACGGAGTTTAGTGTCTGTACCGGCATCTTTCGGGACAATGTCGAGGAGGAGGACTTCCAGTCCGATATTTGCGAAATGGCAGGCGATACGCGATCCCATAACACCGGATCCGAGCACTGCTACTTTTTTGATGCTTCGTTGACTCATAGAAAGGTTTTTAAGACGAGTCAAAGGTACTAATTTGGATGAACGAGGTTGAGAATTCTTACCGGCTTTACTAGGTTTTTTTACTTAAACAAGGAGGTATATTTATTGATTTTTGCAGGCCGGCTGGTGGCTTCTTTGCAATAAATCAGCTTTATGCAGTAGAGACACACCTTCACGCTCAAAGGGCCACCAGCACTGCTGGTCTGCGGGATAACCGTCTCCCGATGTCTATCGGGACGCGCACAGGCCTAACGCACTTTGCATTAGCCTGTTGCACGGCTAATGCAAAATCCCAGATAAATAATACTGGTTTGGTTTTCTAAGTTCGGGTGGATAGCTTCTTTCCCTCAGAGGTTTGTCTCCTAAATCAGGAAAGATGCCTGGAATGTATAGTAGGAGAGAATCAGGAAACAAATTCATCCGGATAAAGCAGCACACGGAGTGATTAGCCGGTAAACAGACAAGGCTCCCCTTTCAGGAAGCCTTGTTTGTTTGATCATACCTAAAAAGTACTCAGGCAGCGAACTTTGTCTTTCCCAGCTCAGCTACCGGATGTTCTTCGGTTCCGAAGTATTTGAGAATGGCAATATGCGAACCCACGGCGCCCCAGAAGGTCGGGTTATCGAGATAGGGCACATCAAATTCTTCGGCGGTGCTTTTTACAATATCTGAAATGGCGCGGTAGTGTACGTGACAGATGCCTGGAAACAGATGGTGTTCAACCTGGAAATTCAAACCACCCACATACCAGTTCACAAAGGCGTTGTCGCGTGCAAAATCGGCGGTGGTATTCATCTGGTGGATGGCCCAGTCGTTTTCGATTTCACCGCTGTTGTTTGGCATCGGGAAGGTGGTGCCCTGAACAGTGTGTGCCAGCTGGAACACCACGCTGAGTATTAATCCGCATACAACGTGGAGTGATACAAAACCGAGGATCAGCGGCCCGATGGAGTAATGGAAGAAATAGATCGGGATAAACAGCATATAGAAGTAGTAGAAGCCTTTGATCCAGAGGAGGGTCGCAAACTGACGGTACACACCGGCTTTTGATTCGCGGTTTACGCCGTTTTTACGGTAATTGATGAGTTGCAAAAAGTCTTTTCCGGTAATCCAGTGCAGGGAAAGGATAGCATAGAAAAAGAATGCATAAATATATTGGAAACGAAAGACCTTTTTATAGGGTCTGTCGGGGCTGAAACGCATCATACTGGCCCCGTCAATATCATCGTCCATGCCGTTGATGTTGGTATAGGTATGGTGTAAAAGATTATGCTGGAGTTTCCAGTTGAAGACGGCCCCACCCATGAGATTGAGTGAGTAGCCCACAAATTTGTTTACCGTTGGGTTAGAAGAATACGCATTGTGGTTTGCATCATGCATCACCGACATTCCGATACCGGCCATTGCAGTTCCCATGATGATGAACAAACCGACCAGGATCAGCGCTGGAACATGAAAGATGAGCAGCAGTGCATAAGGCACGTAGTAAGCAGCCATCATGGTAATGGTCTTCAAAACCATTCTCGCATCGGCGTGTTTTGAAATATTGTTTTGGACAAAATACTGGTCGACGTTCGTTTTTAGGGTAGCGAAGAATTTTGATTTATCCTTGTTGGTAAATTTTACCTTGGGTTTCTGGCTCATTATGAATGGGTTGCGTAAGAGGCGAGGAGGGGTCCTGTATGCTGGAGTTCCTTAATTGCGACGCAAGTTACGCATAAATTACGGTTATTCTGAATAAATCTTTGTGAACAAGTCTTTGTTCTTATCGAGTATTACCTTTCGTTTCAGGCTAAGTTTGGGGCTTAGCTCTCCTTTTTCAACGGTCCATTCCTGTGACAGGAGTTCTATCTTCTTGATGGTTTCATAATGCGACAGTTGTTTGTTGATAAGCTCCACCGATTTCATGATGCGGTTTTTGATCGCATCGTGTTTAATCATGTCTGCATCTGTTGTATAGGGTATTTCTTTTAGTGCGCAATAATCCCTTAAAAATTTAAAGGAGGGCACCACCAAGGCGGCCGCAAATTTCTGATTTTCGCCAATCACCATGGATTGTTCGATGAAACGGCTTTCCTTGAGTTTGTTCTCGATCATCTGGGGGGCAATGTATTTACCCCCTGATGTCTTGAAAATTTCCTTCTTGCGGTCGGTAATCTTCAGAAACCGCCCGTCTACCAGGGTTCCGATATCACCCGTATGGAACCAGCCATCGGTATCGATGGCTTCGGTGGTGGCATCGGGCCGGTTGTAATATCCCAGCATCACGTTGGGGCCTTTGACCAGGATTTCGCCATCGTCGGCAAATTTAACCGTTACGCCCTCTATGATTTTGCCGACAGTTCCGAAACAGGCAGAGTTTGGATCCAGAAAATTCACAGAAACCACCGGAGACGTTTCGGTGAGTCCATATCCTTCGAGGACATTGATGCCTGCGGCCCAGAAGATACGGGCAAGTCGGGGGTTGAGGGCAGCGCCTCCCGAAACGGTGCAGCGGATGTTCCCGCCCAGGGCTTCCTTCCATTTACTGAAAATCAGTTTCCTGGCAATAGAGAGCTTGAACTCATACCAGGCGCCATTGGCCTTGTTCATCTCAAATTTCTCGGCCAGACCTACGGCCCAGAAAAATAAAGTACGTTTGAGGAACGGGAGTTTCTCGCCTGTAGCCAGGATTTTATCATACACCTTTTCAAGCAGACGCGGGACCGATGAAAAAACTTCGGGCCGGATTTCTTTCAGGTTTTCGCTTATCGTCTCAATACTTTCGGCATAATAAATCGAAACACCCAGGTACATATAGAGATAGGTCAACATACGCTCATAGATATGGTTGAGCGGTAAAAAACTAAGCGCTTTGCAATCTGAATTTACCGGGGCCAGTTTGCGGGAAGCATAGACATTGCTGAAGAGATTTCGGTGAGATAACATCACGCCTTTGGGCATACCGGTTGTGCCCGATGTATAGAGCATCGTAGCCAGATCGGTATCCCTGATCGTGGCCATGATGGCGGTGAGCTTTTTAGGGTCTTTGTTTTTCTTCCCCAAGGAAAGGATCTCAGACCAGTGGGGCACCCCTTCGATGTGATTGAAGGAATAAATCCCTTTGAAATAATCTCGCCCATCTGCACAAGCCTTGACTTTGTCATACAGCACTTTGTTTGAAACAAAAACATAGCTGAGTTGAGCATCGTGGATAATAAATCGTAACTCATTATCGCTGATGGTCGGATAAATAGGAACGTCAACACCTCCAACTTGTAGTATACCCATATCGGCCATATTCCACTCGGGGCGGTTGTTGGAGATGATGCCAATCTTATCGCCTTTTTGTAAACCCATGGCAAGGAGGCCATAACTCAGGTTATTTGCATAATCCACAAAATCGGCGGTGCTGTATTTTACCCAGCGTCCGTTTTCTTTACCAGCGAGGGCATTTTCTTTCGGGAATTTTTCAATGGAATGGGCCAAGAGATCAAACAGACGGGATACAGACATGATGTATTTTTAAGAAACAATTAACTCCTCTATTTGAAGCGATGCTACAGCTGGGCTGAATAAAGGCGCCTGCTGTATACTCCATACCGGGAGAAGGGTATGGAGTTGTGATGGATCAGAAACCCAGGGTATGCATCTTTGATTTGGAATCTGAATATGACTACCTTCGCCACCGAATCAGAAACCGCTTGCCGCTCATTTTTTTCGTTTCAAATATAAAGGATTTATGCATATTGAAAACAGCCTCACCCGATTATTGAATATTGAATTTCCAATGATCATGGCCCCCATGTTCCTGGTTTCGAATGCCGAAATGATGGAAGCTGCCATGAACAAAGGCATAGCCGGAGCATTTCCAACCCTCAATTTCAGGAAAGAAGGCGAACTCGGGGCCCTGCTCGACAGATTGAACGCCCATAAAAACACGACTCCTGCCGGAACCTATGGGGTGAACCTCATCGTTCAGAAAACAAACCCCTTGTACGTGAAGCATCTCGAAATCTGTGTGGAAAAAAAAGTGCCTTTTTATATCACATCCTTAGGCAGCCCGAAAGAGGTGATTTTAAAGGCAAAATCATACGGGGCCAAGGTCTTTTGTGATGTCACCAATATAGAGCACGCCCAGAAATGCCAGGATCTTGGGGCCGATGGGTTTATTGCCGTAGGGCAGGGGGCCGGCGGTCATGCCGGGCCGTATACGTTGCAAGTCTTGATCCCTTCGCTGCGGAAACATTTTCCGGAAAAGGTGATCATTGCTGCCGGTTCTATTGCCGATGGCGAGGGTATTGTTTCGGTCATTGCCCTGGGGGCTTCGGGGGTATCTGTCGGCACCCGGTTTATTGCATCCGACGAAGCGGGTGTGGGTGCCGATTATAAAAAAGCGATTGTAGATGCCGGTATGGAAGACATTGTGATGACCGATCGCATCTCGGGCACCCCAAGCACCATCATCAACACACCCTATGTTCAAAAAATAGGTCTGCGGCAAAATTGGCTGGAACGCATGCTGTCGAACAATTCGACTACCAAGAAATGGTTTAAGATGCTGGTCCAGATACGCGGAATGAAGAAACTCGAAGCCTCTATCCATCCCGGTAATTACAAGACGCTTTGGATTGCCGGCCAGAGTTCAGAACTCATACACGATATAATTCCTTGCGGGGCTATCATCGACCGGATGAAGACCGAAACCTATGAGGCTAAACTTAAACTCGAGGAATCGTTCAAAGCCTGAAAAAAACTATTCCCATACACGGTCAACCCACGAATGTGCATTAGATGAAAGCCCTTGTCTATTATATCTCCCTTCCGTTTCTGTATCTTCTTTCGTTGCTGCCATTTCCGTTATTTTATCTGTTTTCGGATTTTGTGTATTTCCTGCTTTATCATGTGATCGGTTACCGCAAACAGGTGGTATACGAAAATCTGAAAAATTCATTCCCCGAAAAGACCGATGCCGAGATCCGGAAAATCCGTAAACAATTTTATAAATATCTGTGCGATCTGTTTCTTGAAACCTTTAAAACGCTTACCATTTCAAAAGAAGAGGCGAAACGCCGGTGTACCATCAACCCTTCCGCGCTCGAAGTGTTTGAGCGTTTTTACCGTGAAGGCAAAAGCGTGATCATTGTCATGGGCCATTTTGGGAACTGGGAGTGGGCAGGGAATACCTTCAGCCTGAATTGCAGCCACCAGTTATACGTTATTTACCACCCCCTCACCCATACGTATTTCGACGGGCTCATCTACCGCATGCGTACCCGGTTTGGCACCAAGCTTATTCCTATGCGCGATACATACAGGGATATGGTAAAGAACAAAGGAGAGCTGAATGCCACAGCCTTTATTGCCGATCAGACCCCTTCGCCCGACAATGCCTATTGGACCACCTTTCTGAACCAGGAAACGCCTGTTTTTCGCGGAACAGAGATGATTGCCCGAAAAGTAAACTACCCGGTGGTATATGCCAGTATGAAACGTCTGAAAAGAGGCTATTATGAAATTTCGGCCGAAACGCTTTTTGAAGAACCCCGGGCAACGAAGGAGGGCGAAATTTCAGAATCGCATACCCGCAAGCTTGAACGGGAGATCTTGGCCCAGCCCGAGATCTGGCTTTGGTCGCACCGCAGGTGGAAGCACCGGCGGAAGGTTTAGACTTCTCTTTTTTCGGGTTCCTCCTTTTTTCTCTATTTTTGCTCCTCATTTGTTCCTATACTATACAAGTAGAACCATGTTACAGGGTAAAGAACTTATACTTGCCACCAAACCATTTGCAGTCGAAAACAGAAAGTTGAGTTGGTACTACTCGCTTTCCACGCTTTTTCTGCTTGGGTTGTGTTTTGCCGGAACCCTGTTCATTCCGTGGATGGCTGCCAAACTGGCCGTAAGCATCTTTTGTGGTTTTGTGCTGGTGCGCATGTTTGTGATCTATCACGATTTTGAACACCGTTCTATCCTGAAAGATTCACTCCTGGCACAACTCCTCTTCGGGGCATTTGGCATCTTTATCCTGGCCCCCGGAAGCATCTGGAGGCGTTCGCACGATTACCACCATGCCAATAATTCAAAGCTGTATACCGCCAGCATCGGCTCCTTCCCGATTATGACACGCGAAAAATATCTGAGTTCCAGGCCTGGGGAGCGTATCATGTATCTGTTTGTGCGTCATCCCCTCACCATTATCTCAGGCTATCTGTTTGTCTTTACCTATGGGTTTTGTGTGAAATCGTTGATGGCCAGTCCGCGCCGGCATTTCGATTCGGCTATTGCTTTGCTGGTACATGCCGGTTTGTATGTGCTGGTCATCCATTTTTTCGGGTGGATGCCGGCTGTTCTTACCATCACCATTCCCTTTCTGATAGCCTGTTTCATCGGCTCGTACCTGTTTTATGCACAACATAATTTCCCGGATGCCGAGTTCAGGGAAAAGAGCGGGTGGACATACGAAATGGCGGCGCTCGAATCGAGCAGTTATATGACCATGAACGCATTTATGCGTTGGTCCAGCGCCAATATTGGTTATCACCACATCCATCACCTCAATGCACGCATCCCGTTCTATCGTTTGCCCGAAGTGATGAGGGCCATACCCGAATTGCAGCATCCCAAGAAAACGTCGATGAACCCGGCTGATATCCTGGCTTGTTTCAGATTGAAGGTGTGGGATGCGGAGAAGAAACGGATGATCCCGCTTTCGATGATCTGAAGGGTTGCGTTTCGTTTACCAAGGGCTATTGTGGATAAAAAGCAACACCGGGTATCCTGAAAAACCCGTGTTTCCCTGTAATTTTCATGTCTCCGTGGGTTTCTTCTTACTTCATATTCCTAAGCTCACTCCCCAATCCTTCTCTTCACCAGCCCATCGGTACGGTCGAACAACTGACGGGGAGACATTGTCCTCCAGGGCATTTCGTCGAGTTCGCCTCCGCTGATGAAATAATAATCGAGGTTGCGGGCCTTGAATTCGGCCAGGACATGGTTTTGGAAATTCATAAAGACAATCCATCCGTCTTCCACATCTTCAAACCATTCTTCATAATAACAATCGTCGGATGCATGAAAATTCAGGACATTTTCGCCGATGAGGATGTATTTGTGGATGCCCAGCGGAAGCATCAGATCGACGACATCGCGCTTGAGAACCATGATGTCGTTGTTGATGCAGTCGTTCCACTCTCCGATCAGTTCCAGGATGCAATACCCATCGGTATAATCGGCATAGAGTATTTTGATGTAGAGCGTAGCCGAGTCCATGTCGTCCCACTGGGGATGGATAAAAAAATTATAGATGGTATTGTTGTATTCAAATTCGCTATACTCCCGGCCAAAGAAAGGCGATTTGGGATCTTCTTCGGCGGCGTACAGATGTCTCCAGTTATAAAAGGGTTCGAGATCCTGCATGGTATATAAAGGGGATGATTCTGTTTAGCTGAATGTTCACTTTCCAGTTGAGGCGATTTGCTTTGTATTTACCACGGAGACACGGAGGGCACGGAGGATCACGGAGAAAATTAATTTTATTTTTTTAAGCCCTTCTCTACAGCTTTTCGTACGCTCCCGTGTTTTTTCAAAAGGGCTTCGGCTTCAGTGTAAGGAATGCCGAGCGCTTCCACAATCATGTTTGTGCCCCGGTCTATGAGTTTGCCGTTGCTGGGTTGCATGTCTACCATGCGGTTGCCCTGTACCTTGCCCAGTCTGATCATGACACAGGTAGAGATCATATTGAGCGCCAGTTTCTGGGCCGTACCAGCCTTCATGCGGGTACTGCCGGTAATAAATTCGGGGCCTACCACCACCTCAAGCGGGTGACTCACTGCTGCTGCCAGTGCGCTGCCTGTGTTACAGGTAATGCAGGCCGTGACAATGCCGTGTTCGTTGCATGCATGCATCGCCCCGATTACATAGGGTGTTGTTCCCGATGCAGCGATGCCGATAACCACATCGTTCTCATTCACCCGAAAAGCGCTGAGGTCTTTCCAGCCCTGGGCAGCGTCATCCTCGGCAAATTCAACAGCCTTACGTATGGCGCTGTCGCCCCCGGCAATGATACCGATGACCAGGCCTTGTTCAACGCCAAACGTAGGCGGGCATTCAGAGGCATCCACAATACCCAGACGTCCGCTTGTGCCTGCCCCCAGATAGAAAAGCCGCCCGCCTTGTTTCATCTTTTGCACGATTACCTCAACCAGGGTTTCAATCTGCGGAAGTATCTTTTCGATGACAAGGGGTACAGTCTGGTCTTCCCGGTTTATATTCCGGAGCAGATCAGCTGTTTTCATTTTTTCGAGCTGATCGTAAGGAGAGGCGGTTTCGGTGGTTTTTTTCATGCGCTGTTTGTAGCCGGTGTTTGTGGGGTAAAGGTAGTGGTTTTACCCTCCCCACGGCTCACCCCCTTGCCCCCTCTCTGCAAGCAGAAGAGGGGGGCGGGGGGGGGGCAAGCTCAGTGCCGGGTTAGGGATTCAGAAAATTGAAAAGCCCGCTTTCCTCACCGGTGCATCCGGTGTTTCCGGAGGTTTGGGGGCATGCCGGTGTGAGGAGTGTGTGTTTTCAAGGCCCTGGCAGTCTACACAATTCAGACCTTCGTCGGTCATGATCCATCTGCGTTCAACCATGTCATCATCATCGGCATCCTGTAGGTTTTGGATATCCGAGTTGTGGACAATCTGTTGTAGGTTTTTGCTGAGCAGGATCATTTTACCGGCAGGCACTTTTACCTGGATCCTGACTTCCTGATCTCTCCATTTATCATCAATCTGGAATGAAAAGGCCGGGTCGAGGACGAGTACAGAATCTTTGACTGTATAGGCATACTGGATATTTTTAGCACGGGTCAGGGCCTCTTTTGTGGAAGCTCCGCGTGCCGAAGCAACGATGCATACCTCAAAGCTGTCGGTAGCGCTTTGTAGGATATCGAAGGAGGGGTAGTATCCAAAAAGCTGGTTGTCATGTATCCGGAACATATTCCATCGGTGCGGGTGTTCATCCAGGTCGTCGCCGGGTTGTATATCGTTGGAGAGTCGTACATAGATGGTAGCAGAAGCCGGTTTCAGGGCTGTGTTCCGTTTGTTTTTGCTCTGTACTGAAAAATCGCCGGCGGTCTGATAAAAGATATAGACTCCCAGTACCAGACCTGTAAACCAAAGTAGTGCAGCAAACACCCCGATGATCTTGTTTTTCTTTCCCAATCCGAAGAGCACCCGTATACCGCGGTAGATCAGCAACAGACAGGGTACTCCGAACAACAGGATAAGCATAATGAGCGAAAGCATGGTCAGCCGGGTTTCGTTGAAGAAGATGTGGAAGAAATCGCGCAGGGAGAGCGACATGTGTTCATCACTGATCCCGAAATGGATGTTGTGCGAATGCACACCGAAAAAGGAGGCCAGCATGGCAAACAGCAATACCACCCCAATAAAAATGCAGATCCCCGCAAAAAATTTGACAATGATGGTTCCGAGCATCCCAAAGAATTCCTCCAGAAATCCTCCAACCCTGCCTGCACCCCGGCGCATCTTTTCCTTACCGGCAGGAGTGCCCAGATCGGAGGCTTCCTGTTTCAAATCTTTTACTTTTTTCTTTAGCTCATCGAATTCCTCGGTGAATGTCTTGTGGATATTGTTGATGTTTACGGCTTCGCCCATCATCTCCAGTTTTTCTGCCGTTGTTTTGGCCTGAGGGATGATGATCCACAAGAGAATATACAAAAAGACACCAAAACCAAAGAAACAGACACTGATGGCCAATGCCAGACGCAGCCAGACGGGTTGTACGCCAAAGTAATGCCCGATTCCCGAACAAACGCCTCCCAGAAGTTTATCGTCGGGATCTCGGAAAAGGCGTTTGGAACCTGTGGATTTTCCGGTTGCCGTTTGCTGTTCCCGTTGAGCTTGATCATCTGGGGCCTGATCGCCGGCAAATTCCTCCGGACGTCCCATGACAGAGATGACATGATCTACATCGGCCATGAGAACAACCTGTTTCACCGGGCTGACACGTTCCTGAAGCATCTCGGCAATACGGGCTTCGATGTCGGAAATGATCTCGTCCCGGCCTTCTGAATTTTTGAAATAGCCTTTGATGGTGCTGATGTATTTACTCAGTCGCTCATAGGCATCTTCTTCAACATGAAAGATGATGCCGCTGATATTGATGGTGAGGGTCTTATTCATTGGGAGTGGAGTTTGGAGTTGGTTTGGTAACAGAATAGACGGCTTTCACTAAATCATCCCAGGAGGTCTGGAGTTCCTGAAGAAACTGGGTCCCGAGCTCGGTGAGCCGGTAATATTTGCGCGGAGGGCCCGATGTGGATTCTTCCCAGCGGTAGGTAAGAAGGCCCAGATTTTTTAAACGGGTGAGCAAGGGGTAAAGGGTTCCTTCCACAACTACCAGTTTTGCCTGTTTCAGCCGGTCGATTATTTCGGTGGGGTAGAGCTCTTTTTCGGACATGGCCGATAGAATACAGAACTCCAACACCCCCTTCCGCATCTGCGCCTTGGTGTTTTCGATGATATTCATGTTTTTTCCCTCGTTGGTGGTCATTTTTGAACGTTCTCTGTTGATTTGTTGAACCTGCTCAGGAGCTTTAAACGTCTTTGGCGAATAAGCTCCCTGCAACTGTACGATGCAAAGATACATCTATAGGATTGTATTATGCAATACATAGTACTAAAATATTTATCAAGTCTTTGTTTCTCAAATGAATAGATTTGTAAAGGGGTGTGAAGATGCTGACAGTGGCAAGGTATGTTCAAGGTGGACAAGAAGATTTTTGTCCTGCACGACGAAGAAAAAGAGTCGGTATACGAAGCAGAAGCATGTATTTGTAAAGCAGAAGGGTGTATTTGTGAAGCAGAAGAGTGTATTTACGAAGCAGAAGCATGCATTTACGAAGCAGAAGGGTGTATTTATGAAGCAGAAGAGTGTATTTACGAAGCAGAAGGGTGTATTTGTGAAGCAGAAGGGTGTATTTATGAAGCAGAAGGGTGTATTTACGAAGGAGAAGAGCGTATTTACGAAGCAGAAGGGTGTATTTACGAAGCGGAAGAATGTATTTACGAAGCAGAAGGGTGTATTTACGAAGCGGAAGCATTTATTTACGAAGAAGAAGAGTGTATAAACGAAGAAAATGAGTCGGAATACCAGGCAGAAGAGCTTATGGAAAAGGGTGTGTCTCCTGCCAGAGTTTGATTAAGAGGGAGTGTAAGAGGAGCACATTCCCGGACAATAATCTTGTCTCAATGCATAAGCAGGAGCGATCTCATGCTTTTTCTGCCTAATTTTGCCTCCTAAATAAGGCTCATGCACGATTTTGGTCACGATTGGGAAACCTTGTTCAGCCTGAGCTCGTTGTTGAGTCTGTTGGCCCTGACGGGGATGGAGATTGTGCTGGGGGTGGATAACGTCATCTTTATAGCTATCGTGGCAGGTAAGCTTCCACACAACCTGCAAGGCAAGGCCAGAGCCGCAGGTTTGTCGATGGCCCTGATATTCAGGGTCGGGCTGCTCGTTTCAATTACATGGATATTGGGTTTGCAGAAACCTCTTTTTACCCTGGGCAGTTACGGAGCCACCGGACGTGATCTGATCCTTTTGGGAGGGGGTATCTTTCTGCTTATAAAAACAATGGGAGAGCTGCTTGGCAGGTTAAAAGGCACTGCCGATGACCCCGATCTGACCCTGAAAAAAGTAACCCTCAATACCGTCATCGCCCAGATTGTTTTTATTGATATTGTGTTTTCGTTCGATTCGATCCTGACCGCGGTAAGCCTTGTTTCGAATGTGTTGATCATGATCGGGGCCGTGATCCTGGCCATGTTTCTGATGCTTGCCTTCTCGGGCCGTGTGAGCGATTTCATAAACCGCCACCCCACCATTAAAATGCTGGCCCTGGTCTTTCTGCTCCTGGTGGCGGGAATACTGCTCCTCGATGCAGCCCATGTAAATGTGGGCCGTATTAAGCCCTATATTTATATCTCCATGATCTTTGCCTTTCTGGTTGAAATGCTGAACATGCGGGAAAGAAGCAATACCGCAAAAAAAAAATAAACACAACTGAATCAGCAAGCCGCCACAGGGTGTGCTGACGGCTGTTCAGCTAATAGAGGAGTATGAAACAAGTCTGGTTCTTTTTAGTAACACTCCTGGTTTTCTTGCTCACGGTTCAGCCGACGCACCTGCAGGCCCAAACCGGGAGCGAAAAAAATTACGTGGTTAAGATCAATCCCATTGAGCTGGAGGGGCATTGGTTCCTGGTTTCCACGAACCTGCATCCTTGGAAAAGCCCTAAAAAAACAAATATCCGGTTTGACTTTTCCGTAAATGGCGATTCGATTTCGGAAACCATCGCTTTATTAAAATCAGGCAAGCCGGTCCAGACCCGGTTGCAGGTGAAGGTAAAGGGTTCTGCTTTTTTTTCAGAAAAGACTGTTTCGGGCAAGCGCCTGTCGAAACGCAACTGGTATGTGGTTGCAATGGACGAGCACAAGCGCTGGATGGTGATTTATGTGCGGGGCAAATTCTTGAGGAAAGATGCTATCCAGGTCATTTCGCGCGATGCGCAAATCCCGGAAGATGCGAAGGTCAGGATCCGTAAATTATTTGAAGAGAATTATTTTCTGAAGGCAAAAACCGAAGGCATGCGCATATCCATACAGCGCCCCTAAATTGCAGATTATCAACGGGGCCTCCACGAAGGAAGACAACCTCATTTTTTCTTAAAATCAGGGTTCGGTTTCATCTCCATCCCACAGCTTGGGCATTTGCCTGCGGTATCAGCTTGCCCGCATTGAGGGCCCATGGGGCACACATAGGCCTGGGCACGGGTGGTGTCTTTGCGGGTGGTATCGGTTTTCAATTCGGGCGTTGTCTTTTGAGGCTCATGCGATGCCGGGCCAGAACAGGATGTGAAAATGAGCAGGAACAGACTACAGATGGAAACGGAAGAAAGGATATGCTTTTTCATTGGATTGGTTCTTTCCTGTGGGGTGTAAATCGTGTTTTGGTGTTCAGAAAATCAGTAAAATCGAAGAGATTACTTCATTCTTCCTTTTAATTCTTCTTCGAGGGTTTGGATAATGAGTTCTTTTTTGGCGAGCTCGAATTTTAGTCGGTCTAATTCTTTCTTGAGCGCATCCACTTCCACACGCATATTGATTTCGCCCGGGGCCCAGATATTGGTATTGTAGTATTGTTCGTCCTTTCCATAGAGAGAATAGGATGTATCGGGGTCTCTGAAAAAGCTGTAAAGCGGGATGCGTAGTTCCTTCGAAATCAGTTCGAGGGTACGTATTTCGAGGGTGTTTTCGGCGAATGCTTTATTAAGCTCGGCTTCACTCACCCCCAAATAGTTCACCAACGTTTCATAGGTGAGTTTTCGGGACTCGAGAATGGCTATGATTTTGGCCTTCAGATCCATATGATTTGCTACAAGAGTTTTCATGGGGAGGAATTGCATGTAAAATTACTTAAATTCCCTATTCAATCTTCTAATTCAACTGTAAAAATTGTTAATAACTCTCCCTTATACGGCTGTCTTCACAAAAGGTTATTTGCCTTCATTTCGTTGTTTGAAATAAGCATCAAATGAGGTTGTTTTGTAGGCTCCTTCACCCATAAAACGGAGATAGGGTTCAAAATCGGACGGTTTCAGGAAGCTTTGGAGGTATTGAAGCCGTTTTCCGGTAGCATCCAGAAAAACAAGTGATGGGTAACCCAGACGCCCGTCGAGGAGTGAAAAGGCGAAAGGATGTGTCTTTGCATTGCCGTTTACGGGGGCTGTATTCACCAGGGTCTGTCCATTGATACGTATGGTATCCATCCCTTCGGCATTAAATTTTACGCAATAAAAATGGGCGTTCATATACAGGGCTATCTCTTTATTGGAAAAGGTGCGTTTATCCATTTGTTTACAGTACCCGCACCAGGGGGCGTATACGTCTACAAAAATAAGACGGGGCTGGGTTTTGCAAAGTTCAAGGGCTTCGCCGAAGCTATGCCAGTGGATGACTGGATTTTCTTCCTTTTTAACAGTTTGTGAAAACGAACAGCCGGGCAGAATCAGGTATAAAATGAATGTCGGGAGAAACAGCCTGGACATAGGTGTTTGAATCAGGACCTTGAATGAAGCGCTTACTTTTGTTCCCTCGGCATCTTATGCAGAATGGTCATCTCCAGGGTCTGTACATGTTCCCCTTCGGCATTCAGGAATTCATAAAACCAGGTCAGCGCCAGCATGTGTTTTTCGGGGTTTGGCACGACTTCGGTGATGCTTACATACGAATGTACGGGCATGCCCGGATACACGGGTTTGATAAACTTCCAGCTTTTAACTTCGGTGCCGCAGATCACCGTGTCTTTAAACATGGGGATCCATTTGGTGCGGTGAACGAGGTTGAAAAGGTGAGGGCCGCTGGCAATAAGCCCTTTGAAATAGCTCCGGCGTCCGGCCTCGCGATCGATATGAAAATCGAGGGGGTCGAAGGCAAGCGCGAAATCGATGATCTCCTGTTCGGTAAGCGCCAAGGTGCCCAGATCGATGCGGGTATGCACCGGGTAATTATTGAAAGATTTAATTTCCATCGCCGTATTTTCCATCGTTATCTGATTCCGTGCATCATACGTGTTAGAAAAGGTGTGAGCGAGAACAACAACACCGAAGCCACTCCGCACAATACCACAAACACCATAAAGAATTCGTACAGGCTGTGCAACACAAACCCGCAAAACACCGGGTATCCGGCCTTGATTATCTTTTTGTCTTTGATCAGATCATACTGGGTCTGGGTGAGTTCGGTTTTATCGTCCTTCATCAGGGTTTTGAAATCAAGATTGTTTGCCTTGGCTGCGGCTTCATCAAGCTTGGCCGATTTGATCTTGAGGAGCAGGTAGAGGTCTTTTCCGGAAGCCTGTACTTTCCCATCGAGAATGCCGTTGAGGTCGACATTGATTTTTTCGGCATTCAGGTATTGTTCGCTGGTAGGGGGTAGGATAGACCCCAGTGTTCCCGCCAGTGCATACCCCGACGCGTTCGAAAGAAAGAACACGCCGAACAACAAGGAGGCAAAACGCTTTGGGGCCAGTTTCCCTACGAGCGAAAGCCCTATCGGGGAAAGGCTCAATTCGCCAAAAGTTTGGATAAGATAAAGCAAGATCAGCCATTTGACGCCTAACAGGCCGTGGTTCCCGAGGTCTTTTACATTGTTTGCAATGATGAAATAACTCAGTGCAATGAGCAATAAACCAAATGCCTGTTTAACAGGAGATATCGGTTCTTTGCCATGTTTACGCAGTTTATCCCACAGAATACTGAAGGGGATGGCAAAGATCACTACAAAGATTCCGTTGAAAATCTGCACCATGGATGGGGGCATGTTCCACCCAAAGATGGTGCGGTCTGTCTGATTGTCTGCAATAAAAGTAAGCGATGAACCGGCCTGTTCGAACGCGGCCCAGAAGAAGATGATGAAAAAGGAAACGATGTAGATAACCAGGATACGTTGAAACTCCACCTTGGTTAAGGAACTGTCGGAAAGAATGAGACAGGCCAGGGTAATACCGCTTCCATAAATAATCGAATAGATCGGGTTTTGTCCAAACACGTAATGAAAGATGTTTCCAAGTGCACAAAAAGCGAGTACGGCAACGATGAGCGCTGCAGGCGAAAATTTGGCTTTCTGCGATTCGCCTTCTTCAAAATCAGTATGCACGCTTTTGGAAGGAAGATCACCAATGGCTTTGCCTTCGGGGGTAACCACGTATTTGTCTTTGAGGAGGATGAAGGTGATTGTGCCGAGTAACATTGCGCTTCCGGCAGCCAGAAAGCCCCATTTGAAAACAAAGATGTCGCGTATCCCGGCTGCATTGGTATGATCGCCAACAAGTGGGCAGATTGATTGGCCGAGAAAAGCCCCGATGTTGATGCCCATGTAAAAAATGGTGAATGCGGTATCCAGTTTATTCTTTTCAGCCTTTGGATACAGGCTGCCAACCATGCTGGAAATATTGGGTTTGAAGAATCCATTTCCGAAGATGATAATGCCGAGTGCAACATACAGGATGCTGCGTGCCAGTTCGAGGTTACTGCCGAAAAGGCTGGCGCTGGTAAAGAGGAGAAACTGTCCGATGGCCATGAGCGTTCCGCCCAGCATGATACAATAACGGTTGCCCAAAAACCTGTCGGCAATAAAGCCACCGAGCATGGGGGTAAGGTAACAAAGACCCAGAAACCCCCCGTAGATAATAGACGAATTTTCTTTGCTGATAAGCAGGGCATTGACAATAAACAACGTGAGCAGGGCCCGCATCCCGTAAAAGTTGAACCGTTCCCACATTTCGGTGGCGAATAATACAAAGAGTCCTTTGGGGTGTGCGGGTTTGGTTGCTGTTGTCATAGAGGGGTCTTAAAATTGAATTGCGAAGATAGTAAAATACTTATACTGAGGGTATTTGAGGCATATTACAGATTCTCCACTAAAAAAGCAGTCATTTTTGTAAACAGGTTAAGACGGGTATTCCCTCCGTTGATTCCGTGATTTTTATCGGGATAAAAGAAAAGATCAAACTGTTTGTTTGCCTGAACAAGGGCCGATACCATTTCAACCGTGTTCTGGAAATGAACGTTGTCATCACCAGTACCATGGATGAGCATATATTTTCCGCGGAGTTCTGCCACATGGTTGATCGGAGAATTGTCGTCGTAACCTGCTGCATTGTCTTTGGGCAGACCCATGAAACGCTCGGTATAAACCGAATCATAAAACCTCCAGTTTGTGACGGGGGCTACGGCGATGGCCGCTTTAAAATAATCGGCCCCTTTCGTGATACAGAGTGATGACATGTAGCCCCCGTAACTCCAGCCCTGGATACCGATGCGTGCTTTATCCACATAGCTCAGGTTCCCGAGATATTTTGCGGCTTCGATCTGGTCTTTTGTTTCGAGGTTTCCGAGCTGCCCATAGGTGCATTTCAGAAAGTCGCGCCCCCGGCCTCCTGTGCCCCGATTATCAACCGAAACGACGATATAACCCTTTTCGGCCATCATCTGGTGCCAGAAGATGTCGGGGCTGGCGCTCCAGGCATTGTTCACGGTGTTGATGCCTGGTCCGCCATACACGGTCATAAACACCGGGTATTTTTTGTTGGGGTCGAAATCGGGTGGTTTGATCATCCATCCATTGAGTACGATACCTTCAGAGGTGGTGAACTGAAAGAACTCCTTCTTGCTCAGGTTAAAACCTTCGAGCCGTGTTTTCAGGGCATGGTTATCTTCAAGCACCCGTATTTCGGTTCCATCGGCATTGTTAAGCGTGAAATAAGCAGGTGTATTGGCATCCGAGTAAATGTTGATATAGTACTTCATACCCTCGCTAAAGGTGGGAACGTTGGTTCCTTTGCGTGTACTGAGTTTCTTTTTCTCGGTGCCATCGAGTTTGATGCTGTAAAGATCGCGTTCAGTTGGGGATGATTCGGTAGAAGTGTAAAATAGGGTATTTGTTTTTTCGTCTACTCCTTCCAGTTTCATCACATCCCAATCGCCTTTTGTGACCTGTTGAATAACGTTCCCATCCAATCCGTATAGATACAATTGGCTGAAGCCATCTGCATCGTCCCAAAGCAGGAATCGTTTGTTGTCGGCCAGGAAGTAAAAGAAGTTGCCTTCATCCTCGTGTATATCCACGTATTTATCGCTGGTCTTGGTGAGCATCACCTGTGTTTCTCCGCTGGATGCATCTCCCAGCATCATCTCCATTTTTTTCTGTAGACGGTTGAGACGGATGATACAAAGCTTGGTGGGGTCGGCAGTCCAGGCAATACGCGGGATGTATTGATCTTTCTCCTTGCCGATATTTATGTTCCGGGTATACATGGAGTTGATATCGTACACATGAATAGCCACAACCGAATTCTTTTCCCCAGCCTTCGGATATTTAAACCGGTATTCGGAAGGGTAGAGCGAATCGTGGTATTCGTTCATGCTGAATTCCCGAACAGCGCTTTCATCAAAATGATAATAGGCGATCTTTTTTCCGTCGGGCGACCAAAAGAAGGCCTGGTCAAACGCAAATTCTTCTTCATACACCCAGTCGGTACCACCATTGATGATGCTGTTCATTTTTCCGTCCATGGTAACCCTGCTTTCTTTGCCGTTGCTCAGATCGGTCAGAAAAATGTTGTTTTCACGCATAAAGGCCACTTTCGACCCGTCGGGGGAGAAGGTGGCATACCGTTGTTTTCCTCCATCCGACAGGTGTGTGAGTTTGTGGGTTTTGAGATCAAGCACATAGTATTCCTCTTTCGAAGAGTGTCTGAAGATCTGCTCCTTTTCGGTTGAAAGCAGGACCTTTGTTTCGTCGTTGCTGAAGGTATAGGAATCGGGCCAAATGGGTTTGTTCTGTCCTTTTGGGGTGAGGCTGCTGAAATGGAAGATCGTGTCGGTGGCCTTTCCTGTGGCATACTCGTATTTGACGAGGCAGCGATCGGTTGATGCATCATCAAAAGCGGTGTAATGCACCCCGTCGTTCATGGATTTAAGACCGTATACGGCTTTTGCCCGGAAGGTGGGTTTGGCCCAAATATCCTCCAGGGTAATGTTTGCTTTGGGTGTTTGGGAGAAGGCTGGGAGGGCGAAACTCATGACAGCACCGACGACAAGGGATTGGAAAAATTTCATGGAAGAAGCGTTTATTTGATGGTGAAGATAGGGAAATGTGATCGAAAGAACAGGGAAGATGGATGAACGGTGGGAAATAAGGATGTGGATGGAAATGTGATACTGCGGTGGGTTCATTTAAAACCTGCTTGCTCCAGGCAGAGCCCATGCAAGTCAGAGGTGTGGCAGGTAGGTATTGGGAACGCAAGATACTTTGCTGTTTCTTCTTCAGCGAATAGCAACTATGGTCAACCAAGTGCAGAGACGACTCTTTTTTAATTATTTTTGTTCTTATTCAGTCCCCAAACCCAGGATGTAGAGGAAGCCACGGACATAAAGAGGTAAGTTTATGACTGTCTCTATGTTTCTCCGAGTCCCTCTGTGTCTCCGTGGTAAGTTCAGCGCATCTCGAACAAAGAATTAAGCTGCCTGAGACTGTACAGTAACCTGTTTTTGATCCAGCATATACCTCTTTCCATGACCCGTTTTCAGAAAATTACTCCCGCAATTCTTGACGCATTCAGAACGGTTCTGGGAAATGATTTTGTGCATTGCGATGTGGAGAGTATTGAACGTTACGGTCGCGACGAAACAGAGGATCTGAATTTCCCACCCGAAGTAATCCTGAAACCGCGCACCGCTCAAGAAATATCTGAAATACTTCAACGCTGTAACAAGGAGCTGATCGCGGTAACTCCACGCGGAGCAGGCACCGGGTTGAGCGGGGCTGCGCTTCCGGTATATGGAGGGGTTATTCTTTCCATGGAACGGTTCAACCAGATCCTGGAGATTGATGAACGAAACCTTCAGGCCACAGTAGAGTCGGGAGTGATCAACCAGGTGTTTCAGGATGCGGTAAAGCAGAAAGGGTTATTTTATCCCCCCGATCCCGCAAGCAAGGGCAGTTGTTTTCTGGGCGGCAATATAGCGCTCTCATCGGGTGGTCCCAAAGCGGTAAAATATGGTACGACCAAGGAATATGTCCTCAATCTGGAAGTGGTACTGCCTACGGGCGAAATTATATGGACCGGGGCCAATGTCCTGAAAAATTCAACCGGCTTCAATCTTACCCAGTTGATGGTCGGGAGCGAAGGCATGTTGGGGGTGGTAACCAAAATTGTGTTCCGGCTCATTCCTCACCCGCTTCACACCCTTGTGATGCTGGTACCCTTCAATGCTGCCGAAAAAGCCTGCGAGTCGGTGCCTGCCGTGTTTAAGGCCGGCGTCATCCCCAGCGCCATGGAGTTTATGGAACGCGATGCGATTGATTTTGCCTTGCGTTTTGTAAGCGGTGTCACGATCCCGATCCTGGATGATGTTCAGGCCCATTTGCTGATAGAGCTCGACGGAAACAACCTGGAGGAGATGATGAAGGATGCCGAGCGGATTGCGGAGCTCATGACCTCGTTCGGTTGCGGTGAAATTCTTTTTGCCGATACCGAGGAACAAAAACAAAATCTGTGGCGTATGCGGAGGTCGGTGGGAGAAGCGGTGAAATCGCATTCGGTATACAAGGAGGAAGATACCGTCGTGAAGCGTGCTGAGTTACCCCGGTTGCTAAAAGGCGTGAAGGCTATTGGCCTGAAGTACGGTTTCAAATCGGTCTGCTATGGCCATGCGGGCGACGGGAACCTGCATGTTAACATTATCAAGGCAGAGATGAGTGATGACGATTGGAATACGAAACTAAAAGAAGGCATCCGCGAAATATTTGAGCTTTGCGTAAAGCTGGGCGGTACACTCTCGGGCGAACATGGCATTGGGTGGGTACAGAAAGAGTATATGGATATTGCCTTTACACCTAAATCGCTGGAGCTTCAGAAAAATATCAGGAATGTATTCGATCCAAATGGGATCATGAACCCGGGGAAAATGTTTTCGTGAATCTGGGGAGGTGAGAGATAAGCTGTTATCGTGTTTCGATTCAATGCCTGGTGGATAAGGACTGTGGATGACGAAGATAAATAATACCAATCAAAAGCCTGTAATCTTATGATAGTCGACCGGATTCTCTATTTCAATCAGCCATCGGTAAAACGGCATATTGCAAAAACAATAACCTGGAGGATTGTAGGGACGATTGATACCATGGC
>JABDAO010000024.1 GCA_013289095.1 Bacteroidota bacterium | reverse complement strand
TTTGTAAGCGGTGTGAAGAAACGAACCATGGTTTTTATCCATGAACTCCTGCATTTTCCAGTCGCGTTCCGACCGTTCGCCGGGGAGCCTGAGCCCGATCACGAGCAGGATGAGTACACAGATGCTCAGATAGATTGCCCGTTTGCGGTAACCCACCTCCTGGGCTTCTTTTTTCTTTTTATGTCTGATGAATGCCTGACGTTTGGCCATGGCCCTCCAGGCATCTTCTTTTTCTTTTGCTGGCTGTGGGGGTAAGCCCCCGTAGAGGAGTTTGTAGTCGTATTTTTTTCTGGCAAGTTCATCGCCCAGGGTATCATAAGCCAGGCTTATTTCCTTAAACCGTTCTTCGGCCGCGGGATTACCAGGGTTCAGATCGGGATGAAAACGTTTGGCGAGTGAACGGTACGCAAGTTTAATTTCCTCGGCAGAGGAGGTACGGGTTATCTCTAAGATCTTGTAATAATCTTTCATGACAGGGGTTGAGTAAAGATAGTTAAAGGATTTGGGAGGGAAAAGCGAAGGAGGAGCATGGTCAGGCCATGGGCTTAAAACCCGAAATCTGAAATATACCCGTTCTCCCGCTATTTCAGCGGGAGAACGGATTATACCCAGGGGGATTTATCCATATTCTCCTGTTCTTTCTCTCGGTATACCCTATCTTTGACCGTCCAAGTTCAGCCAGCGGTGAGCAAATCCAAAAACTATCTGTTGTTGCATTTTATTGTTTTTATCTGGGGATGGACCGCCATCCTCGGAAAACAGATCAGTGTAAGCGCTCTGGATCTGACCTGGTACCGTACGTTGATTGCAGCCGTTACGGTGTTTCTTTTTCTGAGCCTCAGTCGTACTTCATTCAAAACCGATTTAAAAGGGTTACTCCGTTTTCTGGGCGTAGGATCGGTGGTGGCCCTGCACTGGATCTTTTTCTATGAAGCCGTAAAAATCAATGTTTCTGTAGGTTTAGTTTGTTTTTCATCGGGTACATTCTTTGTTTCCTTCATCGAACCCCTACTCTACAAACGAAGGATTATCTGGTACGAAGTGTTTTTTGGCACCATCGTATTTGGCATTATCTACCTCATTTCTGACACCAACCTGGAGGTAAAACCCGGAACGCATTACATGTTCGAATCGGTTTTGAAGCCTACCCAGGCCGTGGTTGTTTTCAGTTTGTTCGGGGCGTTTACCTCGGCGCTTTTTGCGGTGTTAAACGGCATGCTGGTACGCAAACACAAACCTGCCACCATCACGTTTTTCGAAATGATCGGAGGCTTTTTAGTTGTGAGTCTGTATTTCCTGGTCACGAATCATTTCAGCAGGTCTTTCTTCCATGTTTCGGGGGCCGACTGGCTTTGGTTAAGCATCCTGAGTATCGTATGTACCGCGTTTACGTTTGTGGCCAGTGTTTCGATCATGAAAGAAATCAGTCCGTATACGGTAGTGCTTTCAGTGAATCTTGAACCGGTTTATGGGATCATCCTGGCCTGGCTTATTTTTGATGAAAAGATGCACCTGAGTTTTTATATCGAAACCCTCGTTATCCTGGCCCTGGTGTTTGGGAATGCGTTGTTGAAAAATTATCAGCGGGGCAAGTCCGTTAGCCTGTAGCCTGCCTCGGCTGATGTGAAATGAGTATCTTTGATGGCTTGGAAAAAACCCTGGAACCAGCTTTCGGAATCTCTCATTAAGCATCGTTGTGTATGTCTAGCATCAAACCATACTGTAACAGTCTGACGCATTATTCCCGCTTCCTCACCCGGGAAGTAATGGTGGGTGCTGTCGGAATAGGAGGCTCTAACCCCATCCGTCTGCAGTCGATGACCACCACAGATACCATGGATACCGTAAAAACGGTTGAACAAAGCATACGCATGATCGAAGCCGGTTGTGAACTGGTGCGGATTACAGCCCCCAGCCTGAACGAAGCAAGAAATCTGGAGCATATCAAAACCGAATTGCATAAACGGGGTTACAAAGCCCCCCTCATAGCCGATATACACTTTACACCCAATGCTGCCGAGTATGCGGCACGGATCGTAGAAAAGGTACGGGTGAACCCCGGGAATTATGCCGACAAGAAAAAATTCGAACACATTGATTATTCCGACACCTCTTACGAAGCCGAACTCGACCGCATCCGCACACGGTTTACCCCGCTTGTAAAAATCTGCAAGGACTATGGCACAGCCATGCGCATCGGCACGAATCATGGTTCGCTGAGCGATCGCATCCTCAGCCGATATGGGGATACTCCGCTTGGAATGGTTGAAAGCGCCCTGGAATTTTTGCTTATTTGCGAAGAGCAAAATTACCACGAAGTGATTCTTTCTATGAAAGCCAGCAATACCCTGGTGATGGTACAGGCTTATCGGCTGCTTGTACAACGAATGATGGAAACAGGGCGGAACTATCCCCTGCACCTGGGCGTGACCGAGGCCGGTGATGGAGAAGACGGGAGGATAAAATCGGCAGTGGGTATTGGAGCCTTGCTGGAAGACGGGCTTGGGGATACCATCCGGGTTTCGCTGACCGAAGAACCCGAGTTTGAAATACCGGTTGCCCGTAACCTGGTTGAACGATTCACGCATTTTCGTTCGGATGCAGGAGTGCCCGCTCTTTCCATTGAAAATAATCAAACAGTAGATCTTCCGTATGATCCTTATACCTATTCACGACGGGAAAGCAACGAAGTCCTGAATCTGGGCGGGCATCAGGTTCCACGCGTCATTGCTGATTTCAGACACGCCGCCCGTATTACCCCGGCCACCTTGTTCGCGGCAGGATACAACTATTCAGCAACACTCGACAAATGGCATATTGCCGATCAGGCGGCCGATTATATTCAGGTAGGAGCTAACACGGTTGATTTCGAACTGCCGGGTACGTTGGGCGTTATTTATGGTCCCGGTCATCCCGGCCCAACATTTGACTTGAAGCCGAATGAGTATTGGAGCACATCGCTGTCGACTTATGAAGCAGACGCTTCAAAATTTCCAGGAAAAACATTTGTTGTAGTGGATGAAAGCATTTTTACCCGTGTGTCCATCTACCCTGAAATCATCCTGATCCTGTCGTCTGCTTGTTTTGACACGATGGCTGCCGTCAGGCGGGTATTTATCCATCTACAGGAAAAGAACATTCAGAACCCTGTTGTTGTTGAATGGAAACCGAAGAGCGCTTTTGCAGAAAAGGCCCTTCTCGAAACAGCCACAGACCTTGGAGGTTTGCTGTTGGATGGGTTTGTGGATGGATTGATGATCGATGACGAAACCCCGCTCCCGCGGAATGAAATCAATTCGCTTGGCTTTGGCATCCTGCAGGCAACCCGTACACGTATATCCAAAACAGAATATATCTCCTGCCCTTCGTGTGGGAGGACGTTGTTCGATTTGCAGGAAACCACGGCAAAGATCCGCAACCGCACCAGCCACCTCAAAGGAGTCAAGATCGGGATCATGGGCTGCATTGTCAACGGCCCGGGCGAAATGGCCGATGCCGATTACGGATATGTAGGCACCGGGGTTGGTAAGATAACACTCTATAAAGGCCGGGATGTGGTGGAACGCAATATCGACTCCGACAAAGCCGTGGAAGCCCTCATTGAACTTATCCGCAAACACGGCGATTGGGTGGAGCTTACTGCCCAGCCTGTTTCCTGACTTTTTGCTATCTTTACAGACTCAAAACCAAATCCAACATTTTACATGAAGAAACTATACGTAATGTTTGCTGTTGTCCTTATTTCAGCCGCAACGATCGATGCACAAAATGCAGCCACCCCGAATGCAGGCTTTGAAAACTGGACCCAGACCGTAAGCACTGTTACATACAACGACCCCGTTAGTTGGAATGATTTGAATTCAACAACCGCCAGCTTTGGCGCCGTTACTTGTTTTAAAGCTACAGCTGCAGCCGATGTACACAGCGGTTTAGCTGCGCTGAAACTGGTTACAACCACCGTATTGGGGCAAAATGCCAACGGCATTGCCACAACCGGCACCATCAATACCAGCACACAGGCCATCACCGGTGGCATTGCCTACACAGGCCGTCCCGATAGCATTGTTGGGTTCTATAAAAGCACCCCGGTTTCGGGTGATCATGGGTTTTTCCAGCTCCTGCTTACCGGCACTTCTAACACCGACACTGTTGGGTACGTACGTTTCAATACCCCCACTACAGCGGTCAGTACCTATATGCGTTTTTCAGCGCCTGTGGTCTATAAAAGCGCTACAGCGGTATCAACAGCGCAGTGGCTGCTTTCATCAAGCTTTGGTGCCACAGGGCAGCAGCCCAATGCAACGGTGTTTGTGGATGACATCGATCTTATTTTCAATCCAAACGGAATTCAGGAACAGGAACTTCAATCGGGCTTCCATGTCGGGCCTAACCCTGCCCAGGACATCGTCACGGTTTATAACACCAGGCTGACCCACGCAACCATTCAATTCTATGAAATAACCGGGCGTAAGGTTTTAGCAACCACAATCAATGAAGCAAACAATGTGGTGAACCTCTCAAATCTAAGCCAGGGATCCTACCTCTATACCATCTTCGACGAACAGGGGATGCCGCTCAATAATGGGAAGATCATTGTTAAGAAATAAAAACAAAAAAGCCAATCTAAGAGGTCTCAGTGAACCTGGGACCTCTTTTTAGTCTCTCCGTTAATCAGTTAACCTACAGTCTGCGCCCATCAACATGAGCCGTGTTATTGCCTTTCTCTTTCTCTTTCTCTTTCTTCCCTCTGCCGTGCTGTTGGCCCAGTCTTCGGGCACGTTGAAAGGTACGGTGCTTGAGCAAGGAGATAAAGAAGGCATACCCGGCGCCACCCTGATGGATGCCCAGGACAAATCAGTAGGCACCATCAGCGATGTAAACGGGAACTTTTCCTTCAAAATACCACCTGGCCGTCATCATATCATCTGTTCCTATCTGGGCATGGTTACCGACACCTTTCAGATTTTTGTTGATACCGGGATGGTTTATGTATACAATGTCTTACTCCGATCAACCGCTCAAAATCTGAACATCGTCGTCGTATCGGCCGGAAAATTCGAACAAAAACTCGAAGATATTACCGTATCCATGGAGGTGCTCAAACCAGAGCTCATCGAACAAAAAAATACGGCCAGTATCGACAAAGCCCTGGAACAAGTACCAGGGCTGAACATACTCGACAGCGAGCCGCAGATACGCGGAGGCAGCGGGTTTAGCTTTGGTGTCGGGAGCCGGGTGGCAACGCTTGTGGATGGTATGCCCATTCTCTCGGGTGATGCCGGTAAAACAGAATGGACCTTTATACCGCTCGAAAACATCGAACAGGTGGAGGTTATCAAAGGAGCCTCGTCGGTGCTCTATGGCTCAGCTGCGCTGAGCGGGACCATCAACATACGTACGGCTTATGCCACCGATAAACCTGTGACTACCGCCCGTTTCTATTCGGGTGTCTACAGCGCACCGGCTGACCCCTCCGCTAAATGGTGGACTGGCACTGCCGGTTTTTCGGGTGCAAGCGCCTTTCATTCCGAACGCGTGAAACAAATAGACTACTCTATTGGCATCGATGGCACCTATGACCACAATTACATAGGCCCGAACCAAAAAACAGGCAACAAATACATCACCATCGACTCCACCATCACCGAGAAAGATGTGGCCCAGCGTTCGGCCCGGTTCAATTTTAACTTGCGGTGGAGGCCAAAGAATATCACGGGTCTGGCCCTGGGCATGAACGGAAACTTTATGCAAAGCCACAACAACTTTTCGCTGGTCTGGGGCAATGATTCGAACGGCATCTACAAATCGTATCCCCACTCCATGACCATACAGGATATCACCATGGGATACCTCGACCCATTCCTGACCTACTATACCAAGAATGGGATCAAACATGATTTTCACGGACGGTACTTTTATACCGAAAACAACCTCAGCAACAACCAATCGAACCTGAGCAATGTGTTTTATGGAGAATACCAGCTTCAGAAAGAATTGAACGCGATAGAGGGCTTAAACTTTACAGGGGGCATAGTCACCAACCAGACATACGTTTCTTCCAATCTTTACACGGCCAGTGGATCAAAAAGCAACCACCTCGATAACTGGGCTGCCTATTCGCAGCTCGATAAAAAACTTTGGAAAGTACTCAACATCTCGCTTGGTTTCAGGGGCGAGTACTTTAGCATAAATGGAACCGAAGATGTAATCAAACCAGTAGTCAGGGCAGGGATGAACCTGAAACTGGCCAAGGCAACATTTCTTCGCTATTCCTATGGGCAAGGGTACCGATATCCTACCATCGCCGAAAAGTTCATTATGACCAATGCCGGGGGGATCACCATCTATCCCAACCCCCAGATCCAGCCAGAGACAAGCTGGAACACCGAAGTGGGTTTGAAACAGGGGTTCAAATTGGGGAACTTTTACGGCTATCTCGATGCGGCCGCTTTTTGGCAGGAATATTCTAACACCATTGAATACACCTATGCCGTGTGGAGACCCGACTCTGTAGGGTTTAAGTTTGTAAACACCGGAGGCACCCGCGTACGCGGCCTTGACTTTTCATTCATGGGCGAAGGCAAACTGGGCCACAATTTCACCCTGAGTATCCTGGGCGGATATACGTATTGTCTGCCTCAAAGCACCACACCCGATCTGGTGTATGCAACCGATCATCCTCCGGCAGGTATTCCTCCCAATCAGTTGAGTTATGCAAAGACCAGTACCGATACCGCCAACAACATCCTGAAATACCGGTTCCAGCATATTGCCAAGATTGATGCGCAGCTTAGCTGGAAATTTTTGTCTATCGGTGGAAGCGTTCGGTATTACAGCTTTATGCAAAACATAGACCAGGCCTTTTATAACCTCGATCAACCCAACCAGCCGGGTTCGGGCATCAAAGAATACAGGGCCAGGAACGACAAGGGCACCACGGTAATAGATGCCCGCCTGGGTTGCAAGTTCCAAAAACGCTACTCGGCTGCTATTGTCGTCAACAATGTAATGAACCTGGAGTACTCCCTGCGCCCGCTGAAGATGGAAGCTCCCCGGACTATCGCATTACAGCTGCTGGGGAAGTTCTAGTCCACGTTCACTACAGATCAGAAATGTGTTGTTGTGATGGTTGCCTCTGACACCAATTCCAGGAATAATGAAACGTCCAGGTGAGGAGTTTTCCTTACAATTTCCAGCGATTACCCGACGCATCTTCCTGTCCTGGTTTTGAAGATCACCCAATTATCAGTAGCTTCGTTCGAAGGTGATTGGCTCCACCGTATGAGCTTCTGAAGCTGCAAGAAACAATAGAATGCGCCATTTGTATGTCATTACGCTCTTCTTTTTAATTCCTGGCCTGCAGGCCCAAACCCAGATCTGTTATTTAACCATACTCGCCGAAGGGAATACCGCTACGCCATCGGGTAAGGAGGCATTCCATTCAGGGTTGTATGTCTGCAATCTGAATGGATCAGCTCTGGGCCCTCTGGGCTGGCCAGATATCAAAGCCAATGGGCTGATCCATTCGCGTGCCGGAGAAAATTTTTATTTAGCAGCCGGCAATGGGGTGCTGCAAAGCAATGATTCCTGCAAAAATTTTAAACTTCTTACAGATTGGAGGATAGCAGAGGCCCTTGCGGTCTATCAACCCAGAGACACTCGGTTTGTTTTATTTGCCTGCACAGCTTCGGGTATTTGGAAAAGCACAGATGATGGCAAGACCTGGGAGGAAACAGATGCAGGCTTACAAACGCTGAACAGCCATTATGTTTTGGCGATGACAGATCTGGAGGGAGAAAAAAATAAATTGTTTATCTGTACTTCCGATGGAATTTGGACAAGCATTGATCAGGGCGGGTCATGGATGAGGTTTGGCCTGAAAGGGAAGGAGATTTCGGCTTTCGTTGTTGACCCGCTTGATTCACACCACCTGCTGGTTTCCTGCAAAAATGAAATTTACAGGTCGGATGACAACGGTAAAACCTGGACGCCGGTCTATCATTCGCGGCAGGAGTTGACCTGTGTAATCTTCGATAAACAAGCTCCACAAAGAGTTTACGCCGGGGGGATTGGAACGGGTATCCTCGTTTCGGAGGATGGAGGGCTTAGCTGGAAAGCAAATACAGACGCGGTGTCTGTACACTCAATTTTATGTTTCTCTCAGGATAAATCAGGAGGAGCCCTTTATGCCGGTACCACTGAAGGCCTCTGGGTTTCGGTTGATAAAGGTGTTTCATTCAAATGCATCACAGCATGTCGGGCCATTATTACATCGGTCTTTTTATCCGAATAGCATTGGGCCTGTTGGTTGGTCCTCCGGCTCTGAATGCCGGGCAATCAGCTTACAGCCAGGGCTACCAGCTCAGGTGCGACAGTATAGTGAAGTATTGTTCGGGCAGCAAGGCGCCCCTGAACTGTTTTACGGTGATGACACAACTTGCAAAGGCTACCCAGGATACGGGCAGTATGCGCTTTCTTGATTCCATGCTTCAGAACCCTTCTCGTGGAATGTTCTGGATGTACCAGGTTGCCGGCATTTATTTCTATGGCAAGAAAAATCTTTCTCGGGTGTGGAGGAAAAAAATAGTGCAGGCATTTTCTTCCTGCAAGGTATACCGGGGCGAAACAGAAAATCATTGGCTGTTATACTACAGTTCCATGTATCTGTTTTCGGGCGAAGCCCTTGCTGATTCATGTTCCTGGTTCAATGGTAAAACGAATGCCCAGAACCGGGAGGAAGCAAAAGCCTGGATACAACGCTGGATGAAGAAAAGTTTTTCGGAGGGACTGGCAGAATATGATTCCCCGCACTACGGCATTTGGTATATCGTCCCTTTGTTTATGCTCTTCGATTTTACCGGCGACCCCGTATTCAAAAGGCAATGCGAGATCATGCTCTACCGCCTCCTGGCCGATCAGCAAACCGATTACCGGAACGGGGTCATTACAGGGGCCTGCAGCAGGGTATTAGACCGGAATATTTTTGCGAAACAGAACTCCCAAATGGCGCAGGTCCTGGGTTTTTTCGAGGGCGACAAGCCACTCTTTTCACCCGCGTGGAAACCCCTGAACCTGGATTATCACATGGCCATTTTTGCGCTCAGCTCATTTGCCTTTCCTGAAATCCTTGCCCAGGTCTGGCAGGAACAAAATAAACAATCCTTCGAAACGATCGAAAAACAACGTACTACCCGGCG
Organism: Bacteroidota bacterium; assembly: GCA_013289095.1. GTDB lineage: Bacteria > Bacteroidota > Bacteroidia > Palsa-965 > Palsa-965 > Palsa-965. The sequence goes on along the minus strand of JABDAO010000024.1, from coordinate 24,316 downwards.
TTTCCGGTATTATGAAACGAGCGAAGAACCGTTTCGTAAATACAGCTGGATTACCCCTGCTTTCACATTGGGCTCGGTCTCGAAAAACGGTTCCGAGGGTTTTCAGACACGTTCCTGGAGTCTTGATTGGAAGGGCACGGGGGCTGTGACTACGTGTTTTGGTTTGCATCCTTTTTATGGCGCGCATGAGCTGGCCGCTTTCTTTCCCGGGCCTGAGCATTTGGTCTATCAGTTGGTGCTGCATCAGCGCCCTTTTTACAACAGCCCAGATAAATGGATCGGGGCGTCGCCTTTTGAAAACTTGTTCCAGGATAAAAATGTGCTGGTTGGTTTATATGATTTCCCCGACACGGCTAGCAACAAATGCGTTTGTTTCTTTTTGCCCGAGGGTCTTGACTCCCTCTGGTTTGGTCCTGACAGTGCGTTGTATGTGATGACGGGGAGCATCTGTTTTTCAATTCGTTTTTCTGCTCCTCCCCTGGTCATGAATACGGCTGAAGGAAAACGGCTTTCCATAAGGGGCGACAAACCGGGTTTTATCCTGGAGGTGATTCAACGAAATGAAGTTTCTTCTTTTCAGGATTTTTTAATCAAGTCTGGGCACGAAAGCTTTTCATTTTCCTCCAAGGCCATCCGCTTTAGGGCATTGGATAAACGTAGAATTGAATTTGACCTGCAGGGGAATAGGAGAGTGGGTAACAGAAAGAATGGAACCGATCCCGAAACGGTACTGGGGGCCCCGGGTTTATATTTAAAAGGAACACGGATGGAGATTCGGGCAAATGACCAGGAACTTACGTTGGACTATGCTAAACTTGAAATTACGAACAGGCATGCTGTCGGGCACTGATCATGTCAGCCAACGCGCCTCACTCGTCATCCCGAAAATAATACCAGACCCCTAGTCAATTCTTTTTTATCTTTAGTTTCTATTCTCCCAAACATGGACCGCAGAGACTTTATGCATAAAAGCGCCTTCACTCTTGGAGGGTTTGCCTTTCTTTCGTCCATCAACAACTCATTCGCATCGGCGTTGGAGAAACACGTGAACAGACTTGAAACGATGGGCCTCGAAGCAGGAGCGTCAGACGAAGATTTTTGGGGATATATACGCGAGTGTTACACCGTTTCATCGAATATAATTGATCTCAACAATGCAGGCGTATCGCCTCAGCCAAAGGTGGTGCAAGATACGCTGATGAGGTATTATCAATACAGCAATGAAGCGCCGAGCTATTATATGTGGCGTATCCTCGATGCAGGTCGTGAAGCGCTCAGGGCCAAACTGGCCGATCTGGCCGGTGTCAGCAGCGATGAACTTGCCATCAACCGAAATGCAACCGAAGGCCTGGGTACGATCATCTATGGGCTTGAGCTGAAACCCGGTGATGAAGTGGTTTTAGGAAAATACGATTACCCCTATATGATGCAAGCCTGGAAACAACGCGAAAAACGCGATGGCATCAAACTCAACTGGGTGGATGTTTCAGAAGCTGCCGACGACGACGCTGCCCTTGTTGATCTTTACCGCAAGGCCATATCTCCCAAAACCAGGATCGTTCAGATTACCCATCTGATAAACTGGAGCGGGAATATTGTTCCTGTCAGGGCTATTGCCGATATGGCGCACAGCAAGGGCTGCGAGGTGATTGTGGATGCAGCCCAGTCGTTCGCCCAGCTTGATTTTAAGATAGAAGACACCGGTGCCGATTACCTGGGGGCTGCCCTGCACAAATGGCTTTGCGCCCCTTTCGGAAGCGGGCTGATGTATGTAAAGAAGGAGAAGATTAAAAACCTCTGGCCCCTTTTATCCAGCGCCGAACCCCAAAGTGCCGACATCCGTAAATTCGAAAACCTGGGCACACGTTCTATCGCCAGCGAAATGGCCATCGGGGCAGCGGTTGATTTTCACAACGTGATAGGCGCTCAGCGAAAGGAAGCCAGGTTGCGTTATTTAAAAAATTATTGGGTTGAAAAAATAAAGGACTTGCCTGGGCATACGCTTTATACTTCGCTGAAACCGGCCAATTCTTGTGCACTGGCAGTCATCGGTTTTGAAGGCTGGAAAGCTTCCGAAATCGAGGCCTGTTTGTTCGAAAAAAACAAGGTCCATGTTACTTCCATTACGTATGAAAAAATTTCGGGCATACGTGTCAGCCCCAACGTATATACATCCACCAAGGATCTCGATGTGCTTATCAAAGGCCTTCGAAATGTATCTCAGCTACCCCCTCCTTCTGGCAAATAATCCTTAAAGAAGCCCGAATTACTCCGAATATTCGATCAGATGCCTTTAGCCGGTTCTGATTTCTACCGTGTCTTTGACCCAAATCGCCGTCTTATGTTCCAGGTATATCGTTGATAATCATCTATATGTCGGATCCTTCCGACCCTCAATCCAGATAACGGAATACTAACCTGTGGCATTAAATGCAGCTTGTACAGAAACAAAACATACGGTATATTTAGTTACCCTCTTGATCCGGCATACCACAGAGCGATCGGTTCATCCTGAAACATGAAGTACTACTTTCTAAAATATAGTTACTGTTGCATCCTCTTGTTATTCTTCAGCTTTGGGGTTGAGGCACAAACCGGAGCCAGTATTCCTGAATCTGCCGCCGATCAAAGCATTTCTCTTAAACGGCAAAAATTTTCCTATTTCGTATCCGACCGAGCGAGTGAGGCAGGTAAGACCGAAGTCTATAAAATCATTTCCACCAATGAACGGCCCGGGCTGATCCTCATCCGGGGGCATATCGAAATTGCGGATAACCCCGCGTTGAAACGGGCGAAGATAGTAGTCTATAATGCCTCCAACGAAGAGAAGATTGGCATCTATAGTTCCTCAAGCGATAACCGGGTGGGGGTATACAACACCAACCCCTTGACCGGTAACTATTTGCTGATCCTGGTGCCAAACGTACATTACATCTTTAAAGTCGAAGCAGATGGATATGAAATGGCGCAACAGCAGGTAGAGGTCCCGCTCCGTATAGATTATGAGGTATGCCGCCAGGAAATAAAACTCCGGAAGAACGAGCAACGGAAATCAGTGTTGATCATACGCAACTATTTTTCGGACGAGAACGAGCGTGTATTCTTTCTCAAGGCTGCTCCCGATACCTTGGCCGGTGATGCCGATTACCCATCGCCCATACCAGCTCCGAACAAGGCAGGTGTTGTAGGGAAAGCCTACCTGACCATCGATGAATTGGTGAAACGTCAGGTAGAGGAGGAAAAGAAGAAACCGGTTGAAGCAATGCGGGCATTCAAAAGTGCAGATTATGCCACCGCCTTGCCCCTGTATGCATACCTGGTCAAGAACGATCAAGCCGATCCGTTCCTGAATTATTACTACGGGGTTTGTCTTTTTCATTCTTCCCAGAACAAGGCCAGGGCCATTCCTTATCTGGAGCTGGCTTCGCATTCGCCCAAAGTGCCCTATGATGTGTTTCTCTATCTGGCAAAATCCTACCACCTCTCGTATATGTTCAACGATGCCCTGAATGCTATTGCCTGGTTCAGGAAAAAAGCCCGCCCCGACGAAGTTCTGAAAAACCAGGTGGCCGAGCTCCAGGCCAACTGCAACAGTGGGAATACCCTCATGTCGGAGCAAGACAATATCGAAGTACTGAAGCGGGTGCCCATGCAGGATGAAGATCTTTTAAGCTATTATAACCCCGACCTGATCAGCGAGCGCTTGCTTTACAAGACCGATTTTTTCAATTCGCCGGTCGACAAAAAACAAAAGGCCAAACTGCTCATGTGCAAATGGGGCCGCAACCAGATTATTCAGGTAAGCTATGGGATGAAAGAACAGAATAGCAAAGACCTGTACTACAATATCATCTCTGCTTCCGGGGTGAAAGGACAAAGCGTTTCGCTCGGGGCGGAGATCAATACCCCTTACGACGAGGATTATCCCTATATCAGCAAGGATGGAAAAACGCTTTATTTTTCATCCAAAGGTCACGACAGCATGGGTGGTTATGACATTTTTAAATGCACCCGCAAGGATACACTCAGCCTTTGGTCTAAACCCGTAAATATGGGCTATCCCATCAACTCACCCTACGACGATATCTTGTACGTCCCCGCCTCCGAAGGTGTAGACGATGGTGAAGCGGCTTCGTACTGCTCAAACCGTAAAAACGGAAAATTTGAATACATCCAGATCAGACGGCATCAGCGTGCGCTTTCGTATTACATCATCAAAGGATGTTTTTCGACACTCGACTCGACCGACAACCGGAACGGGATCCTCACCGTTTACAATGCCGAAACCGAGGAAATAGCCGGGGTCTACAAGACCAACGCTGAGAACGGAAACTACCTCATGGCCCTGGTGGCAGGAACAACGTATCACCTGGTGGTTGAAGCCGACGGATATCCCCCCATAAAAAAAGACTTTATCCTTCCCGAAAAAACATCTGATTTTGTACTCCGCCAGGAGATTGTCCTCCGCAAGGAAGGCACGTTTGATATTCTTACCCTTAATAATTATTTTACCGAAGAAGAAGCGCGAAAAGCTACCCTGGTGAACGATGCATTGGAACAGGGCCTGAGCAAACGCAAGGACAAACCCAAAAAAGAATCGGCCTCTGTTCATTTCTTTAACACCGGGAAACTAAAACGCACCGCCGAACAAACCGCTGCCGATGAGGAGGTCATGAAAAAGGCAAAAGCATTGTATGAGGATGGAAAGTACCAGGAATGTGTTGATGCGTATCAACGCCTGGAGATAGAAATAGACCTCGACCCCATCAGTTCCTATTACCTGGGCATGGGGTTGTATCTGACAAGCCACGACAAAACCGATTGTCTGAGCGATCTTGAATTTGCTTCCACCTCCAAAGCGGTTCCCCCCGATGTGTATTATTATCTGGGCCGGGCCAATCAGTTCAGCTACCGGTTCAGCAGGGCCATCAAGGCCTTTGAAAAATTCAAACTCCATGCCCCCTCGCACGACATCGAAAAACTGGAGGTCGACAAACAAATAGAATACTGCCGCAACGGAATCAAGCTTGTGAACAACCCCGTTGTACTGGAGGTTTATGAACGGCGTGAAGTATCGAAGGAAACCATGCACCTGGCGTTTACCCAACTCGAATCGGGCGGAAGGCTGCTGATAACCCCTGACGACCTGCGGTCGACGATTGACAAACAAAAAAACTACCGCTCGGTCTTGTTTCTTTCGGCCGATAAAAACACCATCCTCTTTTCCAGTTATGGTGAAAACGGGTTGAACGGGAAAGACATCTACCGGCTCAACCAGATAGGCGATGGGAAATGGAACCTTCAGCCCCAAAACCTGGTGGACATCAATACCGAGTTTGATGAAGAATACCCCATCCTCTCGGCCGATGGCAAGACCCTTTATTTTTCTTCCAAAGGCTTCGATTCTATGGGTGGTTATGATATCTACAAAAGCACCTGGGATGAAAATACGGCCTCCTGGTCTAAACCGGTGAATATGGGGGCTCCTATCAATTCGCCTTTTGATGATATGTATTATGTGGAATGATGCTTGACAGAACCCCGCCAAAGACGGGGTTCTATCACACAAAAATAATCTCTCTTGAAGCTTTCGGGCACCGCAAAGACGATTTCAAAAGATGTTCATGAACATTCCCACAGGTCTTCCACCTACCCAACAATCACTACCGTCATTGCATTCCAGGGCCCGGCAAGCTGTTGGTGTTTACTGTTTATCCAGCGGGCATAGAGGTAAGCCTTGAGCCCGGCATTGGCGCCGCCGAGGCTCAGTATAAACTGAGCATGCGAGGAGGTTTCTTTTCGTGTACTGGGGTCGTCGCCATTGGTGGGGGCGGGGTCACCAATTTTGATTGAGAGTTCAACACTGTCGGCTCCTTTTGGTTTGCTGCAGCGTCTGGAGTCTTTTGTTGTCCTGCAGCTGAATTTGAACTGCCCTCCTCCCAGCGATTTTGCTTCAAAAAAGACAGTTTCGCTAATAGGCACCTGATGTAACGTACGGTTCAGGTTAGGTTCGGCAATGTGTAAAGCCACACGGTCGGAAGAGGTAATGACGGGGCTGACAGCCATTCGGTTGAGCAAAGGCCTGAAAAAGACGCCGAAGTCTCTCATGAATTTTTCGACGCCTATCGCCGTCGCCTTATTTTTGGTGAGACTGTTGCCATGGAGTTCAATCAGACCAGGCGCCGCCTGATTGCCGGTAAACCATTGAGTATACAGAGCCGTAAGCTGAGCTTCTTCGGCTGCTGTCAGACCCAGTCTGGTTCCGTTGTTTGGTGTTGGCCCAGCGGTGAGAAAGGATACAATAGCCCGAAAGTACTGGTCGAATTTTGGAATTTGGCGGGGTATACGCCCTTCCTTATTTGTTGTTGACATGGTGATAGTGTTTAAAGTGAATTTATATTCCAGATAAAATAGGCTCATTCACAGACGCTTGAGGCGTAACGTTGCTGACTCTGGTTTTGTCTTTAACTCAGGTGCATGAGTATCTTAATTAGGCGCTGACGCCGGCGGAAGTTTCTACTACGTAGCAGGAACTTTCGCGGGCGCCGTCGAAAAATTCGCGGGCGCCGTCGGAGCTTTCGCGGGTGACGTCGGAAGATTCGCGGGCGCCGTCGGAACTTTCGTTGGCGCCTTCGGAGCGTTTGGGGGTGCCGTCGAAAGTTTCGCTGACGCCGTCGGAAAGTTCTGCGACGTAGTAGAAACTTCCGTGGATGCCTTCTGCTTATTCCAGTATATCTCCCGGAAAACTGCTTGCGAGGCCGATGCCGGGATTGGCGCCCCTGGCAGTTTGCAACGCAATAAAAATCATTTCTGGTTTTAAAGCCCGGTTTATCAAAAGGCAGGCGGGAGTGTCTGTGGGGCTCTTCCTGTCTTCATACATCGCAGTTCAACTTCTCATTTTGCTCAGCCGGTCTTGCCAATACGTTTCGAATATTCGTACGTTACTCTCCGTATTCGTATTTTCAGATTTTTGACTTTTACAGGTCATTATTTGTAAAAGCATCCCTCCTGGAGGAGGTCTTATGACGGAGCAAATATAGAAGTTTTTGAAATGCAAAACTATATATGAAATGAAAAAAAGAGGCTCGGTGATGGTTGTTTCTGGTTAGTTGTTTAACCGGTACTTCACCACTTTTTGTGTGCTGCACGAAATGATAAACCCGCATTATGCATTAGAAGCAGGCATTCACGCTCAAAAGGCCAGCAGCACAACGAATCTGCGGGATAACCCATTTACCATGCGCAAATGCTAACACACTGTGCATTAGCGCACAAGCCATCTGATGCACAACCTGGGATAAAAGAATAAACTCCCACATCCATTCATTAAGCCGCCCCGTGTCTATGTTTAGGATCGGTTTTCAATTTTGGTTGCCACGACCTTCAGGTCGTGGAAGACAGTCATTCCTTCATATCAGTGGCTTTAGCCAAAACCAAGCCTTGCTCTATGGGTGAATCTGGGAAGTGGCATCCGGCTTTGGCTAAAGCCGGAGCGATTGGTTTTCTTGACTCCACAAGCTGAAGGTCGTGGCAAATATAATGGAAGTCCATTTTCGATTCGATGGAGGTGTTTTGTTTCCTTTATTCAAGGGAGGGAATTGGGAAGTATACGTGGGCTATGTTATCTGGTTGGATCATAGCCTGCTGTTTTAAACGTAAGAACCGTTGGCCAGAAGATGATATGCTCTAAACTGTTTTAACGGTGTACGCTCCTCCGCTCATCCAACACCTTTACAGGCGTTATGGCTTTGCTTCTTTTTCTGTAGGGTCTACTTCGGTCTGAAAGGGGAACAGGGTAAGTGTAAGTTTGCCATAGCCATAATCAGCGCTTTCATCTCCAAGCGTAATCTGGGCGCCTTCCTTGCCCTGGTTTTGCACATGCCAGATGAGCAGCTTTTCTTCTGATGCGGGAGCGCCGTAACGTTTGGTGAAATAGGTGGTGAGTTCGGCCAGGAGCCAGGAACAGTCTTTTGATTTTTCGCGGTATACATCTACGCCTATCTCATCCAACCCGTTTTCAAAACTGTAATAGTAATTGCCCTGGAGGGTGTCTTTAAAAGCGAAATCGTAGCTGAGGTAGTTGTCTTCTTCTTCAACGGGTTTTTCGTCTTTTTCGATTGATTTTACCTTGTCGAGCGGCATACCCAGGTTTGTTCCTCTGAAAAGGCCCTCATCGGTGCGGATTATCTTTTTCATCACCGCATCATAGTCTTCTACCTTAGCGGTTGGTTCCTGTTCTTTTTTTGTTGCACAAGAAGCCAGGATCAAGATGCTGACGAGGAACAGTACGCACCTTCTTACAAGCGAACAGAAACAAACGGAGGCAACAGAACAGGATGAGTTGGAGGAAAAGAAGCGTTTCATTAAAGTAAAATTAAACAGAAATTGTGTTGCTTTTCAAGAAACCGCATTTAATTCACCCCGATCCTCAAGAAGTCCGAACCGCCCCAGCCGGGCTTGTCTGCTCCGGCTGGGGCGGTTCGGGTTTAAGCCATGTGGTACCAGGAATGGGCATTTATTCTCCTACCTTCACCCGTACCCCTTCAGAATGGCTTGCAAACTCAGGAGCATACATACACTGTATGCTGGTAATGCCGTTGGAGAAGTTACCGTTATGGGTTACCATCAGCGGATATTCAAACACATAATTGCCTTTGGGCAGCCAGCTGAAGAAAAAGTTGGTGCTGGCATCCCGGGTGCTTTCATAATAGCCCAGGCCGTCGTGGTATTTGTATTGTGAAATGACGTTGGTAGGTTCGAAACAGGAAGCACGCATGTCTTTCATGTGTACATACTGCATATCGCGGTCTGCCTTTAGTTCGATCCTCACTTTAATCTTGTCGCCTGGTTTAAGTTTGGAAGCGGCCGTAAGGGGTTCGATCACGGGTCCTGATGCCGTGTTGTGTTCTACAAAGAGTTTCTTGTTCAACTTCAATGGGGTGTCGTGAGGCGTGATTTTATCGAGTTGCTCGAAATACTGCCAGTATACGGCCCCCCAGCTAACCCCTTCGTCTTTTTTTGAAACAGTAACCTTGCCCATCTCGGGTTTGATCTCATCCCCGCTCCAGCTCTTTTTGAAATAACCGGTGCCTGCTTCTACCTTGACATCTTCCATTTTCTTTGGGTCGACGACCAGTTCGCCCATTTTGATGTCTATATTGCTTTCGGTGCTGAGCCAGTCGGTTCCGCGCAGCAGAAGTGCGTAACAGGCTTCGCTGGTGGCCTTGGTGGTTTTCCAGTCTTGTGTCTGTTTGGATTTCAGAAGCCATACTTTGAGGTCATCAACCGATTTCGGATCGTGTGCCACTTCGTCAAAGGCTTCAATAAGCAGGGCCTGGGCTTCGATGGGAGCCTGATACCAATAAAAGCCGTCGTAGTTTTCTTTCCAGTACATACCCATTTCTTCGCTCGAGATGGAGGTTTCTTTCAGCGATTTGAGGATGTCGTTTGGGGTTTTCGTATCATCATTCCGGAAAAGGGCCAGGGCAATCATCCCGTCCATATAACGTCCTTTGTTGAGCCAGTATTTCTGGGCCTGGGCTTTGTAATAGTTAAAGGCGGCCAGATTACCACGGTCGACAGGTATATCTTTAAAATAACTGCGTGCATAGAGGTACTGTATCTGTTCGTCATACAAATGATCGCGATCCAGATGTTCTCGGTCATGCTCCAGGATCCAGTTGTAATCTTCGGTTATCTTGTTATCGAGGTATTTCACCCCGTTACGCACCATGTTCCAGGTCATTGCATCGGAGTGGATATTCGAAACGCCGAGGTGGTCGAGATGGCCCATGCCGGTGACGATGTATTGGGTGATGTAACGGTCTTCGGGCATACCGTCAAACCAGGGCCAGGCTCCGTCTCCAAGTTGCATCTTCTGGAGTTTTCGGAGAGCGCCGTCGAGTTCGTTGCTCATTTTTGTAAGGTCGAACAACAAGGCCACGCGTTTTTTTCGTTCGCTTTCATCTTTTGCATCCAACACCCAGGGTGTTTCTTCGAGCATGAGCGATTTGAGTTCCTGGTTTTTTTGCAGGTTAGACAGCAAGGCATCGGGGCTTTGGCTTTTCCATGAATCGAACACCGCCTTGATCTTTGGGCTGGAGTTGGCAATATGCGAAGCAATGCTGTTGGCATAAAAACGGCTGAAGGTTTGTTCTGCGCACTCATAGGGGTATTCCATGAGGTAGGGCAGGGCCTGCACCGCATACCAGGCAGGGTTGGCGGTAAACTCAAGTGTGAGTTTGTGGTTACGGAGGGTGGGGCTGTGGTTGTTTTGGTTCATGAATTTTTCGAACGTAAATACCTTGGTCTGACGGCTGCGTATGGGTAACGGCATGCTTTCGGTAACGAGCATGCGGTTGGTCAGTACCGGAACAACCATTTCTTCTCCATCGGAGAATGAACCCGATTTTGCAACCACCCGGTAGCTGATGGCCCCATATCCTTCGGGGATGTGGATGTCCCATTTCAACACGGTACTGGCGCCTTTTGCGACGGAGAAATCCTGGACCCCGTTTTGTTTGAGCAGGAGTTTATCGTCTATGGGTTTCATGCTCAGGGCATCGAAAAAGAGGAGTTGTGCCGTACCGTCCAGTTTTGAATCGGCCATACTGGTGATCTTGGCGGTGAAGCTCATGTCATCGCCTTCGCGGAAGAAACGCGGGGCATCGGGCACCACCATCAGGTCTTTTTGTGTTACGAGTGTATTTCCGATGCTGCCATACATCAGGTCCCTGGTATGTGCAAACCCCATCATCTTCCAGCGCGTAAGGGCTTCGGGGACGGTGAATTTTACGACCACATCGCCGTTCTCATCGGTGCTGAGGGTGGGGAAGAAAAAGGCTGTTTCCGAAAAATTGGTGCGGGCTTTTACTGTGCCGGGATTGTTGGCACCCCGGCTGTCTCTGGTGGTTTCGCCTTTCCCGTTTGTAGCTGTTGCTGTGGTCAGATCATCTGCGGTTGTTTCCTCCCGGTCTGTGTGTTCGTTATTTTTTGACTTTAACTCCTTTCCGGTATCTGCTTTTTTCTCGGTAAACTTTTCTCCGGCCTTGTCCATGTTCCCGTCAAGGTCTGGCTGTTCGTCGGGAGCAGGTGCTGCGCCGGCGCTTGCAGGCGCTTCGTAATGACGGGCTCCGCCCATGGCAGCGCTTTTATAGGCCATATTCGTGGGCCAGTAGTTGTAGAAAGAGTAGCCAAACCAGTTCAGGGTTTCGTAATACCGTGTTGGAACGGTCAGATAAGGGTTCCAGAAATCGGCATAGAGCTGGGAGTTTGTCATGCCGAATGTCTCGTTCGACGACCAGTAGAGGTTGGAATAAAAATAAGTGTAGATGCTAAAATCCCAGGCATTGGGGCGGAAGGCATCCAGGGAAGCATCATACAAGGTGGCCAGCATCTCAGCGGCAACCTTTTCGCCTTTGGGGCCTTTGATCTTTAGTTTCCATTGTTCGGCAGTTCCAGGTTCGAGTTTGTTCCTAAAAGTCTCGAAGCTGATGTCGAGCTGTTTGTTGCTCCAGGGCACCGTAACGGTTCCATCGTGATGATAGGGTCGGTTGTTTTTCACGAACAGAAAATGATAGGCAAAACCGCCCCGGTCTTTTTCTTCGATGGGGAGCTCAAGTATCTTTTGTTCATGGTTCAGCTCGATCCATTGTTTCTTCATGGGTTCGTTGCGGTACTCGGTCTCGAAGAGCACTTTGATATCCTCCTTGCTTCCGATGAGTATTTTGGCCGACTCTCCAGGCTCTCCGCTGTTTTTTAATTGTTCGAAAACATCAGTTTGGAAAACCGCCGTCTCTTTTTCTTTTTCGGAATAGATGGTAAAATAGCTCAGGTCTTTGACATCCCCCCCAAAACGGTCGGTTGAATGGGCTTCGAGCACATAATAACCCTGAGACCAGTGGCTGATGTTTTTGAGAAAGAGCGTATCGGTATGGTTGTTCATCCGGGGCGAGAGCACCGTGCCGCTGTTGGAGCTGGTGTTTTCGAATGTTGTTTCCAAAACTTTTTCACCGTGTTCCCATTTGTACATATTGTCTTCGTCGCTGTAGGCATCGTTGGGAAAGGAGGAGTAGAATTCATCTTTTGTAAGTAAGAAACGGTCGGGACGGTCCCACTGTCGTTTGCGGAAAGCGCGGCCCGGATCCTTTAGTTTATAGATCTCTATACGTCCTTTGGCAGGTTCGAATTGTCCGTTGAGATTTGCGCTGTAGACCGGGAATTTTTGTTTTTCTTCCTTGTTCACCAAGCCGCTGATGTTGATGCTCAGGTTCATGGTAATATAGCCTACCGAAACATAGCCCGAGCTGCTGTGTGTCTCGCCGTTGAGATCGGTCACATCGGCGAAGACGGTGTAGGTATAGGTAGGCGATTTGTCTTTGCCGATGCTGCGGTCGGGCAGGGCTTTGAAATGGATGACATATCCTCCTGTGTCGTTGGTGGTGGTGAACCCGTTTGTGATTTCGGTCTGTGGCGAGGAAGGATAGTACCCGCTCCAATAGTAATACCAGTAAGGGAATGTAGCATTGCGCACCACCCGGTATTTCACCTGTGCCCCGTCTATGTTTGCTCCCGAGTAGGCTTTTGCAGTGCCGTGCACGGTAATATCATCATCGGGTCTGTAGACCCCGTTTACCGGTTTAACACTGACTTCGAATTTTGGGCGTTTGTATTCTTCGACCGAAAAATATTTTGTACCATGTCCATCGGCGATGTACATCTGTCCGTTCATTGCGCCTTGAGGGACAGTGAAAGAGCCGCTTACGCTGCCAAAATCGTTGGTGGTAAGATCAAGACTGGATTGTTTTTGTGAATTGGCATCGTAAAAGGTAACAGTCAGCGGGCGGTGGGTGAGTATCTCGTTGTGATCGCCGTCTGATTGCAGACAAATACCTTTAAAGAACACGGTTTGACCTGGACGGTATATTTCGCGGTCGGTAAAGAAAAAGGTTTTTGGGGCTTTGATTACCTGGGGCTTGTAACCTTGATACTGATAGAAACCATTTTCGATATAGAATCGGTCTGTGCCGTTGATGAGCTCGAGGATAAACCTTCTGTACTCTTTGGCGGGCGGGATCTTGAAATACCCGTTCTCATCGGTGGTGAAAACATCAGTCCTTACCCAGCCAGATTGCTGATAGGAGTGGTTGTCGCGTCCTTCCCAGAGTTGTGCTTTGGCGCCCTTGATGGGTTCGCCGGTCTGACGGTTTTGTACATAGAATTCAATGGCCCCGTCGGTCAAACGGCGTTCTTCATAACTGAGGTCCGAAATCCATTCCTGGGTATAGGCAATGCCCTGGTTCTTTAAACTAAAGGATTTGTCGGAACCGGTGATAATAAGATAGTGCCCCAAGGGAAGATCCGGGAATTTGATTTCGGCGCTGTGCATGCTGAAATCACCATCGTCAATCAGTGTGATTTCAAACTCTTTTACGGGAGTCATTTTCAGGCATTGTTTCAAGAGGTCTTCTCCAAAATACCGTCCGTTCAGATCCAGGTCCTTCGGATGGTTGAGATCCAGATGTACGATACGGACATAGGCCTTGTTCATGTTTTTGTAGGTAAACAAACCACGGAAGGGTTTTCCGGGGGCATTCGCTTTTTCAACATCCAGGCTCATGCTTTTTTCGCGGATGTTTGTCTGAAGTGCGGCACAGAGCTGTGCTCCAAAGGAACCGGGATAGGCAGCGATGGCTTCCTGACAGATGGCAATGGCTGTTTTCTTTTCCCATTTGTCGGCCTCTGAGGTGAGCGGAACATAGTTCTGCCCCAGGAGATAATGCCAGGTTGCTATTTCGTGCATGACTTCGCTGATGCAGGGAGAAGCAGGATTGGATTGTTTGAGTTCGGCTTTGAGCACGTTGAGGCTATTGAGATAGATGCTGTCTTTGTTTTCAAAGACCCCATGCGTTTTTACGAATGCCAGACGTTTCAGATCGGCATCAACACGGGCTGTGGGGTCTTTGTCGGTCTGATGAAAGGCAAGGAGCTGTTGCAGGTCCTTGATGGCATAGTATTTCATCGAGAGCGAGTCTTTCGTAACAAGGGGTAAGGTGCTGAACGTTGCCGCATCGGAGAGACAGGCCGGGTTGTCGATATCGAAACGATAGGCCGGACGGGTAATATCTGGTTCATCGTTCGAAAAGAAATCGATGGCACGGTGGGCAAGAAAATCATACAGCGTAGGTCGGAATTTTCGTGATTCGGGATGTTTCTCCAGGATATCATCATAGAGCTCCAGCGGTATCTTTTTCAAACTATCGGTTTGAATCAGCGAGAGCTGATACTCCTTGATGCTTTGATCCACCAGGTGGGTGAGGTCCCAGGTGGTAATGTCGGTATTGTCGAAATTTACAGTCTGGGTCCGATTGTGAAACTTGTAGCGGTTATTGGTATAATAGCGCCAGTAAATATCGGCGAGCATGGAGTGAAGTAGGGGTTGTAGGGGGAATTTGGCCGAAACGGTCTCATCTTTGAGAAAGGCGATGGCTTTTTCGGTAGAATATTCCTGAATTTGTTCTTCGAGTTTAATCTTATACAAAATGGCTTTCACCGTTTGGGCCGCATTGTTATCCTGTTTAGACCGGGTATAAATGGCCATCACCACGTCGAGGGCAGATTGGGTCAGCCCTTTGTTTTCGAGCGAATCAACTTTTTTCCATTCTTTGAGGTACGAACTCCCTTTGGGGAAGGAATACTGCGTGCGTGCATGGGTGCCAGCATGGATCCCCAGGGCAATAGCCAGAATCAACAAGAAGGAGAAGAAAAGAAGAAAGGCTTTTTTGAAGATATTCATAGCAGAGGAGGTTGTTTTGCCTAATGATGCAAGATAAATCAAAATTCCATAATGCAGTTGTTGAAACAATTCAACGGAACGGGTCTGCAGAGGGAGAAAAGCCTTGTTGACTGTGTTTCTGAATCATTCGTACAGTTGATGAAACAAGGTTTAATATATTAATGTTCAGTAGTTTATGTTTCAGGTCTGGCTCCAGTCTGTCTGGCAGTTACTATCCATTCATCTGCTTCAGGCTTACTTGTGCCATGTATCAGAAGTAAATAGGCCGGTTCTCCCTTCTGCCCTGGTGCGGAAATAATCTTTACTTTTAAGAAAAATATCGCAATTATTCATGTGTGGCATTGCAGGAATTTTGCATTGGGGCAGGAATCCGGGGCGTTCTGTGATTGAAAACATGACAGACAGCCTGCGGCACCGTGGCCCAGATGCGTCGGGAATTCAGGAATTGGCTGAAATAAGCCTTGGACACCGTCGTCTGAGTATCATTGATCTGTCTGAAGCGGCGGTACAACCTATGGTGAATGCCAGCGGTCGTATGCATATTGTCTTCAACGGCGAGATCTATAATTTTACTTCCCTCAGGCAGGAACTCGTGTCACTTGGTTATGTCTTTTACACCCGGTCGGATACGGAGGTCATCCTGAATGCCTACGAAGAGTGGGGCGCAGCATGTCTTACCCGTTTTAATGGGATGTTTGCCCTTGCAATCTGGGACGTAAATAAAAAAGAACTCTTTTTGGCCCGCGACAGGTTCGGAAAAAAGCCGTTATATTACTCATTTACACCAGAGAAGACGTTAATCTTCGCATCGGAGCTGGGAGCTTTTCGAAACTATCCGGGCTTTAAAAACGAATACAGTGTCGAAGCCTTAAATTGTTACCTCGCATTGGGCTATATCCTGGCTCCCATGAGCCTTTATAATTCAGTTTTCAAACTTGAGCAGGCAAGTTATTTGATCGTTTCTGAGGGAGGAAATAAAGTCGAACGGAACCAGTATTGGGATTATTCTTCTTTTTTTCGTAACAAGATCAAGGTTTCGGAGCAGGAAGCGTCTTCTCAAGTACTTCATTTATTAGAAGATGCGGTGAAGATGCGCATGGTTGGTGATGTGCCTGTAGGCGCCTTTCTGAGCGGGGGAGTAGATTCTTCGTCGATTGTGGCCTGCATGAAAAAATTTCAGACCGGAGATCTGCACACCTTCAGTATAGGCTTTGAACAGGAGCATTACAATGAGCTCGAAGCAGCCGGCCGAATGGCTGCTTACCTCCATACCAATCACACAGGACATGTTGTTAGGGCAGAGGGTATTGAGAAACGGATAGCCGAATCGATCGCCGCCTTTGATGAGCCCTTTGCCGATAATTCGATGATACCCATGATGGAGGTTTCGGCCCTTGCACGTAAACAGGTAAAAGTGGTTCTTTCGGGCGATGGAGCCGATGAACTTTTTGCCGGCTATGTAACTTACAAAGCAGACAAATATTACCAAACAGCCCGGCATATACCTGCCTTTATTCGCCGTCTAGGCCTCAATCTTTTGAAGGGGAGAAATGTGCATTCTGAGAAAAAGATCAACTTGAACTATAAGCTCAGACAGTTCCTGCATGGAAGTCTGCAAGATTATCCTGATGCCCATTATTCGTGGCGGTTGTTTTTCCATCCAGAGGAACGGATTGCAATTTTAGGCGAATCATACCGGGAATTAGTGTACGATACGGATCCGTCCTTGATTTTCAGAAAGTATTTCGACAAAGTGAGCGATCTTCACTGGCTGGACCAAAGCCTTTACGTGGATGGAATGACCTGGCTTGCCGATGACATCCTGGTTAAAGCAGATCGCTCAACCATGCATTATGGGCTGGAAGCCCGGGCGCCGTATCTTGATATGCATCTGGCTGAATATGCGGCATCTCTTGATCCAGATTTAAAATTGAAGAATCGTCAAACTAAATATATCCTGAAAAAAGCCCTTGAAACAGTTCTTCCTGCTTCTGTCCTGAACCAAAAGAAAAGCGGTTTTAACGCGCCGGTTGGCAACTGGATTGGATTGAATGGAGAAAAGGATGAATTTAGAAGTTTTAATAAATTTGTTTTCGATACCCGCTTATCTTATGGAACAAAAAAAGCAGAGTGAATGGCATGAACAATGGAGCATGCTACAGGACGATGAATTATTCCTCTTCAAAGACTGGATTCAACCGGTTACGCTTGAGGACATGCGCGGGAAGGAAGTGCTCGAATGTGGTTGTGGAGGCGGACAGCACACATCGTACGTTGCTCCATATGCGAGCCACCTCACAGCGGTAGACCTTAACACTACAGACATTGCCCGGGAGCGAAACAAAAAATTTGAAAACATCAGCTTTGTGGAAACCGACATTGCTTCGATGGATCTTAAAAAAAAATTCGATGTTGTTTTCTCCATCGGCGTGGTCCATCACACCGATGATCCGGACAGCACATTTCGGAATATGATGAATCACACCAAACCCGGGGGCACAACCATTGTCTGGGTCTATTCAAAAGAGGGGAACGCACTGGTTGAGTATGGCGTGGAACCACTCCGTAAACTATTTTTTCGACATCTGAGCCGGAAAGCCTTGTTGGGCGTTTCCAGATTTATCACCGCGCTTATGTACCCTTTTGTTTATTCCATTTACCTGCTTCCGCTGAATTTTTTACCCTATTCTGAATACTTTGAAAACTTCAGGAAACTGACGTTTTACCGGAATACATTGAATGTTTTTGATAAACTCAATGCGCCACAAGTCGATTTCATCAGTTTTGAACGAATCAAATCCTGGTTTCCTGAAAACGAGTATGACGACATACACATTACCCCATACAAGAATGTGAGCTGGCGCGGAAGCGCCGTAAAAAAACAATAAACGCTAAGTTAAATTCCAAATCACTCATGGGTAAACCATCTAAAATAGAAGTCTCCGGGTTTGAAACCATGGCTGAGTCCATGGAATTTGCCCATAACTACAACAATTGGATCCTGAATAAATTTACTCCCTACCTGGGCAGCCGGTTGCTGGAAATTGGTACTGGTCAAGGTAATTTTAAAGCGATGCTGAAAGAAAAGACATCCTTTTATGCATCCATTGATATTGATAAGGACGTGATTGAACGCGCCCGTGAACGTGACCCGGCAGGCACATATGAGGTTGCTGATCTGGCAGCTGATGATTTTGTTTCAAAACTCTCCCCTTACCAATTTGATACTATTATCTGCGTCAATGTGCTCGAACATGTGCCCGATCACAAGGCAGGACTCAATAACATGATTTCATTGCTCAAGCCGGGAGGGCATCTGCTCCTATTCGTTCCCTCCTTTCTGCATCTTTACAATGATCTTGACAAGCTTGCCGGTCACCTGCGCCGTTACCGGAAGGGTGATATTGCCGAACTTCTTGAAAAAGACACAGCCTGTTCCATCGTTATGAGTGAGTATTTTAATCCGGTAGGTGCGCTCGGTTGGTGGCTGAACAAATTTGTCACGCATAAGAACATAAACAGTAAAAATGTGAACCACCAGGTACTTTTCTTTGATAAATTTGTCGTGCCTCTTTCAAAATCATTGAACCATCTGACAAAAAAAATCTGGGGACAGAGTCTCTATTGTGTGATCCGGAAGAATTGACCCGGTTTCCCTCGGCTCTATTTTAATTAACCAACAGCTTCAACAATGATTTCAATCGTTATCCCGGCCTACAACGAAGAAGATGTGATTGCTGACACCATTGAGCGCTGCAAAAAAGTACTCCAGGAAATCGGTGACGAACACTCGGAGGTGATCATTGTGGATGATTGCTCCACCGATCGTACCCGTGAATATGCCGAACAGGCAGGAGCAATTGTTCTTTCTCATCCTCACAATGCAGGATATGGTCGCTCGCTAAAGGATGGTATTACAGCCGCTAAAAATGATACCATTGCAATTACCGATGCCGATGGTACATATCCACTCGAAAGTATCCCAACTCTTTTTTTAGAGTATAAAAAGGGATTTGACATGGTAGTCGGAGCAAGACAAGGAAAGAATTACGATGAATCGGTTAAGAAAAAAGTGCTTCGTCTCATCCTTAAGAACCTTGTTCAGTTTACGGCCGGTCGGAAAATTGAAGACATTAATTCAGGACTCCGGGTTTTTTCACGTGCTACCATCATGCTTTATTTTGATACGCTCTGCGATACATTCAGTTTTACTACGTCGGCTACGCTGGCATACATGATGACAGGCAAATTCGTTAAATACATTCCCATCAGTTATCTTAAGCGGGTAGGTCATTCGAAGGTGAAGCTTTTTAAAGACACATTACGCACCCTGCAATACATCACCGAAGCGATCCTCTATTATAACCCGATAAAGATCTTTCTGGTTCTGAGCGGCATGGTGCTTGCTTTTGGTGTACTCAATTTTGGGATAGCCTTCTTCCTGCATTTAAATGTTGGATTCTGGCTGGGCATAAGTTCTATTGTACTCAGTATTTTTATTTTCAGTCTGGGGTTGATAGCAGTACTGCTCAAGCAAATTCTGATGACCAACAAGACCCCCAAAAACAGATAAGATGGCACAACTACAGGTACTGCTCGCGAAACGCGGTACATATATATTCCTTGTTTGCTTCGCACTCCTGATTCATTTCAAACACGAAATTTATTTCCCTCAAATCACCTCGGATGAGGGAGTACAGATTCAGGCAGCAAAAGGGTATACAGAAGGGAAGGGTTTTGCGAATTATTCTGCTCCTGCTACTGATCTTAGCAAGGAGCAATGTACCCCACTGAAATTGTGGCCGGTTGGCTTTTCGATGTTTCTTGTTTTATCCTGGCACATCTTTCATGACTGGATCCTGGCGGCTCTTTTCTGGCAGCTTACTGGCGTTTGCACCCTGCTTTTTTCAATGCTCCGGATTTTAAATCTGTTTAGGATAAGCGATTCGCTAAAGTCGGTTTTTGTGCTCTTTTTTGCACTAAACGCCTCACCCTCTTTCTACTGGGCGACGACAGATATGCTCGCCGCAGGTATCTTTCTCTGGGCGGCAGGCTTGGCTCTCAAGCAGGCTACAACAGGTAATTTCGGTTTGGGCATCTGTGTTCTCATTGCTGTTCTCTCGACCGTTAATTGTACACTGAGGTTTGCTTCTATACCCAATATGGTAATCATACCCGGCTTTTACCTTCTTATGGGTTTAATGCGTAAGGAAAAAGGCCCGATAATCGCAGCATTTGTCATTGGTGGTTGTTCACTGCTATTCACATTTTTGTTCTTTTCTGTGTTCTCCATTGACCATAGTCGTACCTCATTCCTGGAAGACATTAAACACATGAATTTTTTGTGGAGTAATCTCAAATGGTTTGATTCATTCCCGTTGAAAGCATTTTTTTACATGAGCCCGATTGAGTATCGTTTTCCGGTTTCGCATCCTGGAATGATCAGGATAGGTCGTTTGCTGATACATTTCCTTTCTTTGTGCATCCTTTCTTTTTTTGGGTGGAAACTTTTGATTCGTGATAAAATACAACTTTTCAGGGCCTCGGCGGTATCCGAACAACGGCTTCTTTTTAGCTACGTACTTTTGATGCTGGTTTTTTCATGTGCTGTGATTGGGCTGATGAGTTTGGAATCGATTACCTCGGCGCCTGAACGCAATTCGTTCGGCCCACCATGGATGCCCAATATGTGGACCTTCGTGTATTGTACCCGTTACTTCGCAGTAATTATGCTGATGTTGCAGTTGCTCTTGTTTATCCTTCTTTCCAGAACCACGTTGCAGCAAGAACGACGAACGGTATTCCTGCTTCGCGGTCTCGCAGGCGCTTCTCTTGTATACGGATTTCTATTTTTCGGTTATTCAAACTATCAAATGTACTCTCCACATGGCAACGGAGGCGCCTCATACTGGTACAATGAAAAGGAGGAGGTTGAAATTTATCGAACCATAAACCGGATACATAAACAAGAACCTGCTTCGAAACTTGTTTATGCCGAGGCCGATCAACGAAACGATCCGATGACAGTCTTTAGCGAAGCCACCACTTGTGAAAATTACAACGCCATCGTTTCCGGCCATTATGCCGCCGGCAGACATTTGGTGCTATTGCTGAAAATGCATCCCGCTAATTTGCAGACCTCTGACGAGCAGCTGTTCATTCAAATGCACCACGCCAAGCTCTTGATTGGAGCAAGGAATTCTGAACTATACCGGGTGGATATCTAAAAACAGGTGCGTTCCAGAACAGGTATGAAAAACCAGATATCAGTACATCAAATATGAAACCAAAGGGTTTAAAAATTCTGTTAACTGGTGGGGCCGGGTTCGTCGGAAGTCACCTTGCCGAGAAGCTACTGAGCTTGGGCAGCGTGGTTGTGAACATAGATAATTTTGATCCCTTCTATTCGCGTGCTGTCAAGGAAAGTAACATGAGCACACAGATCTGCAACCCAGATTATCGGTTTATCTGCTCGGATATTAATACACCAGATGTAATAGTGGGGCAGCTTGCAGGTTTTTCGCCCGATGTTATTATTCATCTTGCAGCAAAGGCCGGTGTACGACCGAGTATCCTTGATCCGATCGGGTATGCACAGACCAATGTACAGGGCACAATCAACATGCTTGAATTAGCACGCAAACTCAATGTCCGGAAATTTATTTTTGCTTCCTCCAGTAGCGTATACGGAAGTAATCCGCATGTGCCCTGGAAAGAAAGCGATCTCGCTTTGTCCCCAATCAGCCCTTATGCTTCTTCAAAAATAGGGGCCGAATATTTTGGGAAGACATACAGTGCGCTTTTTGGAATAAATTTCATTGCACTTCGATTTTTTACTGTCTTTGGCCCCCGGCAAAGGCCTGATCTGGCGATCCATAAATTCTTTTCGGCCCTGACCAGTGATCAACCTATCATCATCTACGGCGATGGAAGTACACGCCGCGATTATACCTATGTCAGCGACATTGTAAACGGAATTGTCGGTGCCTTGAACCGCCCCCTTGTTCCTGGCGAAGCTAAGGTTTACAATTTGGGAAATTCAGACACGGTCACGCTCTCGCACTTGGTTTCGGAGATTGAAAAGGTGGTGGGACAGAAATTCAGTATCAACTACCAGCCGGAACAAGCAGGGGATGTGTCGCAAACATACGCGGATGTTTCTCTCGCTCAGAACGAATTGAACTTTCAGCCATCAACAGGTTTGAGGGAAGGACTGGAGGAATTTTATAACTGGTTCCGGATGTCCAGACCCTGATTAATTTGACACCGTGAGGTTAATTTTTCGAATCAGCCGATTTCGGGAATTCCCGGTTGAATGTATCTGACAGAAGGTGGGCCTGCTAATCTTGCCTTTTTAGAACCTTACCTTGATTGGTAAAACCTCCGGATATCAACTTCGGGGTTTAAAGGGATTTGTTCTTCCAGATGGTTAATAAAATGCCTCGCAAAGAGCGGCGCTATCATCACCCCCTTGCTTCCCATGCCATTGAACATACACAACTCCGGGTGCAGGGGATGGGTACCGATAAGCGGACGACGGTTGATGACCGTAGGCCGGATACCGGCTTTGTGTTCAATAATTTCGAACGGAAGCTTCAATACTTTTTGGAGACGTTGTATCAAGTCTGTTTTTGCGGTCTCCGTAGGTTCTTCATCCAGTTTGTCCCAGGCAAAAGTAGCCCCAACCTTAAACAGGCCGTTACCAATGGGCAGGATAAACACGCCTTTGTTGATGACATCGTCCATTTCATATCCCGGAATCCGTACCGTTAAGACTTCACCCTTGGCCAGGTTAAAGGGCATCCACCCGAACCAGGGGTTTTGGGTTGCCAAATGACCTTCGCAAAAGATAATTTTGGGAGAAAGAAAACGCGAAGCATAGATAACCGATCCATCCAGGAGGCTGAGCTGTTTGTGGTCAAAGGTTTCCTCCACCAACACACCATGTTGCCTGAAATACTCACGGCTCAGGTTTAAAAACAAAAGTACATCTACATATCCCGCCCCACTTACCGATGCCGCTCCCATCGGCACTTCGATGGATGCGTCGAACAGTGGATGTTCATCGATGGGGCTGAGGTATTTACCTACCTCTTCCAGACGTTTCTTTTCCCAGAGCGTCTTTTCCTGTGTTTCGGCAAATATCTTGATGAGGTGTTTTTTGAAGAAGAAACGGGCACCCAGCAGGGCTTCCATTTGTTTGTAGAACGATTCGGCAACGTTTAGCTGCTCATCGGCCATCCAGCTTTTTACCAGACGTTTAAATACTACCGGGTTAAACAAGCCCCCGGCAACTTTAGAACTCGATGAAAGCGATGCGTTGTCAATGATGCGTATCGCACGGCCTTGTAACAGCAACTGATGTGCAACTATAGTGCCTGCCAGTCCCTGGCCGGTAATCAGATAATCGAGTTTTGTAGGTGATGTCATTTGCCAGGCCCTTTTGAAGGCATGGGCAAAAATAGGGGTTATTTGGGTCGGAGTGGAGAATGGTCATGCTCGTCAGAAATCAAACGAGTCTGAATACAACCCGGTCTTTCATCCCTTACTGAAGCTATGCTGATCCATCAGTACTTTGCAGGTACAATTTTCTAAAACCCGTACAGAACTGCAGGCTCCGGGCGATGAGTACCGCACAACCTGCCTCGAAGCCAAGACCATGGCGTGCGATCTATCCATGGGCGTTTCCAGCCCGATATCCGATCATCCGATCTGACCTGCTGCTTTACACGTAGCCACACTTGTTCCATACAAATGATGGACAGCAAGCTGATTCAATTCCAGACTGATGCCCTTTTGAAAGAGCATGATGATGTCTGACCCACCGAACATAAAGTAACCAAACTCATCGCCTTTCAACAACGAGCGCCCCACTTCAGCTTTCATGGTTACCGACGATACCTGGCACATACCTATGGGCAGAATAGCTACTTTACCAATATGCTGAGATTCAGATTGAGCGGTATCGAGAATAAGCACGCCCCTGGTCTGGGTGAATTCATACCCGTCGGTTGCGCTGTCGGGCGAAGCGTATACGCCGTTTTCATCGATGGTGACTGCCAGGAACGCCTGTTCGTGAATGGTTCTGCATTCGAGTACTTTTCCGGAAACAGGGGCGTGGAAGCGATGATAGTCGAATGTGTCAAGGAAGTAATGGACAAAGGTGCCTCCGGCAAAATCATCCTTGTAGATGCTTCCCTCCAGGAGTTTGCAGATGCTTGCAAAAGTATGTGTATTCTTAAGTACGATTTCGGGGATTTCAGAGTTGGCCCCTATTTCAAAAAACTCCTTGTAGGCGCAGTCGGCCGGGGCCACGATGACCATGTTGCTCTGAGGGCTGTCTATAGGCCTCAGACCGGGGTTCAGTTCGCGTGCAAAAAATTGGTTGAAGGAAAGCCATCCACTGGGCGAATTGGGCCTTTGAACACACGTGCCGTCGAACACAATCATGGAATCCTGAATATGATATTCTGGCGAAAATTCGATGAACGATTTCAGGATCTGCTCATTGAATGAGTCGGT
>JABDAO010000023.1 GCA_013289095.1 Bacteroidota bacterium | reverse complement strand
TCCCCTGGAGGCCCGCACCGATTCCTCTCACGCAGGCTCACACGTCAAATCGGCGCGAACGGAGAAATTTAAGCCCTCATGAAATACCTGGTTTCTTGTTTTTTGACAAGCCTATCGTTTTGTGCTGCGAGTCAAAATTTGGTACCAAACCCATCGTTCGAGACCTTCACAACATGCCCAAACGGTGGTGGCGAAATATATTACGCTAGTTCGTGGATTGATCCAAGCTCAGGGTCTTCCGATTATTTTAATGAGTGTAGTACAAGTATAGCAACAGTACCATTGAATTTTGCAGGCTATCGTTGGCCAAGAACAGGCAAGGCATATTCGGGTATTATATTAATAGATAAAACTCAAAGCAATATTAGGGAATACATTCAAGTCCGGCTAAGTGATTCATTAGTAAAAGGACAAATTTATTGCGCTGGTTTCTATGTCTCTTTGAGTGGAATTGTTCAAGTAGCTTGCAACAGTATGTCTATGTATTTTTCGGACCTGCCAATTAATTGTGCCGGATGCCTTTTCCCTTATACACCACAAATTAATTACCAAGGAGCACCTATTTCCGATACATTAAAGTGGATACTTATCTCTGGTACTTTCACTGCACTTGGCGGAGAAAGCTATATTACAATTGGCAATTTCAATTCTGATGCAAATACCTCCACTTCAATTGTAAATCCAACTGGTTCTGGTGGAAATGAAGCCTACTATTATATTGACGATGTCTACGTCGGCACCTGCGACACGCTAAAACCACCCGAGATCATTTCTTTCCTCACGGTACCCAATATTTTCACCCCCAACAACGACGGTGTAAACGATGTATTCAAAATAACCCAGAGCAATATCCAAACCCTGGATTGCTCCATTTACGACCGCTGGGGGGTAAAACTCTGGGAACTTAAAAACCCTGATGAGAGCTGGGATGGCAGAAACAAAGCAGGTGTTCTTTGCGGAGATGGGGTTTATTATTACGTGCTTACTGCTGCCGGGCTGGATGGGAAAAAATATGCGTTGAATGGTTTTTTACAGCTGATGAGATAGATTCAGCAGGCTCTGTTCTTTGTGCTGAAGTCCGTCCGCCGCGGCGGACAGAAGTGCTGATCCCCAACACACAGGCCGACGCGTCAGATCAGTACCAACGGTTTGGAGTGGAACATTGATGCGAACGGGGAAACCGAATAAGCATCGCATTAAGTTATAGATCACATGAATATCACTACCTTTCCCCAATCAATCACCCCCCCATGCGCCACCTCCGCTTTCTGTTTCTGTTTCTTACCGTTGTTGCTTGTCACCCGGCCGGCAAGTCCGACAGCACATCGAACAGCACCACTCAAACACCTCTGCCCGAGGTCTTGTCCGACAAAAACATCTACACCATCGATTCGGTAAAAGCCGCCTTGCGTATATCGGGTGTAGCCGGGGCCTTGCAAGCCAAGAAGATTTTCCTCAGAGCTGTTGATCTTTGCCAGAACCAGAAAAATGCGGCGGCCAGTATTGAACTCTTCCGAAAATCGATCCGTATCTGGCCCGATGCAAAATCCTACTATGAACTCGGCAATGCGTTGATCGATGCAAAAGATTACAAACAAAGTCTGGACGCCTATTCCATTGCGTCAGCGCTGCAATACGCCCCCGGTTATATGTGTTCATACAACAAGGCCTGCGCGTTTTCGCTGTTGAAAGATACCGCCACTGCTGTAGAGTGGCTTGAGAATGCTGTGAAAGAAGGCTATTCAGACAAAAAAGAACTGCTGGATGACCCCGATCTGAATTCCATTCGCGGCACCGATAAATACCGTGAAATCCTGCTGAACCGGTTCACCGGTAAACTAAGCACAGAGCAGCTCCAGTTCCTCTCCTTCCTCCTTACCTTCCCCGAAATGGACGACACACTCAACATGACCAAGGAACATGTAGCCGATTACAGTCTCGAAAAAAACCTGAGCTATGACTTTGCCGATTATATTCCGGGCATGGAAGACAGCCGTTTCAGCCGCAGTGTAAGCAACGAATACCAGGTGGTAGGAAAGAAACAACTCAAAAACGGGATTATGCTTGTTGCCTATTCAAACATCGAAGTTATGGGCGATACTTTACCCCCTGTTACGACATACCTGCAGACGTATGACTCAACCGGCAAACAGATCGACAACCACGTCTTGGCTTGCTTTTGTGATCCCACAAAAATCGTGGAAGGAACCCTGGAACCAAACCAGGTAATTACCATGACCGAGTACAAACAGGTCTGGAAATTTGACCCGATCAATGAAGGGTATGCCAACAACTCGGTGGTTCAACAAATAAAGCTAAACACAGAATATGTGCAGCTTACCGATGCAGGCAGGTTCATTCCGGCCAAAGCGCCCCTGCCGGTTACTGCACGTAAGGAGTAAGCCCTTCGGTGGCCCGTTTACGACGGCCCTTGCGGATTATAAGCTCGGCCAGGATCAGATTGGGGATCCAGCTAAGCCAGGAGATGAGAATGTACGCCCGATGCCCTTCGAGATGCACAACCGAGGGAAGCACAAACGCATAGGTACGTAAGGTGATTGCCGATAGCGTAAGCGCATAGCTCCTCACCATGAAATCGGAATGACGGAAAAAGTCTTTTTTCTTTACCAACAGAAACGCCTGAAGTGTGAAACCCATCCAAAGCACCGAAAGAATCACAAAACTGATGCGTGCCGGCCATCCCCCATTGGCATAAAAACCCATGATCAGGCCTCCGGGCCCGCTGATTCCCAACACAAGCAGGACATAAACCTTACCTGCACGCCGGTGCCAGCCGGGATACTTCTTCATCACACCCGGCAGAAACTGAAAGATGCCGAGAAACAAGACGCAGGTACTGCTCATCACATGCGCATAAAACGCCCAGCGCCAGGGGCGGATATGGATGATGCCTTGTTTGGTGCGTAAAAAATCGACGTTGGGTTTGAAACTAAGATAGGGCAGCGTGATCTTTGCCATGAGAAAGCAAAAGAAAAGCAGGAGCAGGGAGAAAAGGATACGACCCGTTTTTGGAAGCAAAAGGATTTTGTTTTGGAGAATGATAGCTAACAGATGAGCCGTGAATCCGGAGTATAGTCGAACTGAATGGTAATCAAGGCCAGCATGAGCCCTGCTCACGATGCAATGTCAGGGCTAAAGCCCAATTCTATGCCAGGTCGTACCCTGTGCCAAAGCGCGGGTTATTCGCATGAATTGACAATCGACGTTGCAAAAAGCAATCACACCTGAATCATTTTTGCTCCCTTAGGAAAACGCTTCTATCTTCCCCTGCAGCTCTTCCCATTTCTCCATTTCTTTTTCCAACTGTTTCTTCATGGCTTCGTAGCGGGGGAAGATCTCCTTATCATTCACTGTTTCGGTATACAACTCCGGATCAAGGAGCAGATCATCCACTTTTTTTATTTCGCTTTCCAGACGGGCTATTTCCTGTTCAGATTTGGAGATCTGGTTTTGCATGGTGCGCAATTCCTTTTCCCGTTGTTTCTCTTCTTCCTGGTTTATCTTTTTTGCCGTATTTACAGGAGCGGCCTGTACCACAGGCGCTTTTAAGGATTTGCCTTTTTGTTCAAGTTCCTTGAACGATTCGAGCTTACGTGTTGTGAGGTAATCGTTTACATCGCCAATGTGTGGCTTGATGTTTCCTCCGCGGAATTCAAACACCTTGGTGGTAAGGCCTTGCAGAAAATCGCGGTCGTGCGATACCACCACCAGGGTGCCGTCGTATTTCATGAGTGCGTTTTTTAGCACTTCCTTCGAACGCATATCGAGGTGGTTGGTCGGTTCATCGAGCACAAGCAATGCGTAGGGTTGTAACAACAACTTACACATGGCCAGACGCCCCTTTTCTCCTCCCGAAAGCACCTTCACCTTTTTGTCTACATCATCGCCGCTAAAGAGAAATGATCCAAGCAGGGAACGTACATTTTTGCGGGCATCACCAACCGCCACTTCATCAATGGTTTCAAACACCGTAGCTTCGCCATCCAGTGTTTCGGCCTGGTTCTGTGCGTAATAACCAATATTTACATTGTGGCCGATCTTGAGCAACCCGTCAAAAGGCTCCTCGCCTACGATGAGTTTGATCATGGTTGATTTTCCTTCGCCGTTTTTCCCCACAAAAGCAACGCGGTCTTCGCGTTCAATCATGTAATCCACCTCGCTGAAGATTACTTTTTCGGCATACTGTTTTTTCAAGCGGTGTGCTTCGATCACCACCTTACCGGCCCGGGGCGCTGGAGGAAAGTTAAACCGGATGGCGGCGTTGTCTTCACCATCCACCTCAATGACTTCTATCTTATCCAGTTTCTTGATAAGCGACTGGGCAAAAGAGGCTTTGCTGGCCTTGGCCCTGTATTTATCGATGAGGGCTTCGGTCTTTTCAATGAATTTCTGTTGGTTCTTGTGCGCGGCAGCCTGCTGTTCGCGGCGTTCCTTGCGGAGGCTCAGGTACCTGGAGTAGTTGGCCTTGTAATCAAAGATTTGACCAAGCGATATTTCGATGGTACGGGTGGTGATATTATCTAAAAATGCTTTGTCGTGCGAAACCATGACCACGGCTCCATAATAGCCTTTCAGCATATCTTCCAGCCACTGGATTGATTCGATATCGAGGTGGTTGGTAGGCTCATCGAGCAGGAGTACATTGGGTTTCTGGAGCAGGAGTTTGGCCAGTTCTATGCGCATCCTCCATCCACCGCTGAACTCATCGGTCATCCGTCCAAAATCGGTACGCACAAAACCAAGCCCCAGCAGCGTCTGTTCTATTTCAGAATCCATGGAATAGGCCCCCAGGAGGTTGAGCCGTTCGTTGGCATCATTCATATCGTGAATGAGCTTCATATAGGCATCTGATTCGTAATCGGTCCTTACTTCCAGCTGGTGGCTTACATCAGCCAGTTTGCGTTCCAGGGTTTTTATTTCGGCAAAGGCGGTGGCGGTTTCATCAAACACGGTCTTGCCCAAGTTATGCACCATGTCCTGGGGAAGGTACCCGATTGTACAATCGGCCGGACGGGAGATCTCGCCTGAATCTGGCTTTAACTCACCCGAGAGTACCTTCAAGAGGGTTGATTTTCCAGAACCATTCTTTCCGGCCAGGCCGATACGGTCTTTCTGGTTGATCAGGAACGAAATCTCTTCGTAGAGGTACGTACCGCTGAAACTTACTGAAACATTACTGACTGAGATCATAGTATATACCGGTTCTTAGCCGCTTTAAGGATTTCCTGCCGGTGAAAGTGGCTTACTTGTCCCGCTCTTTCGGCGGGAAAACCGGTTATACCGAAGGGCATGCCCCTTCTTCTCATGTTCTTTCGGTATAAATTAAAAAATGCAAATTTAGTGAAACAAACGCCTCCTTCTGACAGTGATGCACAATGATTTTCCAGAGATCAAGCAACAGATAACTTAACACGGCGTCGACAAAAGGGGCAATATTGCCCCCAAAATGGCAGGATGCACCTGAATCTGTCTGAATTAGCCAGCAGCGGAGGTATTAATCGACAAATAATGTTAAAGCATACGGGCAGAGAGCGGTCTTTCCTATCTTTACCGAAACCAAACTCCCCTCGAACCATGATCTTATCAGCAGCTCTTTTTCATCTTAGCATTTTGTTCTGTTTAGAACTTATTGCCTTAACCGGCGCTCTCTTTCTGTTTCTGTACATCAAGAAAGAAAATTTTGAAAAGATGTATTCTTACATTTCTGTGGGGATATTGAGTTTTGTGATCCTAACCATGTTAGGCAGTTTTGTGGGAGCCATTTGTATGCATTGCTGCAGACAACACGGCGAAAGCGAAGAAAAACGCATCTTCATACAGCGCGAAATGGGCCATGGAATGGGTATGGGTATGGAAGGCATGGGCCGCGGCATGTGGATGCATGGCATGGGCATGGAACGTGGCATGGGTGAAGGCATGGGCCGGCATCATGGCAATATGCGCATGGATGAAGGCTGTCCGGAAGGCGGCGGCCGCGAAGGTTGCAGTGAGATGGGCGAATGCCGTGGAGAAGGAATGAAAGGCTGCGAAAAAACCGAAGGCTGTGAAATGGAGTGCTGCAAAAATAAAGAAGGCCATGCGGAGATGAAACCAGGCAAGATGATGACCCGGAAAGACTCCATCATGGAGAAAAAACAGGGAAAGAAGTAACAACATACGCGTACTTGCCAAAACCGGCAGATAATTGAACACAGCTGTCTGTATTCGATTCTCTGCCGGTTTTTTTCTACTTTTATGCCGCTGACTGAATGATTTTAGTTGACCCGCTTAGATTCAGTATACATCCGTCATTATGAAGTCCAGAAACAGATATATCGTACTCGTACTCGTGGCAGCGCTTCTCTTCACCGCCGCCTGGTTCCTGGAAAAAATCATTGTTTATCTGCTCATTGCCACCGTTCTTTCGCTGATTGGAAACCCGCTCAATAAATTTCTGAACAAGCAAAAGCTTGGAAAATTTTCGATCCCTGCGGGGATCAGCGCCCTTTTGTCCCTCCTTTTTATTTATGCCCTGATTACCGGCATCATCGCCATTTTTATTCCCCTGGCCTTGCAGGAATCGGCTATTCTGGGCAAGACCAATACGGCCTCCCTGGTTGCCTCCTTACAACAGCCCCTGGGCCAGATTGATGTGTTTATGAGCAAATATTCGCCCGAACCATTTTCAGCTGCCGCTTTTCTTCAATCAAAACTGCCGGCATTGTTGAATGCCAGTCAGATTGGAAATCTACTGAACTCCCTGATTGGATTTACAGGAGGTATTTTCGTGGCCTTCTTTGCCATCTCCTTTTTCACTTTTTTCTTTCTGAAAGACGGACGTCTTATTTTTGATACCCTGATGCTCCTTTCACCCCCTCATCTCGAAAAAGATGTACATCAGATTGCCCATAACTGCAAACGGCTCCTGACACGGTATTTTACCGGGCTCTGCCTCGATTCAACCTGTGTTGCATTTCTTATTACTGTCGGATTGTTTGTCGCAGGCGTTCCGAATGCCCTGATCATTGGGTTGTTTGCAGGAATGGTGAATGTAATCCCGTATGTAGGCGTGTTTATTGCCGCCGGGTTTGGGTTGTTCGTAGCGCTCTCAACGGGCCTGACGGCCGATTTCCATACTGCGCTCGTTCCGATGATAACAAAAGTGCTGATCACGTTTGTGAGTTGTAACCTCATCGACAGCATCGTGCTCCAACCCCTCATTTTTTCAAATACGGTAAAAGCTCATCCTCTCGAAATTTTCCTGGTGATCATGATTACCGGAACCCTGGCAGGCATAGGCCCAATGATCCTGGCTGTGCCTGCGTATACGGTTGTGAGGCTCATTGCCAAACAATTTCTGGGCAGGTTCCAGATCATTCAAAGACTCACTTCTTCCCTGGAAGAAAAAAAACGATAAGACCCATCCCATATCTTCTTCCACAACTATGAGCATCGAAAAAACCACTCTTGATTTTCTGACAAAACTGAAGAAAAACAATTCACGCGAATGGTTCGAAAAAAACCGCAAACAGTATGAAACGGCAAAAGCAAATACCGAAGCGTTTCTCACCGAACTGATCAGCAAGATGGGGCTGTTTGATCCCGGGGTCAGGGAGCTTGTGGCGAAGAAGTGTATGTTCCGAATAAACCGCGACATCCGTTTTTCAAAAAACAAAAGCCCGTATAAAACAAATTTTGGGGCCAGTATCAACCCCGGTGGGAGAAAGATGGGAGGCCCGGGATATTATATCCACCTTGAACCGGGAAGTTCATTCCTCGCCGGTGGCATCTATATGCCAGAACCTCCGGCGCTAAGCGCCATCCGCCAGGAGATAGATTACGACCTGAAAGGGTTCAACGCTGTGCTTGCAGATAAAAAATTCAAAAAAACCTTCGGAGGCCTGACCGGCGAAGATGCATTGAAACGCGCACCCAAAGGATACGAAGAAACCAACCCTGCCATCGAACATCTGAAGAACAGACATTTTATTGTGCTCAAAGATCTGTCAGACAACGATGTCCTCTCCAAAACGTTCGTTAAGAATACAGCCTCGGCATTTGAAACGATGACACCTTTCCTGACCTTCCTGAAGCGGGCGAAAGAATGAACTAAAAAGATTTGGGATTTCAAGAGGTAAAATATCTTAAACTGAAAATCAAAAATGATTCTCAAAGAAATTAAAAATCCCACCAAAAATCCCAAATTGTAAATCCCAATTCCAAAATCCCTAATGTTGCCACATATCGCTTTCTTTCACCCGTATCCCATCCTTGATGGCTTCAGCCTCCAGTAACGCATCAAGCGTACCAGCTCCTTTGTAATCGGCTATCATGCGGTCAGCCGTGTTGTCTTCCCTGATGATGTATCCGCTGAACATGTGCTTGACAAACAAATCATCGTAGGTGAGCAAATGTGCATCGTTGTGACGGTTGAATACGTAGTTTCGGATCAACAGTTGACGCAACTCGGGAAATGACACCCAACAGGTTGCTGCCATGCCCTCTGCATCGCCTTTTTCGTTTTTCTTTTCGATGACAGGCATGATGGCGGTTATCCGGATATCGAGTACCGAACGTTGTTTATCAAACACGTACTCCTCCTGTATCCAATATTGTTTTACATCCGAAGGGCCAAGCTCTTCCTGAACAACTTTTTGAACATACACATCGGGGTTTAACGGATCGGGCATAGAAATCGTATCAGTCTTTGAAAAAATCTGCTGAAGCTCTCTGCGTGTGAGCCTTTTTTTAAACTCGTTCTCATCACCCGAGAATGCAGTGAGGGGGACCTGCTTGGAGTCTTCGGCAGGCAGTACCCCATCTTTGATGATATCAAACAGGCTGCGCCGTTTTGTAAGATCTGTCAAAGGATAATACAGATCCTGATTCATCTTTTCGCGCAGATCTATGACTTCCCACACCTTTTTGCTCCACATCACATCGGCTTCGCGAATGTAGGGATAGGGAGTTGGTTTTCTTAAACTATCCCTCAGCTGCGCTGTTGCAGAGAAGGCCTGAAAGAGAAGGACAGAAAGGAAGACTATCTGAAAAGGTTTCATGGTTGTTGTTATTAGGGATGTGATCGGCCTGCGGGAACCTTTCGGGCAGGCGTATGAACTCGAATCAGAAAAACGGGCGTAATCAGAAAACGGTATGAATGCCAGGAACAAAAAGCAAATCAGGAGTAGAAGCGAAAAGAAATCGGTGTACGAAAAGCGGAACTAGAGGTGGTTCATGGTTAGGGTACTTGAACTAATAACGTAATCAGCCGAGGGATATTGTATAGAAGAAAGAGAAAGAGAACGGAATCGGAAAATAAAAAACCCGTCCTGGTGATACCTGGACGGGTTTAATGAAATAAAGAAAAATTATTCAGTACAGCGTGAAAGCCTTAAAAGTGCCAGAGATCATGCTCCAGGGTGAACATGCTGTTCTTGATACGCTCCGCTTCGAGCAGAACTTCCAACATATTTCCCGATTTATAGGTCTGGATCAGGCGATTGTCGTATACGTTAAACTCCTTGAAAACATAACCGCTGAACTGGCGTTTCCAGAACAAGTCATCGAAGGTAAGACGCTCGGCATCGTTATGTCTGTTGAACGTTTCTTCCTTTGCGATCAACGGACGCAATTCAGGGAAATAGAGCCAGAACGTTCCTTTGTCGGCTTCAACACCACCCGAAACAGCCTTTTGAATTGGCTGGATTCCAATGATGCGGGCTTCCATCACCGATTTTTGTTTGTCAAAAAACCAGTCTTCCTTCAACCAGTATTTCTTGATCTTGTTTGCATCCAGATTAGTCAGAACCAATTTAGGGATGAGGGGAGAACTTGGATCAGTCGGATCAGAAGGGACATAAGCAGTATCAGCCTGGGCAATAATTTTCCCGATCTGCAGGGCATTGAGCTTGATCCCAAACTCATCATCCTCGGAGTCGTAGGCCGTAAGTTTGGGAGGGCTGCCATCGGGAGGAGCAATGCCGTTACGGATGATTTTAAAAAGTGCACTGCGGTCTTTAATCGCATCATCGGTTGGGAAGTACAGCGGAAAGTTGATCTTCTCCCGGAGGTCGATCACCCTCCACACCCGGTGGTGCCACATGACATCGGCTTCACGCAGATAGGTGTAAGGAATGGGCTTTTTGTAGGGGTTATGCTCCTTGGTGTAGGCCCGGTCGAGGACGTTCTGAGCCCTTCCGGAGAAACACATCACCAGCAACACCAGTACCGCAAAGACTTTCTTTATCTGCTTCATGTGAGTTGTTTTTAATATTGATTACTTCGTTTTCAAAGTAACACCAGGCACCTTTCTGACGGTTCCGTCAGGCATTTTTACACGCATATTCTCGAACGAAAAACGCTGTCCGCCTTTTGCTCCACTGAGCATCTTTTTCTGGTCCGCAGTCAGGATTGCTCCATTTGCTGATTTGGTAGAAAGCAGACCGCTGCTACCTACAGTAGTGAGGTCGAAGGAAATAACAGGGAATGGAAGGTCAAAATCGAAACCTTCGAGCTTGGCAGCTACCGCGCCGATAAGGCTTAATTCGCCTTTTGACATGGCGTCATCACCGGTTTTACCGGCAACCATACCCAATGGCGTAGGAATCTGTTTCACGCGGAATTTAACAGAACCCAGGCTCTTGGTTCCTGTCTTGGTTGTAGCAGAAACATTGATAGAGGCTTCGCGTGCGCCGGCAGCGGGACGAACAATATATCCCTTACCTGATTTCGAAAGCGATGCTCCCGAAGCCGATGGACGGATATCATCATTCGCAAAACCGGCAGCGCTGATAGTAACCGGATTATCAACCCCCAGATAGAACACGTTCATCTTATCCGGAGAAACCGAAATGGATGGAGGTGCAAGTCTGTAGGATGATTTGAAAGGGTAACGTTTGAAAGAACCGTCGGGAGCTTTTACTTTAATAACACCCGACCAGTCGTTTACACCCATTTTACCATCCTTGGTAACGTATTTACCAATGCCATTTACAACTTTCACGCTCGTAGAATCAGCAGGGCCTTTGATGACACCAGTAATCGTGTCAACATCGCCCAGGATGATAACCGGGTTCTGAGTTTTGCTGGAGGCAGCTACAAACACGTCAGCCTGGTATTCTTCGCCCTGGATTACATAGTTTGAAGAAGCAATAACCTTGGCGGAGATAGTATCGAATTTAAAGTCGGCCGCAGATACATTTTTGTAAAGAAGGTTCACCACATCGCCTTCAGAATTCCGAACGTCGTTTTGAATTTTGGTAAGATTGGCGATGGCGGCAGCAAGCGGAAGGTGATAAAAATTGTACCACTCCCAGCTCACGTTTTTTTCTTCGCTTTGGTTAAACGATTCGCCTGTGTACAATCCTTTCTCAAGCGAAGCTTGAATTGCGGCCTTATCTTTCGGGCCGAGCAGGGAAAGCAGGATTGTCTTGAAATTGATCAGTTTTGCTTTCAGTTCTTTTGATTCGCCGGTTACGTTTGCAGGGTCAGAACCGACCATGAAGTGGGTAGGCGTATCGTAGTCATCGAGCTTATCGATTTTCCGCAACTGAAATGTATCTGCAGTGACTTCCGTCATAGGTTGCGCGTGCATCTTGATTTCGGCCTTGAGGTGATCGATGTATTTCACCATCTCTTCCGTGCTTTTCTTTACAGTCTGGGCTGCATTGTAAAACGGACGGGTTTTCTTTTCGTCGTTTTGCAGGGAAGCCTCGAACGCAGAATAAACGATGGAATTCTTGTTTTTGGTATTGTTGTTTGTATTCTCAAGACCGGTATTCATTACCACGAAGGCGTTGATGATCTCTTTCGAAACGTTCATCGCCAGCAGTGCCGTCAACACCAGGTACATCATACCAATCATTTTTTGCCGGGGGGGCATTTTACCACCTGCCATATCAGTAAGGAATTAGAAGAGTTAATATTTTAAGATTTACCCCATTACCCGCCAAGCGGGCAATGGGGGAAGCTACCGTAAACAGGCTGCTATTACCGTTTAACCGTCATTGCAGACAGCATGTTGCCGTAAACATTGTTCAATTGGCTGAGGTTGTCAGACAAGGAAGCCATTTCCTGTTTGTAACGTTTTGTATCATCTACAGAATCATGCAGGTTTTGCATCAGATCGCCCAGGCTGTCGTAGAATTTGGTAGAGGCTTTCTGATGTTCAGAAGCGCCCTGTAACTGCAATTCATAAACGGCATTGAGGGCCGAAAGATTTTTGGATACTTTCTGCAACTGATCGCCGAAAGCAGCTCCATCTTCGTTAGAAGCCGAAAGACCGGTGAGTGTCTGTGCAGCCTTTGCATACGAATCTGAAAGGGTAGTAACATTTTTGGCAGCCGATTTCACCGTGTTCACATACTCGTTTGTGGCAACGGTTGCATCGGTGATATCAGATATTTTGGCAGCCTGATCGCTCAGGTTACGCATACCATCGCCCAGGCTGGCGATAAGGTCAGGACCGATTTTTGCATCTTCCAGCATTTTATCGAGCTGATCGGTAACCGACATCTGTTCGCCTTCTTCAAGCTTATCTTCTTCCTTTTCTTCGCCTTTGATACCGGCAAGCTCAGGATAAACAAGGGTCCAATCCAGGTCTTCATGGATCGGCTCGAATGCAGAGAAAATAAAGATCACCGCCTCAACACCAAGACCGACAATAAGCATAGGGCTTGCACCGGGCCAGTGTTGAATCTTAAATAATGCACCTACAATTACAACCGCTGCACCAATGCCATACAATTTGGCCATAAACATTTTCCATGCTTTTGTTTCGAAAAGACTCTGTTTTCCGTGGCTGCTCATAATTCTTAAATTGTTTAGGGTTAATAATTATATGGTTGTTTGTGTGTGAACGGTTTTAACGCGATGCACCTTCTGTGCTCAGCATCGCAAAGTTAAAAAATGCATTAGGTATATCCTACAACTCGTCATCCTTCTGACGGCCGAGGTATGTCATAACACAACGGAAACCGATGTAACATTTTGCAGTGTCCTGATACTCGTATGAACGGGTGCTGGTTTCGAGGTAATAACCCACATCTTTCCAGGAACCGCCGCGAATTACTTTGCGGTTCAGTACCGGGATAGATTCTTCCTCAAGTGTAGGCTCGTAAACAAAGTCCGGATTCAGGTCATGCGAGAAATCGTAGGCCGATTCATCAAATGCATTGCTGGTCCACTCCGCAACGTTTCCGGCCATACAATAGATACCCCAATCGTTCGGGTTGTAGGAAAGTACTTTAACGGTATGGAACCCTCCGTCGTCAATGTAAGAACCACGCATTGGTTTAAAGTTACCCAGAAAACAACCGCGTGCATTGCGGATGTAAGGACCACCCCAGGGGAATGGAGAAAGTTTCAGACCACCGCGTGCAGCATATTCCCATTCGGCTTCGGTAGGCAAACGGAAATCCTGGACGAAAATCTGTCCGTTTCCATAGAGGTAAGAGTTGAAGAGCTGGGTCCTCCAGATGCAAAATGCACGGCATTGTTTCCAGGTAACGCCTACCACAGGGTATTCATCATAGGCCGGATGCCAGAAATACATATTGGTCATCGGTTCGTTGAAGGAATAGGTAAAGTCATGTACCCAAGCCAGGGTGTCAGGATATACGTTAATGATATCCTTGATGATAAATGCGCTACGGTCTAGTTTTGCTTTTCCGTTAACGGTATATGAACCAGGCTGCTGGGTCGGGAAGGCATGTCCTTTTTCGTCGGGAGGGGTCTTGGTCGGGATGAAACGGTTTACTTTTTTAGCTGCAGTGCGCAGGTCGATGCGGTAGTATTCGAAGTTCAGCTGACGGGTATCTATTTCCACCCGTTTGTAGAACCGTTCTTTTTCGGGAAGGAACAAAGGCAACAGATCGGTATTGTATGATTCGTCGTCCGACGTCCAGTTTACTTTGTTTTCCCAGTTCAGGGCTGCTTTTGCAGGATCGGCATCGTATTGTACGAGTCCTTTCAGCTGAGGGTTTGCCCCCCAATAGTCTTCTTCAGAGTAGAAATAATCATCGGGTTTGGGGTTACCACCCGCTGCCAGCATACGGCGTGCAATAGAATCCCGAACGTGATAGACAAACTGACGATATTCGTTGTTGGTGATTTCGGTCTGATCGATATAGAAGGCCTGGATGGAAACCATCTTGGCTTTTGTATTGTGGGCGAACGGAACGTCTTCATCGTTTGGCCCCTGGGTCATATTGCCCATTGGGCAGTAGAGCATACCATACGGATCTGGTGCAAACCAGGGATCTCTCCCCTGCACACCTATCAGTTCTCCGCT
The DNA here is from genome assembly GCA_013289095.1 of Bacteroidota bacterium. Classification (GTDB taxonomy): domain Bacteria; phylum Bacteroidota; class Bacteroidia; order Palsa-965; family Palsa-965; genus Palsa-965. Next base: position 19,573 of record JABDAO010000023.1, on the reverse strand, counting down.
TTTCTTTTCACAACCTGTTGCGAAAGCCAGCAAAGAACCGAAAAAGAGCAATTTTTTAAGATTGCCGCCTGTTTTTTTGATCTTTTGAGTGTCCACTTTGTTTGTTTTTGGTTAACCCCTTCTTTTGCAGAAAATCACCATACCGAAGTATGATGATCTCGCGAAAGGATGGAATTGCTTGAACGCTGCTAAATTTGAAAGGTTACAATATTAACAAAATAATCAGAAGAAACGTACGTCTTCCCATCTTTCGGGAGGCTTCACATGGCTTACTTTTTTACAGATACCCAGCATGATCTCATGCGATCCGCTGCTATGCTGATTGATGGCAGATGTCGTAATATCATAAGAGTAGCCAATCTTCCAGGTCAAGTCATGTTTTGCACCTACTTCTTTCTGGAAGCCTAGCATCGGAGCTATCGCATCCTGCATGCGGTAAGAAACACCCAGCCAGAACATCTTATTCCAGAGTATATTTACATTAACGTCGAAAGTGGTGACTTTAGCATCCGACTTCACTAATAAATTTGGACGGAGCTCAAAACTTGAAGAAGCGCCGCCAAGGGGGAAGGAGGTACCGGCAGTTACGTAGTAGTGACGGGCCACATCAAAAGTATAGGATTTGCTATCCAGGTTTTCTCCGCTGTCTGGCAAGTGTGTGCTCGAAAGACCAAAATAAGTACCGTTGGCATGGGTGAAATAGATACCGAAGCCCAGGTCATAATTGGTGCTGGAGAAATTACTTGGAATAGAAGGGTCGGTGATAGGCTGTGTGGTGGAGCCGGTGGAAGTCCCGTCTGGGGCAATCCAGTTGGCGCTGAGGGTTTTACTCTGAAGACCGAGTTCAAGACCAAAGCTCAGTTTACCCAGACCGTTCATCACCGGAACCATGTACGAGAAGGCCGCTTTGGCTCCAATGGTCTGATCAAACCCAAGCTTATCAGCATCTACAGAAAGACCAATACCGATGTTCTTGGTTATAGAACCATCCACACAAAGCAGGTAGGTGTTTGGAGCCCCGGGAAAACCGGTCCATTGTGTCCTTCCGATCAAGGTTGCGCAGATAGCGCCGCTGGTTCCTGCGTAACCCGGATTGGTGAAAAGTTTCGCGTACATAAACTGCGTAAACTGTGGGTCCTGTTGTGCAAACCCGGCAAAACCGCTGAATGCAAGGACGAGGATCGTAAGACGTTTCTTCATATGGGTCTTATTTGGTTAAGAGCTGGATAGCTTTTAGTAAGGCATATAGTTCGCTAAAGTACTGAATTATATATTCAAAACAAATTTTTTTAACAGGTAAGAGTTAAAGAAATGATAAATCAACTGAGTTTTAGAAATGTTTGCCACCAGCGGTCGGGCATTTCTTCTTTACAGGCCAGTTCGTAATCGCTGTAAGTGCAGGGTACCAGATGATGCCGCTCATACTTCAACCGCTTGTTGGGAGGATAGGGCACTTCCATCCACCAACGGTCTGATTTTGAGCTTTTAAAAAACACGATCTCGTGTTTATGGTCTTTGACAAACACCCGGAATTTGGTATAATCTGCCTTTTCAGCAAACGGAAAATCTTTTTTCCGGTTGTAGAACCCGTCGATAAAATACCAGATCATTTGGGCAACCAGATGTGCCGTTTGTTTACCGGGGTCGAGTGCAGGGTTCATTTCATAGAACCCGATAGAACTGAGTTTGTCACTTATACCCGCATACCGGGCAATCTGGCAGGCTTCTTCACCGTAAAAACCATTCGGACTGGCATTGCCGCAACCCGGGGCATCCGAAGCACGCACCGCACTGAGGTCGAAGCTGAGTACATCGGCATTCCGGATGACCGGTTCAATATCCTCCATCCGGGCCCGGGCCTGGCCAAGGCGGTGCAGATCAAAGTTCAGTTTCTCCATCAGCTCAACCGAGCTCTGTTCCACAAAATAGGTTTGATAACCAATATTGCTGAAGTTAAAAAGGAAATTGGGCTGATGCAGGATGATCCTCCCGAGATACGAACGGGAGTCGAAATCGCTCTCGGCAGTGCCCAGATCGAAACAGGGGTCGACCGAAACCATGTTGATGGTTTGTTCCAGCTTTTCATAAGCCAGGTAATTGGCATACGCCAGGTCGTTGCTCCCCCCGATGATGATGGGAATGATATTTTGCGTGATCAGCGCTGACAAGACGTTGGAGAGCGCGAAATAGGAATCTTCTACAGAATGTCCTTTGGCAATATTGCCCAGATCGGCAATGTTGACCGCATAATTTCCACGCAGGAGTTTGTAGAGGTGGCTTCTGACCGCATCCGGAGCTTTTCCACAACCGGCATTGTTCACCGCCCTGCTGTCTTCCTCGATACCAATAACAGCCAACTGGATTCCTGTTGTATCCGGAAAACCGTTTGCTCCGGTATGGACACGGAACACTTTTGCTAGCGCAGAATCAGGCAGTGACTCTGAAGCCGAAAGTTCAGTAAGCGCTTGCGAAACCGGTTTAAAAAAGTCTGAAAGTTCCATATCGGCTGGATTTTATTGATAGGCTTACCCGTACAGTTACCAGTATAATGGCAATAGTATGCAAAAGATACAGTATTTTGGAATTGATGAAATTCGTTTGAATTATATGCTAGGTTCATTCACATCCTCCCAGGTATGAAACCCCACCTGAAGCGGGCCAAACGCAGGTTTTTATTTCAATATGCTATTTTGCTTTTTTGGCTGCCTTCTTCGCAGCCTTTTTCGGGGCTGCTTTCTTTACAGCCGCTTTTGCCGGCATCGCCTTTTTTACCGGGGCTTTTTTGGCTGCGGTTTTCTTTGCTGCTGCTTTAGGAGCCGGGGTTTTCTTCTCGATCACTGCCCGGGCCTTGTTGCCATAACCGGCCTTGTCGGCTATACCAAGGCAATCTTCCAGGGTCAGCGTGGTTGGCTCAGTGCCTTTAGGCAGTTTAAAATTGTTTTTTCCGATAGCCAAGTATGCCCCCCATCTTCCTTTGAGGATGTGCACTTCCGGGTTTTCGGGAAACGACTTGATGTATTTTTCAATGTCAGCAATGCGTTTGAGTTCAATGAGTTCACGACAGCGCTCGGCGCTGACAGTCATCGGATCATCTTCTTTGCGCAATGAAATAAACTTGCTATCGAACTTGATGTAAGGCCCGAAACGCCCGATGGCCACGATCATGTCTTTTTCCTCGAATTGTCCGGCAACCCTTGGCAGCTTAAATAGATCCAGCGCTTCGGCCAGGGTAATGCTCTCAAGCAACTGTCCTTTGCGCAAGCTGGCAAATTTCTTAACTTCATCATCGCTTTCGCCGATCTGTGCCAAGGGGCCAAAACGGCCGATACGCACATACAGGTTTTTTCCGCTCGCCGGATCCTTCCCTAGCAGGCGTTCGCCCGAAGCACGTTCGGATGTTTCGAGCGTTTTTTCAACGCTTTGGTGAAATGGTTTATAGAATTCTTTCAGCATCTGCTGCCAGCTGAGTTTTCCTTCGGCAACCGTATCAAATTCATCCTCTACTTTGGCAGTAAACTGGTAATCAAGCACTACCGGAAAATGAAGGATGAGAAAATCAGTCACGACCATGCCAATATCGGTTGGGAACATTTTTGATTTCTCTGCCCCGGTGCCTTCTTCGCGTTGCTCCTCCTGAATGGTTGAGTCTTTTAGAGAAAGTACCGCAAAGTTGCGACGTACCCCATCCCTGTCCTCCTTGATCACATATTCGCGTTTCTGAATGGTGCTGATGGTCGGGGCGTACGTAGACGGTCTTCCGATACCAAGTTCTTCGAGCTTTTTAACCAAACTGGCCTCGGTAAACCTTGCGGGGTGGTGTGTAAAACGTTGTGTTGCCGTGATTTCGTTCATTCCCAGCTTCTCCCCTGTTTTCAATGGAGGAAGCATTCCTTCCTGTTCCTCATCCGTATCCTCCTCATCCGATGATTCCAGATATACTTTCAGGAACCCATCAAACTTCAGGACTTCACCCTGGGCTACAAATTTCTCCTCCGCTTTTGATACACTGATGGTGGCAGTTGTCTTTTCGAGTTCGGCATCGGCCATTTGTGAGGCGATAGTACGTTTCCAGATCAGTTCATAAAGACGCTCCTCGTTGCGTTCGCCGGTAACGCTTTGGTTTTCGAGGTACGAAGGACGAATGGCTTCGTGTGCCTCCTGGGCCCCCTTAGATTTGGTTTTGTATTTACGTATATGGACGTATTTCTCACCGTAATTCTTCGAAATTTCGGTCTTGGCCTGTTCAATGGCAGTATCCGACAGGTTTACGGAGTCGGTACGCATGTAGGTTATTTTTCCGCTTTCGTACAGACGCTGTGCAACCGTCATGGTCTGGGCAACAGAAAAACCCAGCTTACGGCTGGCTTCCTGCTGCAGGGTAGAAGTGGTAAACGGAGCCGCCGGCGATTTCTTGGCTGGTTTGGTTTCCAGGTTCGAAATCGTAAAGTCCGACCCGATGCATTTTTCGAGAAATGTCCGGGCTTCCTCTATCCCCGTGAATTTTTTATTCAGCTCGGCTTTTAGTTCTTTACCTGCTGTACTGAAGAGGGCAGCCACTTTGAAAAAAGCAACCGATTTAAAATTCTGCACTTCACGTTCGCGTTCCACAATAAGCCTTACGGCAACCGATTGTACCCGTCCGGCCGAAAGCGATGGTTTTATTTTTTTCCAGAGTATGGGCGAAAGCTCAAAACCCACCAGCCGGTCGAGTATACGCCGGGCCTGCTGCGCATCAACCAGATGTTTATCGATGGTACGCGGGTTGGCAATAGCTGCCTGGATGGCATTCTTGGTAATTTCATGAAATACAATGCGCTTGGTGGTCTTGATATCGAGCCCCAGGGCTTCGGCCAGGTGCCAGGAGATGGCTTCACCCTCGCGGTCCTCATCCGTCGCCAGCCATACCGTGCCGGCTGATTTTGCTATCTTACGCAGTTCGCCTACTACTTTTTCCTTATCGGGAGAAATCTCGTAGGTGGGGATAAAATTATGCTCCAGGTCAACAGCAAGCCCTTTTTTGGCCAGGTCACGGATGTGACCAAAGCTGGAACGTACAACGAAATCCTCGCCCAAAAAGCCTTCAATGGTTTTTGCTTTGGCTGGGGACTCGACAATGACTAGGTTTTTGGCCATCAGTAATCAGTTAATTTGCGTATAAAGCCCCGGATCCGGGTTAAAAACAATACAATTTCCAGAACGCGGCTTTCGGGACGCAAAGAAAAGCAAAGAATTTTGAAATAACCAAATCAAAAATCATCGGGCTTTTGCATATATATATTTCATATATATATAATTTTTGAAAGTTTTACATTTTCGTGAAAATAAATTTCAGATCAAGGGTGCGAATCAGATCGATGACTTCGAAAAGAGTTCTATTTTATCCTAAATAAATGAAAAAACAGACGTTTTTCACACATTTATCTCAAAATACCGACATTTGCAGTCTAAATCACTACCCTCCCGATTCAGCCATGTCCATCACCCTTTTCATTAGCCCTCTTGGGTATGTAAGCATTACCGAATAGAACACAGATTATTAGGATGAATATGATCTGCTATTATTTGCTAACAGACTCACAATCAGCGCAAATCATGATCATCTTAACAATCTGCGCATGTCCGCTTCAGGTTTCGAACGTTCAAGGATGGAACCGAAAAAGATACTATTACGCATTCTGGAGGCATGCAACGATCTTGATCTTAGACTTAAAGTGCGTGATAACAAAAGCCAACTCTTTCGTTTCTTTTTGTCAACATGTTGATTCCCATTAAAATACCTCTAAAAGTGATAAATTGCAACTGGAATACAGCATACTGCAACCGAAATTCAGCGTGCTTCAATTGAAAAACAACCTTTTTCAATTGAAAAACATCCTCTTTCAATTGAAATACAACCTGCTTCAATTGAAATACTGCCTGCTTCAATTGAAATACAACCTTTTTCAATTGAAATACAACCTGCTTCAATTGAAATACAACCTGCTTCAATTGAAAAACATCCTTTTTCAATTGAAATACTGTCTGGTTCAATTGAAAAACATCCTCTTTCAATTGAAATACAACCTTTTTCAATTGAAATACAACCTGCTTCAATTGAAAAACATCCTCTTTCAATTGAAATACAACCTGCTTCAATTGAAATACAACCTGCTTCAATTGAAAAACAACCTTTTTCAATTGAAATACAACGTGCGACAACCTACCGCAACTGAAATACGACGTGTTGCAACTGATATGCGACTTGGTTCATTTCGAATGCCATTTTGTCAGTCGCTCCGCTTTCCCTATCTTTGCCATCCTTGAAAAGAACAATGGAAAACAAACTAATTGACGAAGCGAGACAAGGTGATGCCCTGGTCGTGACAGGAACACAAAAACCGGGCAGCCGAAAAATGTATATCGAGAGCTATGGCTGCGCGATGAATTTTTCGGACAGCGAAATCGTTGCATCGGTTCTGACCGACAAGGGTTTTGTAACTACCAGCGATTATAAAGAAGCCGATCTGATTCTTATAAATACCTGTGCCATACGCGACAATGCCGAGCAAAAAGTCCGCAACCGTTTAAAAGAATACAATATAGAAAAACGCAAAAAACCATCGCTCATGATCGGTGTCATGGGTTGTATGGCAGAGCGTTTGAAAGAAAAGTTTCTGGAAGAGGAAAAAATAGTGGACATCGTGGTAGGGCCCGACTCTTACCGCAGCCTGCCTTCGCTCATCGAAACCGTTGAAGGCGGACAGAAAGCCGTAAATGTATTGCTTTCGAGAGACGAGACCTATGCCGATATCAACCCTGTGCGGCTTGGAGGCAATGGCATCAGCGCCTTTATCAGCATTACCAGAGGGTGCGACAATATGTGTTCGTTTTGTGTGGTGCCGTTTACCCGCGGACGCGAACGCAGCCGCGATCCTGAAAGCATTGTCAGCGAAGCCCGGCTCTTGTTTGATCAGGGCTACCGGGAAGTAACACTCCTCGGCCAGAATGTTGATTCTTACCAGTGGACCGGAGGCGGTTTAAAAAAAGACAACCCATCGCCCGATGTATTGGCCCAGGCCACCACGTTTGCACAACTGCTCGAAAAAGTGGCATTGGTAAATCCACTGCTGCGTATCCGTTTCAGCACCTCCCACCCCAAAGACATGAACGACGAGGTGCTGTATACCATGGCCCGTTATGAAAACATTTGCGACTATATACACCTTCCGGTGCAAAGCGGAAATACCCGTTTGCTGGAAATGATGAACCGGGGCTATACACGCGAGTGGTATATGGAACGCATCAACGCGATACGCCGTATCATCCCGCATTGCGGAATATCCACCGACATTATTACCGGTTTTTGCAGCGAGACCGACGAAGAGCATAAGGACACCATATCCCTGATGGAGTGGGCCCAGTATGATTTCTCCTATATGTTTGCCTACAGCGAGCGCCCTAAAACCCTTGCCGAACGCAAATACAAAGACGATGTACCCGAAGAAACCAAGAAACAACGTCTCTACGAAGTGGTTGCCCTGCAACAAAAACTTTCGGGAGCGCGTACAAAGCTTGGTTTGGGTAAAGTACACCGGGTATTGGTGGAAGGCATCTCCAAAAAGTCGGACGAAATGCTTTCAGGAAGAAATTCACAGAATACCGTAGTTGTTTTTCCTAAAGGAGAATTTAAGAAGGGAGATTATGTGAACGTGCTGGCAGAACGGTGTACGGTAGCTACCTTGATTGGGAGCGTCGTGTAGCAAGAATAAGCGCTCACTTTGTCCAGGCCATAAAACTAGCAATGAAGCATGGGGGATGAGCCGGACCGAACTAAATACGACCATCATCAACTACCTGATGCCTGATGAGCCCAGGCTGATCGGGATATTCGGGTAGTATGCGCGGAATGAACAGAGGGCGGACAGCGATCTGGATAGTCTGATGGACCTAAAAAAGAAAATTTCATTACTTGAGTTTGTGCGGATTCAGTTTGATTTGCTTGGTCGGCTTGGAGTTGAACTAGATTTGATCACGCTCAGGGCCAGGAAGAACAATACCTGTATTGAAGAAGTAAACAAAGATTTGAAAATCATTTACCGGGAGTGAAAAGCGAAAACTGTAGTTGGAGCATCTCGTTTCCACAGCTACACAGATCGGGGTGTAGATCCAATTCGGGGGGGGGCAGCACAAACCAGGACAGCGCATCCGGAAATACCCCGAAGGAATTTGACGGAATGAGAGATGTACTTCTAAATGATTCTATAAATGTTGATCCGAGGATGGTGTGTAAGATAGCTTCACCAGACGTACCTGATCTTCTTTTAAAAATTCAAGCATTACTAAAATGACCATACAAGACATAAAACTGCGTTTCGGGATTATCGGCTCCTCTCCTGCCCTGGAGCGCGATATAGACATTGCCATGCAGGTGGCACCAACCGATCTGAGTGTGCTCATCACCGGCGAAAGCGGAACGGGCAAAGAGGTATTCCCCCAGATCATACACCAGCTCAGCGCGCGCAAACACGGCCCTTACATTGCCGTAAACTGCGGGGCCATACCCGAAGGCACCATAGACAGCGAGCTTTTTGGTCATGAAAAAGGATCGTTTACCGGAGCCCACGAAGCGCGCAAAGGATATTTCGAAGGGGTGAACGGGGGCAGCATCTTTCTGGATGAAGTGGCCGAAATGCCCATCGCCACCCAAGCGCGTTTGCTCCGGGTGCTCGAATCGGGCGAATTTATGAAAGTAGGCTCATCCAAAGTCCTCAAAACCGATGTGCGCATCATTGCAGCAACGAATGTAAACATCCAACAGGCCATCGAAAAAGGAAAATTCAGGGAAGACCTGTACTACCGCCTGAATACAGTGCCTATCCTTGTGCCCCCGCTTCGTGACCGGAAACAGGATATTCATCTGCTCTTCCGTAAATTCGCCACCGATTTTGCGGCCAAATACCGCATGCCTGTCGTAAAATTAGATCCCGAAGCAGAGGGCCTTCTGACCGATTATTACTGGCAGGGCAATGTGCGTCAGCTTAAAAACATTACCGAGCAGATTTCGGTCATCGAAAAAGCCCGGGAGATCAATGCTTCTACCCTGCTGAAATACCTCCCACAACATTCGGCCAGCACCCTGCCTATGGTCATCAAAGGAGACGGACAGGGGGCTGATTTTTCAGAACGCGATATCCTGTACAAGGTGCTCTTTGACATGAAGAAAGACCTGACCGATCTTAAAAAGGTGGTGCTCGGCCTGGTGGATAACAACCCAGGCCAGAACCGTGGCTTTGAGCCCGAAAACGAACAGATTATCAAGAAAATTTATCAGGAAATAGGCGGAGAACATACGCCCATACGGTTAGACTATGCACAGCCCCCCTCGCACAAAACGAAGCAACACCAACCGGTGGCTGTGGAGCCCCAGACGCATGTATTGGTCGAAGAGCCCTCTCTTTCGCTGCATGAAGTGGAGCAGGAAATGATCAAGAAAGCCTTGATCAAACACGAAGGAAAACGTAAAAACGCCGCACAGGAGCTCGGCATTTCGGAACGAACTTTGTACAGGAAGCTCCATGAATATGGATTGGATGGGCCCGAAAAATAAACCGGCTACTAACTATTAAGACCAGCACTCAAATTGAAAAAGAGAAGTATCCCTATTTTGTTCTTCACGCTCCTTTTGCTCAGCGGTTGCAAAATGCATTATGATATGAGCGGTGTTGTGCTGGGCGATGCAAAGACCGTGTCGGTCGAGTATTTCCTGAACAACACCCCTCTTACCAAACCAACCTATTGCGCAAGCCTCACCGAAGCCTTAAAAGATATTGTGACCTCCCAGACAGCGCTCAATCTGGGCTCCCGTGGAGCAGATCTTCAATTCGAAGGCCAGGTAACGGCTTATTCGGTCACGCCGATAGCCATCTCGAGCGGTACCGATATAGCGGCCCAGAACAGGCTCTCCATCACGGTAAATGTAAAGTTCACAAATACAAAAAACGAAAAAGCAAATTTCGAACAACCCTTTACCCGGTATGCCGATTTCCCGAGCTCAAACGCTATAAATGCTGTAGAAGACGCACTTATCAAAACCATAAACGATCAACTGGTTCAGGACATTTTTAATAAAGCACTGATCAACTGGTAATATGAACAGAGCACTGTTTACCTCTTTCTTAAAGAATCCATCGTCGCTCACTGCCGAAAATTCGAAGCAGCTGGCCGAAGTGTTGAAAGAATTTCCATATTGCCAGACCGCACAGCTGCTGTTTGTAAAAGGCCTGCATCTTCAAAAAAGCATTCATTACAACAATCAACTGAAGCTGGCTGCTGCCTATACAACCGACAGAACGCTCCTCTATACGCTCATCACAACCGATAAAGAGACCCTGTCACCAAAACCAGGGATCAGCGGATCCAAACCAAACGAGAACCAGGAACAACTGATCCGGAACCTCGAACTTCCGGTGCCTGCAATTGAAAAACAGCCAACTATCAACGAGGTGGTTTCAACGCCAACTGACAAGGAATCGTTGAAGGAAGAAGCATTGGTTGCAGAGCCGGCCGCGCAAAAGGCGCCAAGCCCACAGATACAATCAGCTCAGGAAATCCTCGAAGCGCGTCTGAAAGAGATAAACGAGCAATCGGCCAAAGACAAGACACCTGCAACAAATATCCCGCTGCTGACTACAACAGCGCCACCTGAAATTAAGCAAGAGACGAAGGCAGAAACACCCGTATTACTTGTTCCAATACCCAGGACAGAACCGGCTGATGAGGTCGTACGTCTTCCAGCCCTAAATCCGTCAAAAGAAGTTCCAGTTTTGGGGCCGGATTCAATAGCGGCTGGGGAGGCCGACAAAACAGAAGTTCAAGCCGAAAAAAACAGGGAAAGCAACAACAATCAAATCCCACATCGTAAAGCAAGCCCTGTGCCTGAACCCGAGAACCTGGTTGAGCCAGTGAATACCGATGACACCCTGAAGACGGTGAAAGATATAGAAATCCTGACCGATGCATATCTCTCGAGCGCCATTGATGCCTCCTTACAACTAGAGGTAGAAAATCAGGATCAGCCCGTTGCCCAGATTCTTGAAGCCGAAGAGCCTACACCTGATACGCCAGGTGCGGAACTAAGTTTTACACAATGGCTAAAACGGGCTTCTAAAACCAAATCTGATACAGAACCCGCTAAGCAAGAACCACTTAAGGAGGAGAAAAAGGTAAAACAATCAGCCCTGATCGAAAAATTCATTACCGAAGAACCACGTATCACCAAACCGCAAAAGGAGTTTTACAGCCCGGTAAATATGGCACGTCAAAGCGTGGTCGAAGATCCTGATTTTGTGACCGAGACACTGGCCGGAATTTATGCCAAACAGGGTAATAAGGCAAAGGCCATCATGGCCTATCAAACTTTGTGTTTGAAATATCCGGAAAAAAAGCTTTACTTTGCCTCCCTTATTGAAAAACTGGAGACAGAAGGCTGAAAATAAGGATCGAAACACTGAATTATAACTGACAATTACTAAGTACGAATATTCTAAAAAGAACGCATTAAAATGGGAACCGTAATCACTGCATTTATCATCCTGGTCTGCATACTTTTAATTATTGTAGTTCTGATCCAGAATTCAAAAGGAGGAGGTCTTTCGTCTCAGTTCGCAGGTTCTAACCAGATAATGGGTGTACGTCGTACCGCCGATTTTCTGGAAAAAGCCACCTATTCACTTGCAATAGCCCTGCTCGTCCTGAGTCTGCTTTCGTCTGCCAATATCAACAAGAGTGGCACGACTACCGAAACACCTACAGCAACAACATCGGAGGTAAAACAAAAACAACAGGAAAACCCGGTAAACATCGGAAAAGATGTACAGACCGGTATGCCCAAAGCAGCTCCTGCACCTCCCCAGGCCAAGAAAAAATAAGGATACGCGGCCCCAAAGCAGGGAACAGATGTCAGGATGTCACGTACATTCTGACATTTTTTTTTGAATTCGGGTTCCTGCCTGTAATATTGTCCCAATTGAGTTTCAGAACCACTTTGGCATGGAAAATGACCGTGCCGGATGCCACTTAAATTTTGTAAACCTCTAAATAAACAAAACATGTCAAAAGTAAGTATCAAACCCATTGCAGGCACTCAGAACAGAGTTGTCGTTGAAGCTGCTCCGGCAGAAGAAAAAACAGCCGGAGGACTTATCATCCCCGACACAGCCAAAGAAAAACCCCAGAAAGGGAAAGTGATTTCAATCAGTGAAATCGACGAAAAGGGCAACAAACCGGCAGTTAAGGTTGGCGATGTTGTGCTTTATGGCAAATACGCTGGCACAGAGGTTACCCTCGAAGGCAAGGAATACCTGATCATGCGCGAAAGCGACATTTTTGCAGTCATTTAATACCTGGGGGCTGTTGCTCCGGTTCGTATGAACTATTATAACAAACGTATTTAAACCCAATTAACTACCTAATAAAAACAAAAAATGGCTAAAGATATCATGTTCGACATTGAAGCACGCGACCTTTTGAAAAAAGGCGTTGATGCTTTGGCTAATGCTGTAAAAGTTACACTCGGTCCGAAAGGCCGTAATGTAATTATCGATAAAAAATTCGGAGCTCCATCCATCACCAAAGACGGAGTTACAGTAGCTAAAGAAATAGAATTGAAGAACCCGATCGAAAACATGGGCGCCCAGATGCTGAAAGAAGTTGCTTCTAAAACTGCAGATATCGCAGGTGATGGAACAACAACGGCAACCGTACTTGCCCAGGCTATCGTTACAGGTGGTTTAAAAAATGTTGCCGCAGGCGCCAATCCAATGGACCTGAAACGCGGAATCGACAAGGCTGTAATTGCCGTTGTTGAAGATCTCCGGAAACAAAGTAAAAAAGTTGGTGAAGACAGCAGCAAAATTGAACAGGTTGCCACCATTTCGTCGAACAACGACCACAGCATCGGAAAACTGATTGCCGATGCAATGGCAAAGGTGAAGAAAGAAGGTGTCATCACTGTGGAAGAAGCAAAAGGTACCGAAACAGAAGTGAAAATCGTGGAAGGTATGCAATTCGACCGCGGTTATATCTCTCCTTATTTCGTGACGGATGCCGACAAAATGGAAGCTGTTTTCGAAAATCCACATGTCCTGATTTACGACAAGAAGATTTCCAACATGAAGGAACTTCTTCCTGTGCTTGAAAAAGCTGTAGCTACCGGCAAACCAATCATTATCATTGCTGAAGATGTTGACGGAGAAGCCCTCGCTACACTGGTTGTTAACCGTCTGCGTGGTTCACTCAAGATTGCAGCTGTGAAGGCCCCAGGCTTTGGCGACCGCAGAAAAGCAATGCTCGAAGACATCGCCATTCTAACTGGCGGAACCCTCATTTCTGAGGAAAGAGGTTTCAAACTCGAGAACGCTGACCTTTCTTACCTGGGTACAGCATCAAAAATCACTATCGACAAAGACAATACAACGATAGTAGGCGGAGCCGGTAAAAAAGCTGACATCACCGCACGCGTAAACAATATCAAGGCCCAGATCGAAACAAGCACTTCTGATTACGACAAAGAAAAACTTCAGGAGCGTCTTGCCAAACTGGCCGGCGGTGTTGCCGTTCTGTACATCGGCGCTGCTACCGAAGTTGAAATGAAAGAAAAGAAAGACCGTGTCGACGATGCACTTCATGCTACACGTGCTGCGGTAGAAGAAGGTATCATCCCGGGCGGCGGAACAGCTTATATCCGTGCCATCGAATGTCTCGAAAAGCTGAAAGGCGCTAACGAAGATGAGAACACCGGAATTGCAATTGTGAAACGTGCCATCGAAGAACCCCTTCGTCAGATCGTTGCCAATGCAGGAGGCGAAGGCTCTATCATCGTTCAGCGTGTTCGTGAAGGCAAAGGCGACTTTGGTTACAATGCCCATACCGAAGTATTCGAAAAACTGTATGATGCAGGTGTCATCGACCCTACAAAGGTAGCCCGTGTGGCCCTCGAGAATGCGGCCTCTATTGCAGGTATGCTCCTCACGACCGAATGTGTGATCAGCGACATCCGCGAAGACAAACCAGCCATGCCACAAATGCCAGGCGGCATGGGCGGTGGAATGGACTACTAGTCTTTTTCAAATGCACTCTTAAAAAGGCCTTCCCTGTGGGAAGGCCTTTTTGGTTCCATCCTGACTATTCTGCACAACTGCTTTATCCCGCATTTTCATTAGAAGCAGGCATTCGCGCTCAAAAGGCCAACAGCACAACGAACCCGCTGGATAACCCATCCCGATGACTATCGGGACCGCGCAAATCCTAACACACTGTGCATTAGCGTACAAGCCTTCTAATGCACAATCTGGATTTATCAACTGGATCAAACAAAGTATCTTTGTCAAAATTGAGTACATGAGTCTTTTAGTTCGTATCGGTCTTTTCGGTTTAATCCTCGTCTTTATTATAACATCAGTTGTCGTATTGGTTGGTGGGCTTGCCATTTATTCTGCCCCGCTTGCAATACCATTTTCCGTCATGATATTGATCGGAATCAGTAATTCCAGAAGTCAGAAGAAATAGACCTCCTTCCACGACTGCACAGCCGGGCATTCAGGGTACAGTTACTGAGCGTATTCAAACGCAAAAAAGTCAGTTTGGCCTTCTTTCCTTCATCCGAACCCGCTTCTTTTTAATCTTTTCTTCTTATTTTCAGAAAGGCTTAGGTTCACATTATTGATTTTCATACATTTACTAGTCATTTTGAGGGAACGAACCCAGATAAGTTAAACGCATCGCTTCGTTTATAGTCTCAAATCGATCGACGGAGTAAACCAAAAAATCAGATTCACAAACATGAAAAGCAGAACCACCCTCAAGCTCATCCAGGGATGCATGATCCTTGCAGTTACAAGTCTCATTCTAGGCGGATGTAAAAAAGCAACCCCAACTACCGACAGTGAAACTACCTCCTCAAACGAGAATGCTTTTGCACAGTCACGCTTCAATGAGAGCGGAAGCATCTCCGACCAGGCCGCATCAGGAAGCCTGAGTTCTTACAGGCTGGCTCCCGGAGCAGGTACCGGAAGCCTCCTCAGCGCTTGCGCCACCCTGACCTTTGATACCATTAACCACAGCAATCCCGACACCATCATCATCAACTTTGGAACGACCAACTGTCTGTGCAGCGATCTGCGTTACCGTCGGGGTATCATTTACGTGACTTATACCAAACCTCATTACTGGGATTCACTCGACGTGATTACACTTTCATTTAGTAATTATTATGTGAATGACTATGGCATTTCTGGGGTAAAGACGATGACCAACGAGGGCCGGATCAATGGTCAATCAACCTATAACTCCACCGTTACCAACGGTATGATCACCAAACCTGCCAACTCTGGCGGAGGATCATATACCTACAATGAAAACATTACGCGCAAATGGACCGCTGGAGAAAGCACCCCCTTAATCTGGTTTGATGATGTATTCCAATATACCGGCAGCTCGAACGGGGTGAGCTCTACCGGATCTGGTTATACGGCAACCATTACCAATCCATTGGTTTATAAGCTTGACTGCCCCGAATGGATTGTTCAGGGAACAATAGATTTTACTCCAATCGGAAAAGCAACTCGTGTGATTGACTTCGGAACGGGCAACTGCGATAATATCTGCACAGTAACCATCAGCGGCACGGTCTATACACTCTATATGTGGTAGTACCATTTTAGAAGTACGAAAAAGATCCGCCCTGGTAAAGGGCGGATCTTTTTTTGCCTCCCTGGGAGGTTCTTTTGCCCGATCTCAGGTCAGAAAAATATTTTTTATTTGATCAAAATTTCCAGGAAATTTCTGTTTTATGTTTTGATAAGAGCCTTCAGAACTGAATACAAAAATATAGGTGCTTCTTTTGCTCCCGTAAATCCGGTCGGATTCTGCCACGACCAAATGATCATACTTTCTGAAAAGATTTGAGACAGGATCTCTCACAGCCTTACTTTCAAACGGGGCTGTCTCTGTTTCCGGGACCAAGCTTTGTGCTGTAAAAGCTATGCCGAGTCTGTTTTTTTCTTCTTCGTCGAGCGACTTGTATTCAGATGCCGACATACAGATAATATTTACATTCTTCATCGTTTCTCAGAGGGGGTCTAGTTCAGAATAAATTTGTGGTAAGCTTACTTCCGGTTCGTTTGGATTCTCTTTCCTGTTCGTAATCAGTCTGGAGATGGTATATGCCTCCATGAGCGCTTCATCAAAAGGCAACAAGAGTTGTTTTATTTTTTCTTTGGAGAGGCCTGGATCAATCCATTCCTTTTCTGCCTTTTCAGGCAGGATCAGCGGCATTCGCCTCTTGTCGTTGTGGATCTTTGCCATGAGCGGGTTTGCCTCGGTGGTGACAATCGAGAAGCCGGTAAGTATTTCACCGGTTTCCCTATTCACCCATTCATCATACAAACAACCCAGGGCGAAAGGCTCCTTGCTTTTGAGGTGAATATAGTAAGGGTATTTTTTTTTATTAAAGGTTCTCCACTCGTAGAATCCCGTTATAGGAAGCAGACATCGTTTGGCTACGATGGATCTGAAAGATGGTTTTTCGAAAATCGTTTCGGCGCGCGCATTCAATGTAAAATCCTGGAGTTCTTTGGCTTGCTTTTCATCCTTACACCAGGGAGGTACAAGCCCCCAATGCATGAACTTGACAGGGTCTTCTTCATCCTGAACAATCACAGGCAGGACAGGATGAAGAAACCCATTCGCCAGATGAATATCCAGATCCAACTCTCCGGAGATCTCTTTTTTCCGCCCTTTAAAATATGCCTCGTACTTCTTCAGGGCCAACGCCTTGGCTTCCACATTATAGCACATAACCGAGCTTTATTGAAAACTGCCAGGATACCCCTGGGATGAATACGTGTATGTGTATGATTTAGCGGGAAAGGTAGAGAAATGATGAGAAACCTACAAATAGAAGATTGAGACCTGTACCAAAATAATAAGTTCAATCAACTCTTGTATAGACCTAACTATAATGTATCGGAATTGGAATAACACCCGTTGATGAAAGCCTTAGCGACCCGTCTTCAACAACCGAGGTTTGCCTTGTGCGACCTCAATCAGCTCATTGCCAAAATTTACCGTCGAAAAATGCAAAACGGTGGATACAAGGCCCTCCTGATCGGGATAATTAACCCTGTTACCCAATTCAATCAGGTTAAGGAGTAGCTGTTTCTGAATGTTTACCGGAAGGCCGGAAAGGAGAGGAAGCAGTCCGAACAAGGCGGCAATATAGTTTTCATATTCATCCAGGTAGAAAGCCATGAGTGTGATCATAGACTCGCGATAGCCGGAGAGACTCTGTCGGTCTGCTCCTGAATACTCACAAAATGGGCTCAACAGGTGTTTAAAGTAGAGTTTTGTCAGACCAGGCTTTATCATGCAAAGACACTCGATTTTAGAAAAGATTACGTTTGTTGCGTACTGCACGATTCGTTCCTGCATTTCTGGAAACTCCTTCCTAAAATGGCTGGTATCGGTAAGAGAAAAATTTGGAAAGGAGTGACCTGCACTTATATACAGAAGTAATTTTCCACCCTCTTTACAGACAAGTTCACCCTCACCACAGGCGTAATAAACCCTACAACAGTTTAATGATTGTTCGTAACAACAAGCAATCATTACCGGCATATTTTCATTTGCCAGACAATTTGCCAATCCAATTGCCGTTCGAAGCTTCTGAAGTGCGACATGATAGTCCCCCGAAGCATAGTAGAAATAGGCACGAACCGAAAAATAAAGCGATTCCAGACCAATCATCACCGGAACGGGCAGATCGGCAGGATTCTGATCGATACAATCGATCCAGAATTTAGCTTGCTCCAGATTACCAGCCCTGACATTCGTCAATACATTTTCATACCGCTCAAAAAGCCCAGGGAACAGTACCTGATCGGCAGCCGGAAGTGAACGGGAAAACTCATCCCGGATAAAGTGAAACAGAGAGGTCGAGTCTATGTTTACAACCGGTACATGGGGCTTTGGATTTCGCAAAACGTGGTGGATTTGATCAATCTCTTTATGAAGCACGGCATTTTTCATGATGACGGTTTGTTGATGTGTAATTAAACGGTAATGTAAGTACTCACCTCTTTGGACCCGTGTGATATTGGCAAAACAACACCCAAATATGCACATCATCAATCCCGGCTGGTGCAGCCCGTGTATTGTACATTCAACGTATCGTGTATCTGGAGGGGTAACCCAAATCTTGCCTGGGGAGAACGGCAATGAAATTCGATCTTTCTTAAATGTTCATGCCTGGGTATAATGGTGCAAGACTTGTATAATTACGCAATCCGTATGTGTGTTATCAGATTCCACACATGCAACATCCTTTACTATTTTCCACAAAGAAAAGTCAATTCAAGGCCTTCCCCGAATATATTCGGCAAACACGTTGATCTTGATGGTGAACTCAGGATTTCAGAAGGTCAACCGCAGAACCCGGCTCGTTTCTTTAAACCCAGCTCTCTCCCACGCTACAGCGCCCAGGTGTTCCAGCACGGCTTATTCAATTCACCGCCACTTTCCTCTTCCACCTCTCACCTGTTATCAAATCTCCCGGGTTGACACGGCGCCCCAATACAGCCCTCCTGACAGGTATACTCTTTGTACCCTTTAAGAGTTGTGTATA
Organism: Bacteroidota bacterium; assembly: GCA_013289095.1. Lineage (GTDB taxonomy): Bacteria > Bacteroidota > Bacteroidia > Palsa-965 > Palsa-965 > Palsa-965. Next base: position 915 of record JABDAO010000023.1, on the reverse strand, counting down.
TACAACGACCAACCTGCCTGAAGCTGGCCAGACAACCTCCCGATACACACCAAGATTATCGGAACCCGCATTTCCGGATTCACCATCCTTCATTGATGAGAGCCTAACTCATCTGATACAGAATAGGAATAATACCGAGGGAACGGAGGGTAAGAAGATGCCCCTATAACATAACCCTTTCACAGCCACTTTAAGCCGAAAAAAATTATTTATGAGGCAAAGAAAGGGTTTAAGTTCTATTTTTGCGGTATGCAAATACAATTTCGGGCACTCATTTCAATGCTCCTCTTTCTTACGTTCTCTGCTCTTTGCTGTGCACAAAACACAGGAATACAGCGCCTGAAGCAAATCATCACCGCCGAAAAATCAGACACGGGCAAACTGCCCAATCTGAACAAATTGTCCTGGGAATATGTCAAATTGGGCATCAACGACAGCGCACTTCTTTTTGCCGATAAGGCTTTAGCGCTCAGCAAGGCTATCTTGCAAAAAGATTCAACAGGAAAGACAAAGCTTTGTGCGGTCAGAAACGCTGGCACTTCCTTATGCACCATTGGTATTATCAATACCCGACAGGGAAAATATCCCGAAGCGGCTAAAAATCTACAGCTTTCGCTTCAGATTCGTAACGAGGCAGGTGATAAAAGAGGCATTGCAGCCTGTTATAATAACCTGGGCCTGCTGGCCAAGGAACAGGGCAATTATCCCGAAGCGTTGAAAGATTATCTTGAATCGCTTACCGCACGCGAGGCCATTGGCGATGAGCTTGGCATTGCCGAATGCAATAACAATATCGGTTCGATCTATTTTTTTCAGGGCAATCATGCCGAGGCCTTGAAATACTATATGTCTGATCTGAAAATCAGGGAAGCCCTGGGCGACACTTCGGGTCTGGCAGGAACCTACAACAACCTG